>CAZYCD010000099.1:0-11009 GCA_964645345.1 uncultured Micromonosporaceae bacterium
GCTGCTGCGACAGCCCAACGGTGCAGGTCTCTCACCTCCACACGGACACACGGCGCCTCGTGGCGCACCGGGTTGTTGCTCCAGATTTGCCGCCAGATCTCGTGCGGGCGTCAAACGCCACATGCCCACACGGGTCGCGGCGGCTGAGGGCGCCTGGAACCGCGTTTTGGGGAGGAGTTGACCGAGGCGTGGAGTGCGGCCTGCTCCATGCATCCCAACCCGTCAGACGCGTGGGACCACGCCATCAACGCCGCCGAGGCGGTGTTGATCCCCGATCGTCGTCCCGTCTCAGGCCAAGCCGCACATTGGTCATGTGCTCGACGAACTGAAGGGCAAGCCGCAGAGGTGGCGGTTGATCGTGCCGATCGGCGATGGGCATAGATAAGCGCGACCGGAAGGGCAAGGCGTGTGCCCTTCCGGTGATGGCTACGCGCTAGCCGCCGAGGTAGGCGTCGAGTACAGCCGGATCCGTTCGTACCTTTTCCGGGCTACCTTCCACGATGGATCGGCCCCTATCCAGGACGATGATCGGATCGCACAGCCGCATGACGAAGTTCATGTCGTGTTCGACGATCAAGAACGTGAGACCGCGACGGTGCAGATCACGCACGTGCCGCTCCATGGTGGCGATCATGACTGGATTGACGCCTGCTGTCGGTTCGTCGAGCAGCACGAGACGAGGTTCGCCCATCAACACTGTCGCGAAGTCGAGCAGCTTGCGCTGACCGTAGGACAGCTCGGCCGCGAGCTTGTCCGCGTGCTCCACCAAGTTGAACTCGGTCAGGAGCTCGAACGCCTGGTCACGGTCCGTGCGGGTGACCCGCCGGCCGAACAGCGCACGCCAGTCCCGGCGGGCGGCGACAACCATGTTTTCCAGGACGCTGAGTTGAGGAAAGACACGTGCCTGCTGGAAGGTTCGGGAGAGGCCAACGCGGTAGAGGCGCCGCGGATCCGGGCGGGCGACGTGGCTACCGGCGAAGTGGACCCGGCCTGAGTCGGCCGCAACATAGCCAGTGACGATGTTGAACGCTGTCGTCTTGCCGGATCCGTTCGGGCCGATCAAACCGGTGATCGTGTGTGGACGGACGGCTATCGAGCAGTTCGAAACCGCATGCACGCCACCGAAGGCGCGACTGATCTCCTGAACATCGAGCAGAACGGACGTCTGGGTCATGACTGAGCTCCTTGTGCGGTGACCTGTCCCGGTCGTGCTCCAACGGCTGAGCCGGAGGCTTGTCGTCGTCGGCGGGCGCGGATGTGTTCGCTGAGCGTGGGCACTATTCCGCCGGGCAGGAGCAGGATGACGGCGAGGAAGATCGCGGCGTAGGAGACGAGGTACAGCTGGCTGGCGCCGACGCGGTACGCGAGGTACTGCTGTGCGGGTGCGACGATCAGCGCGCCCAGCGTGGGCCCCCAGAGGGTGCCCTTCCCTCCGAGGAATGCCATCAGGACCGTCCCGACCATGACCAGTGGGTCGATCGCGTACTGGGGCAGGATGAATGACAGGTAGTACGCCCAGACTCCGCCGATCATCGCGGTGATGCCGACGCTGACCGCGAAGGCGCCGATCTTCAGCGGCTGGGTGGCCACGCCGACGCCGCGTGCCTTCTCCTCGTCTTCACGCAACGCCTCCAGAGAAAGGCCTAGTCGGCCACGTCGCACGAGTTCGAAGATCACCACTGGGAGCGCCAGGAGCAGGGTCATCGCCCAGTAGAAGGGCCGTTCAAATCCATCCGCGCCGAACGGTGCCATGGCGACCGCCAGGCCCTGCGACCCGGCGGTGATGCTGGTGAGGTTGAACGCCAGAGCCTGCACGATGAACAGCAGCGTGATCGAAACAATCGCGAACGTGACGTGCCGGGTCCGCAGGATGACCCATCCGACCGGAATCGCGAGCAACGCAACGGCTAGTCCGATGGGTATGTCAAGCAGGAACGGGCCGTAGCCGGCAAGGGACGCCGTGCTTCCCGCAAGCCCGGCCATCGCGTACGCCCCGACTCCGAAGAAGGCGGCGTGGCACAGAGACACGTAGCCGGTGAAGCCACCGAGCAGGTTCCAGGACGAAGCGAGCGCCGCGTACATCACGCCGAGGAGGGCCAGGTTGAGCGCCCAGGATTGCCGGACGATCAGCGGCACCGCCGCGATGGCAGCCAGGGGGATGACGACCCGGTACAGCCAGGAGGATCTGCTCCACGAGTTGTGCTTCACAAGGCACCTCTTTCGGCTCGGCCGAACAGCCCCTGCGGGCGTACGAGCAGGACGATGAACAGCACGACGAGGAAGGTGAACGGGGCCCAGACCGGGCTGATGGTTGCGGCCACGACCGCCTCGGCAACTCCGAAGATCACCGAGCCGACGACGGCGCCGACTATGCTGCCGAGACCACCGAGTACGACGATCGACAGCAGTCGCGACACCAGGTCGTAGGAACTGTTGGCGTTGAACGGATACAGCAGGCCGAACACCGCGCCCGACCCTCCGGCGAGTGAGATGCCAAGCCCCATGCCGAGGGCACCGATGCGGTCGGTGTCGATACCGAGGAGCTTGGCGGACGTCGGGTTCTGTACCGTGGCACGGATTGCCCGTCCGAAGGATGTCTTGGCCAGCAGCAGCCATAGCCCTCCCAGGAGTGCGGCGGCGACAAGGAAGCCGAGGACCCGTACGACCGATGCCGTGTAGCCGAACAGGCTCCACGACGCGTTCGCGTAGCTGGTGGCGATGCTGCGATAGTCACTCTTGTAGATCAGGTCAAGCGCGCCTTCGATGCCGACTGACAGGGCGAACATGATCAGCAGTGTCTGTTCGAAGCTGACATCCGGCCGGTTACGCCTAACCGGCCGGATGAACAGCAGTTGGATCAGGACGCCCACGACGAACATCACTGGCATGACCAGCAGTACGGTTTCGAAGGGATCGATACCAAGCTGCGTGTGCAGCGAGTAGGACAGGTAGGCCGCCAGAACCACGAGTACGCCCTGGGCGACATTCACCACCCGCATGACGCCGAACACGAGGGTCTGTCCGGTTGACATCAGCGCGTAGACGCCACCGGTCAACGTGCCAAGGATAAGCGCCTGGACGAAGATGTGCATGTGGGTCACGCACCCCACGCGGGCTTCGGGTTCACGGGTGAGGCCACGGCGTCCGTAGCCGGGTAGACCGGTACCAGCTTGCCGTCGATCCACTGCATCAGCAGACTCGAGTGGCCGTTGGTCGCTCCGTTGGCGTCCCAGGACAGGTCGCCTTCGATGGTCGTGAAGGTGCCCGCGTGCAGCGTGTCGATGATCGTCTGGTTGTCGATCTTGCCGGTCTTCGTCGCCACCGCTTGCAGGAGCTGTCCGGCGGCGTACGCCTCGGCGGAGGTCGAGTCGATGTCGGCCACGCTGCCGCCGAATTTCGCGGTGTACGCGGCGATGAAGTCCTCGTTGCCGACGCGCTTGGCCAGCGGTGACCAGTCGTTGGCGGTGTACACGCCGTTGACGTTCTCCTTGCCGACCTTGGTCGGGAAGTTCACCGGGTCCGAGGCGTCGTTGGGCATGAACAGGAACCTCGGGTTGAAGCGCTGCTGGACGAGGTCCTTGACGGTCTCGTAGCCGTCTTCGCCCTGGCTGCCGTCGACGACGAGGTCGGGCTTGGCGGCGACGATGCGGGATACCACGCCGCCGAGGTCGGCCTGTTCGGCCGGGTAGGTCTGGTCGAGAACGGTCTTGATACCAGCCGCTTCGAGCCCTTGCCGGACCGTCTTGACGACGGGCGCCGCGAACGGATTGTCGACGCTGGAGTACGCCGCGGTTGCTGGCCGCTGGGATGGCGGCAGCGAGAGGATGTAGTCGACGAAGCTCTGGCCCAGCTGCACGACCGGCGCTGGCTGGGCGAGGAACAGGTTGTGCAGGTGCAGGTCGAACACCGACTGCGCTCCGCCTGCCGGTTCGATGAAGGCATAGCCGTGCCGGGCGGCGACGCGTGCGCCAGGCACGGTCAGCAGGCTTGAGACCGGGCCGAAGATGAGATCGACCTTGTCGAGTTTGATCAGGTTCTCGTAGTTGGTTACCACCTGGGTGGCTGAGGTTGTGTCGTCGACGATCTTCAACTGCACCTTGCGGCCGAGGATGCCGCCCGTCTTGTTCACCTGGTCGGCCCACAGCTGGTAGCCGCGCTGCGCGGCCTTGCCCGTGTCGCCGAAGTCGCCGGTCAGCGACAGCGAAATGCCGATCACGAGGTCCTTGCTGTTGGCCGCGCCGGCGCCGGCGGGGGATGAGCATGCCGGCAGGACCAGGCTGGCGGCGGCCACAGTTGCGGCCGCGATTCGTCTCCATTGCCTGCTACTGACCACGATCTGCCTCCGTTATTTGGATGGGGTGACCGCCAACTCCGCGCGGTAGCTATCGACGGGAAATGGGACTGAGTCGGGGAGGAAAGGCTCAGACGGTCGGCGTCGTGCAACCGTTAGACGAGAGTGTGTGCGTGGTCACGTGGGTCAGGGCAACCTGCTGTTGAAATTTGCACACGCCCCCCGCGCAGTTGACCAGCACGCGTGCGGTGACTAGTCTGTGCGCAATCGATTGCGCGCAGGTGGCGGCCGGTGCGTAGGCGAGCCGATAATGCATTCGCGCCGGTACGACCGACAGCAGGACCGCAGTCCAGGAATGGCGCACATTCAGGGCTGCGGCACTCGCGAGAACATTTCTTCGTTGCGCGATATGGGCGCCAACTATGCCGCAGGATAAACTCTGCGTCGAATTGACCTCGACGTGCGCCCTGGTCAAGTCACGTGTCTGATCGGGCCGAACGGGGCCGGCAAATCGACGGTACGCAACTGGCCTTAGCGATTTGCTGCGCGCCCGAAGGCGGCCCAGATTGCACCTCAACGCCTTGCCTCGGCTGACCGGGGGGTGCTGCTGGAGTCAGGAACTGCGGGCCTGATGGACGTGGAGACGGCCTGGTCATGGACCCGGAGGTCGCTCTCGGCGGCACCCGAGGTGGAACGGGTGCCGCCGAGAGTCGATGACTCAAGCGTGAGGCGCTTCGGTGGCCGCTTCGAGTACAACGCGGTCGATCGACAGGCCGAGCTGGCGCAGCAGGGCGAGTTCGTCACCGAAGAACCAGGCTTCCGTGACGAGGCCGTCGACCATGCGCCACACCCCGGCTTCGAGCACCTCGACATTCCGGCCCGTTGCCGGGATGCCAAACAGTTGACCGGTGTGGGTGCCCCGCATGGTCCAGATGGCCCAGACGCGGTCGCCCTTGGCGATGATGTCCTCGATCGTGTCTACCCGTCCGGAGATTGACGTGGCGTCGTAGCCGGATCCGTCTTTCATGCCGGTGATGTCGGCGAGAGACATGAAGCCCCAGCGATGGTGTCGCATCTGCGGGTGCATGAACCGCTTGCGCTCGGCGAAGGGCACCGAGCGCAAACGCAGGATTACGTCGAGGTTGGCGCGCTCCTGAGCCGTGTATGCAGCGGGGGACCCGCCTGGAGCCAGGCCGGTCGCGACCAAGCTGCGCCACGGTCCGCTCATGCCGCGACCTCCCAATCCAGCACCACACGTTCAACGCACGTGTCGCCGAGCTGGGGCAACAGGTCCGCATGCAACGGATGGACCTGATAGGCATCGAGTGCAGCGCGGTCGACGAAACGCACGAGCAGACCGTGAGTGACGCCGAGGCCCTGCGATCGTCGGTGGAAGTTCGGGCCGGCCGTGATCGCGACGACGCCGGGAAGGCTCGCCGCGTTCTGGGCGAACGCCGTGAGGATGTCCGAGACCTGCACTTCCAAACCGGGCTTTGCCTTGACGACGACAACGTGTTCGATCATGACGGTCTCCTGATCCGGTCACAGCGCATGCGCGCTGATGCCGCCGTCGACAACGAGCGAGGTTCCGGTGACGTACGCCGCCCGTGCGGAGGCGAGGAAGGTGACGGCATCCGCCACCTCGCGGGATTCGGCCCAACGGCCGAGCAGGACGCCGAGGCGCTGCAGGTAGGCGGCGAGGAACGCGTCAACCGTCGTTCCCGCACGATCCGCGGCGGCGGTCGCCCAGCCGTGGCGCCACTCGGTAGCAACGAGGCCCGGCACGACGGCGTTGACGGTGATGCCCTCCGGGGCCAGATCGCGCGCGAGGTACCGGGTTGCGTGGTGCATCGCGGCGTTGTTCAGACCGTGGGTCAGCGCCCCCTCCCAGACAGCCATGCCGGCGACCCCGCCGACGTTGACGATGCGGCCCGCCCCGGTCTTGTCCAGCAGCGGGTGGAACGCCCTCACCACCCGCAACATCCCCAGGGTCTTGACGTCCAGGTCGGCGGCCCAGTCGGCGTCCTCCCACAGCAACTGGCGGTCCAGCCGACGCATCCGATGGCCGGCGGCCACGACCAATACGTGGACGGTGTCGAAGCGCAAGCGGACCTTTTCGGCCGCGGCGTCGACGAGCGAGCGGTCGGTCACATCCGTGGCGAATCCTTCGATCATCCGGCCGGGGTGGTCGCGCCGCAGTTCCTCGACGGCGAGGTCGAGTTGGTCCTTCGACCGTGCGAGCAGCGCGACATTGGCGCCCTCCTGGAGTAGCGTCGACGCCGCCGCCTTGCCGATGCCGGTGCTGCCGCCAGAAATGACGGCTGTGCGGCCGGTCAGTCCGAGGTCCATCCGCGTCAGCCCTCTGTCCGGACGAGCTCGACTTCGAGCGCGATTCGTACGGTGTCCGAGACGATCGCCCCGCCCGCGTCCAGAGCGGCGTTCCAGGTGATGCCGAAGTCCTTACGGCTGATCTCTGTTACCGCGGAGAAGCCGGCACGGGTCGCGCCGCGGTGGCTGATGACGCCGCCGAAGATGGCGTCCAGGGCGACGGGACGGCTCTGACCCTTGATGGTCAGCGTTCCCGGGATCCGCCACGTGTCCCCGCCGAGGTGTTCCGCGCGAGTGCTCTCGAAGGTCATCACCGGGAAGTGGGCGGCGTCGAGGAAGTCGGCCGAACGGATCAGTTCGTCGCGCTTCGGGTGCCCTGAGCTGACGGCGCTGACGTCGATGTCGGCCTTCACTGTCGCGCCGAACGGGTCATCCTCCGAGACGGTGACGACACCGTCGACGACACCGAAGCGTCCGCGGACGCTGGCGATCGTCATGTGGCGAACGGTGAACTCGACGAGGGTGTGTGCGGCGTCGATCGTCCAGGTTCCGGCGGTCAGCGGGGGTTGAATGTCGGTGGTGGCTGCGCTGGTCATTTTCGTTCCTTCGGTTGTCGGATTGGTGGGTGGGATCAGTCGCTGAGGCGGGCGGCGGCGATGCGCTCGGCGGTCTCGACCGGCCCGCTGAAGTGCGGCATGACCTCGTCGATGAAGCGACGCAGGGACGCCGCGGATAGGCCGGGGTTCATCTGCCCGTACAGGAAGACCAACGTCATGTGGTTGACGCCGGCGGCCTCGTACTCGGCGATCTCGCGGGCAACCTTTTCGGGGCCGCCGACGATCATCGCTTTGGCCAGGAAGTCGTCGCGGTCGACCGCGGAGACGCCGACGATGCTGTTCTTGAAGCCCGCCGCCGCGGCCGTGCCGCCGAAGGACTTCTGTGACTGCGCCGCGAGATAGTCCAGCGGACCCGCCACGTCAGCAAGCGCGGTCTGGTCGTCGACGCCGACATACACCATCTTCTGCACCATCGACCATTGACGGGCGAACGCCAGCGTCTGTGCGTCGTGGCCGGCCGCATTGAGGGTGTCGTGGTACAGCGACCATTTGCGGGCAGTCTCGGCGACACCCTCGCGGGCGGTCATCAGGGCCCAGCCGTGTTCGGCTGTGTAGACGATCCCTTCATCCGACAGCGCCGCGCGAGCGAAGCGGGGGTGGGGCTTGGTGAAGGACGTGGGCATGATCCGTCGGGTCAGGACGCCCTGCGAGTGCGGCGTCTGGTACGCCAGATCCGGGTCGGTCTCCTGCTTCGCGATCGCCTTCAGGGCCAGCTGAATGACCTCCTCCATCAGCGGCCCGCGTTGCGCCGGGTCCCGGCCCAGCCCCCGGTACTCCTGGGGTGAACCGCCGGTGCCAACGCCAATCACGCAGCGACCACGAGTCAGCAGGTCGAGTGTGTTGACCGCCTCGGCGAAATTCATGGGATTCCACAGCGCCGGCACGGCCACAGACAGAACGATGTGAGCGTTCTGCAGTTGCGGAGCCAGGTAGGCGCCGAAGGTGAACGGGTTCCCGTATGTGTTGTAGCCGGTGAAGTGGTGCTCGGTCAGGCAGACGCCAGCGAACCCACACCGATCGGCCAGAACCGCCTGTGCAGTCACTGCGTCGATGACGTCCAGATCGTGCTCAGGTCCTGGCGATTGCGCGTTCAGGTAGATCGAGAACCGCATGGAACGCTCCTCTGCAGTTACGTGCGACGGTAGAACGCCCAAATTGAATAGCGAGCGCGCCGAGGCGGGCAACGAATGGCGGTGTGCAAACTTCCACAAATGGCCGGGCTGTTCAGATCTACACAATTGCTTGTGGTCGCGGCCGTCGGCGCGCACGCTCGGCGTCGTACCCTCGCGACGTTGGAGGTAACGATGACCGGATCGGCGTCAATGGACGCGAAGAATGCGTTCGTGGACTGCATGTCCATGTCCGCGGCCGTGAACTTCGCAGGCTACGGGGTCGCCGCCGACCATTTCCGGTCGCTCGCGGGATCGCTGCCGAGCGGAGTGTGTGTGATTACCACGTGCGATGCGCACGGCGAGCCCGCCGGCATGACCTCCGGCGCAGTCTGCAGCGTCTCGTGCGAGCCACCATTGTTGCTGACCTGCCTCTCGCGGGCCTCGAGGACGTTGGCGGCGATTCGTGAACGAGGCGCCTTCGTGGTGAACGTCCTGGGGGCAGACTCGGCGCAGCTGTCCAACCGTTTCGCCGGCGCTGCGGCCGACCGTTTCGTCGGCGTCGGGTGGACGCCCGAAAGCACTTGCGGGTTACCGGTGCTGACCGACGGGGCCGTCGCTCACGCGGTATGCCAGGTGTATCAGGTGGTGAGCGCCGGTGACCATCTCATCGTCATGGGCCTGATTGTCGCCGGCGAGCATCGCCTTGATGTCGAGCCTCTGATGTACTTCCGGCGCTCCTACTCCGGATTTCCTATCCCCGGCGTGGCATAGCGCCGTGGTTGCGCGCGCGGACTCAGGTCGCCTTGCGTTCGAGGCGGTCCACGTCGAGGATGACCAGGCTGCGGGACTCCAGGCGGATGACCATCCGGTTCGCGAGTTCGGACAGCACCTTGTTGACGCTCTCGCGCGATGCGCCGACATGCTGTGCGAGCTGCTCCTGCGTCAGGTCGTGATTGATGCGGATTCCCTCCGGTGTGGCATCGCCGAACTGCCGTGCCATGGCGAGCAGGGTTCGAGCCACGCGGCGAGGGACGTCGGCGTAGAGCAGATTCTCGAGCGCGTCGTTAACCCTTCGAATCCGGCGGGCCATCAGTTGAAGGAAGTGCCACGCGGCGCCCGGGTCGGTGGCAAGCCAGTCGCGTACCGCGGTGTCGGTGAACACGGCAATGTCCACCTCGGTGATGGCGGTTGCTGTCGCCCTGCGCGGCACCGGGTCGAAGAGGGTGAGTTCGCCGAGGAGATCGCCGGGGCCTGACAGAGTCATCAGGTTCTCCCGGTCCGGTCCGGCGGGGCGTCCGACCCGCACCTTGCCGCGCAGGATGACGTACATTGCCGCGCCGGCGTCGCCTTGCCGGAAGACGACGTCCCCCCGAGCGATGTGGCGGCGCTCGGCAACCGCGGCGAGGTGGGCTGCGGCCCCGGGGTCCAGGCCCTGGAATAGCGTAGTGGCCGCCAAGGTCGGGTCTAGGGCTGCGGGGGCCGTTGCGTTGCCGCGGGCCGGCGGCGATGTCGACGACATGGTCAGTACCGGTTCGCGATGTAGAGGGTGTCGGCCGGGAACAGGGTGAGCACCTTGGCGCCGTACTGGGTGACCACGACCTCCTCCTCGATGCGGGCGGCCGAGAAGCCATCGGAGGCGGGGCAGTAGGTCTCCAGCGCGAAGACCATGCCTTCCTTGATCTCGACCGGATGATCCAGCGAGTTCAGTCGGCTGATGATCGGGCGTTCATGCAGCCCGAGCCCCAGGCCGTGCCCGAACTGCAGACCGAAGCAGTCCATCTCGTTGGCGAAGCCGAAGTCCTGTGCCTTCGGCCAGGCCTTTGCGATCATGTCGGTCGACTGCCCGGGTCGTACGAGGTCGATGGCCGCGTCGATCCACTCACGCGCCCGCAGGTAGGCGTCACGCTGTGCCTGCGTCGAGGAGCCCACGTTGAGCGTGCGGTAGTAGCAGGTGCGGTACCCGTTGTAGGACTGGATGATGTCGAAAAAGCAGGTGTCGCCGGGCCGGATGATCCGGTCGGTGAAGTTGTGTGGGTGAGGGTTGCATCGTTCGCCGGACACGGCGTTGATCGCTTCGACGTCGTCGGATCCGTGATCGTAGAGGTACTTGTTGGCCAGAGCGACGACCTCGTTTTCGCGGATGCCCGGCTTGAGCGCTTCGGCGATGTGCTGGTACACCCCGTCGACCATGGCCGCTGCCTGGCTGAGCAGCAGGATCTCGTCGACGTTCTTGATCTCGCGGGCGTCCAGCATGGCCTGCTGACCGTCGACGATGTTCAGCCCGGCCTCCTGCAAGGCGAACAACAGGGGCGGCTCGACGATGTCCACCCCGATCCGCCCCCGATTCAGGCCCTGCTGGGCCAGGATGTCTTTGATCTCGGCGGTGGCGCGGGCCGCCAGGCCGACCTCTGGCGCGACGGCGCCGCGAAGGCCGAGCATGCCGGCGCGGGAGTTCTCGGGCTTGAGCCAGGTGGCGTACAGCTGGTGGTGCCGGGCCGCTGATCCGAAGTCCCATACCATCGGCTCGCCGGTCCGGGTGAGCAGCGCGTAGCGCGTCATCTTGTCGCGGGACCACTCGCCGATGACGGTTGCGGTGATGTACCGGATGTTGTTGGTATCGAAGACCAGCAGGGCGTCGAGGTCGCGCGCCTCGAGAGCGGC
>CAZYCD010000099.1:11109-16965 GCA_964645345.1 uncultured Micromonosporaceae bacterium
TGGGAGGTACCGCATGATCGAGCACCTGCGCGACGCCGGGCGGACCCTGGTCCCGGCCCGCGGCAGCCCGCACGGCCCCTTGCCGCCACTGCTGGTCGCGCTCACCGTAGTGACCGGGCTCGTCGACGCGTACAGCTACCTCGAACTGCGCCACGTGTTCGTCGCCAACATGACCGGAAACGTGGTCTTCCTCGCCTTCTCCCTCGCCGGTGCGCCCGGCTTCGTCTGGTGGGCTGCCACGCTGGCCGTCGCGGCCTTCGGCGCCGGCGCCTTTGCCGGCGGCCGGATCGCACACCGCAACCGCGCGCACCGGGGCCGGCACCTGCGTGCCGTCGCGGCGACCCAGACCGCACTGGTCGCGGTGTCGTTCGTGCTCGCTCAGCTGTTCGGCGTCCCGGACGGCCACGCCGACCTGGCCACCCTGGTGGTGTTCCTCGGTGTCGCGATGGGGTTGCAGAACGCGACCGCCCGCGCCCTGGCCGTCCCGGACCTGACCACCACGGTGCTGACCCTGACGATCACCGGTATCGCCGCGGACAGCGCCCCCGCCGGCGGCGGGGGCAGCAAGCTAGGCCGCCGCCTGGTGTCCGTCGTCGGCATGTTCGCCGGCGCGCTGGCCGGAGCCGCCCTCGTCGAGACCGGCCACGGATCCCTGGCGCTGCTGATCGCCACGCTCCTGCTCGGCGCCGTCGCCCTCGCCAGCCACCGGGCGGCCCGCTCGACCCGGGACTGGGTCGGCCAACCCTAGGAGGTCGGTGCCGGCGGCGGGGCGGTGGACCCGCGCACGATCAGCGGGCATGGCAGCAGAACGAGCCGTGCGTCGGACGGCGCCGAGTCGTCGATGCGCTCCATGAGCAGTCGTGCCGCGTGCACACCCATCTCCCGTTTGGGAAGCCGAACGGTGGTCAGCGCGGGGCGGATCCGAGACAGGTACGGCATGTCGTTGAATCCGACCACCGACACGTCGCGCGGGCAGTCGAGGCCGTGGTCGCCGAGCCCGTCCAGTACGCCGAGGGCGACCAGGTCGTTGGCGGCCACGATGCCGGTCGGGCGCTGCGCGCCGGAAGGCAGTGCCGCGACCGCGCGGTGTCCGGCGTCCTCGTTGTACCCGTCGGCCGTCACCACCGGGCAGTCGGCGGCCGACAGACCGAACCGGTCGACCGCGTCCAGAAACGCCCGGTAGCGGATGTAGCCGGTCGAGATGTCCTGCGGGCCGGCGATATGGGCGATGCGGCGGTGGCCAAGCCCAACCAGGTGCGCCACCGCCTCGCCGATCCCGGCGGCTTCGTCGCCGGCGACAGTCGGCAGCAGCCTGCGGTCGGTGGACCGGTTGACCAGCACCGCCGGTGCGCCGGTCTCGGCGGCCAGCTGCACCAACGGATCGACACGGTGCGCGGTGGCCAGCACGAAACCGTCGCACTGCCGTGCCTGCAGGGCGGAGAACAACAGCTGCGCGCGCGCCTGGTCGTTGTCCGTGTTGGCGACCAGCGCGACCAGGCCGTGTGCCCGCAGCACCTCTTCGACCCCGCGCACGATGGGCGGGAACAGTGGGTTGGTCAGATCCGGGATCAGCAGCCCGACGCTGAGCGACCGCCGGGTGCGCAGGCCCCGCGCCAGGGCGTTCGGCTGGTACCCGAGCTTCTTTGCGGCTGCCTGGACCCGGCGGATGGTCTCCGGCGCGACGCGGCCGCCCGAGTCGGGCTTGAGCGCGCGTGACGCGGTACCCGGGTGCACGCCTGCCTCGCGTGCGACATCGGCGAGGGTCGGCGTCACTCCGACAGGGTAGACGTCGGCTTGGTCGAGCGGCATGCCTTCTCCCGGCAGTGGTGTGACGCGGGGTTGACGAACCCGGAACCCCCGCCTACGGTATGCGCAATCGATTGTCACACAGTCCATCGGAACCGGTCCAATCCGCTGCGCCTGCCGTCCTCATCGGCCCTCTCGCGCCCAGAAATCCCGGGTGAGACGGGCTCTTGTCTCCAGCAACGCTCGCGTCTTCTCCAGAGAGGGTCGAGATCATGAATGACAAACGATTGCCAAAGTCCGTCCGCCGACGGGCAGTCGTCGGCTCTCTCGCCATCGCGGCGATCCTCGCCTCGGCCGCCTGCTCGACGACCACGACCGGCGCGTCGGCATCCGGCCCCGGCAAGGACCTCACCATCGGGGTGTCGCTGTCGCTGACCGGCGACTTCGCCGACCCCGGCAAGGCTGTCCAGCGCGGGTACCAGCTGTGGGCCGACCAGGTCAACACCAAAGGCGGCCTGCTCGGCCGTAAGGTCACGCTCAAGGTCGTCGATGACCTGTCCAGCCCGGACCAGGTCGTCACCAACTACCAGAACCTGATCTCGCGCGACCACGTCGACCTCGTGCTCGGACCGTTCTCCAGCCTGCTGACCGTCCCCGCCTCACAGGTGGCCAACCGGTACCACTACGCGTTCATCGAGTCGGCCGGCGGCGGCCCGAAGGTCTTCGACCAGCACCTGCACAACCTGTTCTTCGTCCAACCGGCGCCCGTGGTCGACCAGGGCAACGTGTTCGCGGACTACATCCTGTCCCTGCCGGCCGACCAGCGCCCGAAGACCGCGGCGTACCCGTCGCTGGACGACCCGTTCGCCAAGCCCATCGCCGACAGCGTCAAGGCGAAGTTCGAGGCGGCGGGCATCAAGACGGTCTACGAGGCGACCTACCCGGCCGAGACCCCCGACCTCACCCCGATCGTCGCCAAGGTGGCCGCGGCCAACCCTGACGTGGTGGTCGCCGGTACCCAGTCGGAGGACGCCTACCAGCAGGTCAAGGCGATGGTGCAGCTGCGCTTCAGCCCGAAGTGGCTGTTCATGAGCAACGGCGCCAACTCGCCGGTCGAGTTCCCCGACAAGGTCGGCGCGAAGAACACGGCGGGCGTCTTCTCCTCCGGCGACTGGTTCCCGGACTCCACCGCCACCGGCAGCGCGGACTTCGTCAAGGCGTACCTGGCCAAGTTCGGTGGGGCCGCCACCGACATCGACAACTCGTCCGCTGAGGCGTACGCGGCCGGGCAGGTGCTCGAACTCCTCGCGCAGCGCACCGGCAAGCTCGACAACGCCACCATCATCAGCGCCCTTCACTCGGGTACCTGGCCGACGCTGCTGGGTGACCTTTCCTGGAACGCCGACGGTGCCCCGCAGGGCAACTACCGGCTCGTCCAGTGGATCGACGGGAACCTCAAGCCCGTGTTCCCCAAGGACATCGCGCAGGCCGCCCCGATCGCCCCCAAGCCCAACTGGGCCGGATAAGGAAGTCGCACCATGCACGCACTACTGCAAGGGCTCATCCTCGGGGTGCTCACCGGTGGCGTCTACGCGCTGATGGCCTCCGGTCAGACCCTCATCTTCGGCATCATGAAGGTGGTCAACCTCGCCCAGGGCGCATTCGTCATCGCCTCGGCGTACCTGGCCTACAGCCTGTTCACCCGCTTCGGTGTCGATCCGTTCCTCGCCCTGCTCATCACCACCCCCCTGATGTTCGTCATCGGCGTCGCCGGCCAGTGGGCGTTCCTGCGCCCACTGCGCCGCGAGGACGCCTCGGAACTGTCACTGCTGGTCACCTTCGCGCTGGCGCTGCTCATCGAGGGAGTCCTGTCGGCGACCTACAGCACCAGCTACCGCAGCATCGGCACGTCGTACGCCAACAAGTCGTTCGCGATCGCCGGGTACTCCGTCTCCGCGGTCCGCATCTACGGGTTCGCGTTGTCGATCGCGCTGCTGGGGCTGCTGTACCTGGTACTGCACCGGACCCGGTTCGGCCGGGCCATCCGGGCCACCGTGCAGAACCCGCAGTCGGCGGCGCTGCTCGGGGTGGAGGCCAAGCGGGTACAGGCGCTGGGTTTCGGCCTGGGCATCGCCACCGCCGCCGCGTCCGGCTCCATCTTCGGGCTGCTGTACCCGTTCAACTCGGGCAGCCACTACGACCTGATCTCCCGGCTGCTGTCGGTCGTCATCCTCGGCGGCCTCGGCTCCATCGGCGGGGCAGTCGTCGCCGGCATCGTGATCGGGGTCGCCTCGTCGGTCGCCGCGGTCGCCTGGTCGCCGACGTGGTCGGAGATGACGTTCTTCGTGGTGCTGCTGCTCGTGCTGTTGGTCCGCCCGCAGGGCATGTTCGGCCGGGTCGAGCGGGGGGCGGCATGAGCGCCGATCGGCCGAGCCCATTGGCCACCCGGGCCGGGCTCGCCCGCGGTGGCAGCCTCGTTGCCGTGCTGGTCGCCGCGCCGCTGCTGCTGTCCGCGAACTGGCTGGTGAACCTGCTGTTCTTCACCGTCCTGTACGCGGCGATGTCGGTGGCGTGGAACCTCATCGGCGGCTACGCGGGGTACCCGTCGCTGGGTCACGCGGCCTTCTTCGGCCTGGGTGCCTACGCCACCGCCGACGTGTTCGGCAGCAGTCACGTCCTGCACTCCGGATACGAGCCGTTCCTGCTCCTGCCGGTGATCGGGGTGGCAGTCGGCATCCTCGCGCTGCCGATCGGCGCGATCGCCATGCGTACCCGCAAGGACGTGTTCGCCATCGTCACGATCACGCTGCTGTTCGTCGTGCAGACGCTGGCGTTCAACCTCAAGAGCGTCACCGGCGGGGCGCAGGGCGCGGGCCTGGCGGCGCCGCCGTTCCCCGTGGAGACCTTCAACCGGCCGTTCTACTACGCCGCCGCCGGGCTGCTGATACTGGCCATGCTCATCTCGTACGGCGCGAGCCGCAGCAAGATCGGGCTAGCGCTGTCGGCGATCCGCGGCGACGAGGACAAGGCCCGCGGTCTCGGGGTACCCACGCTCGGGGTCAAGCTCCTGGCGTTCGCGGTCAGCGTCGGGCTGATGGCGATCGCCGGCGGGATCTGGGCCTACTACATCGGGTTCGTCTACCCGCAGTTCGCCGTCGATCCGCTGATCACCATCGCCATCGTCCTGATGACGTTCCTCGGCGGCCGAGCGACCCTGTGGGGACCGGTGCTCGGCGCGGCCATCCTGATGCCGGCGCAGCAACTGCTGGCCTACTACATCGGCGGCAGCCGGCTGTACCTCGTCGGGTACGCCGCGGTCTTCCTGGTCATCATGCTGTTGCTGCCGCGCGGCATCGTGCCCACCCTGGCGTACCGGCGCCGGCTGTCCGCTCTGGCCGCAGCTCGGGCGGTCGCGGCCATGGGCGCCGGCACCCGGGCGGCAGCCGACGCGGACCAGCCCGCCGTGGACGAACCGCTGATGTCGCGGACGGGAGGTGGCTCGGCATGACCGCGCTGTTAGAGGTGTCCGGGCTGTGCAAGACCTTCGGCCGGCTGGCCGCCGTCAACGACTGCTCCTTCACGGTCGACGAGGGCAGCATCACCGCCCTGATCGGTCCCAACGGGTCGGGAAAGACCACCGTGTTCAATCTCGTCACCGGATACCTGCACGCCGACTCCGGCACCGTGCGCTTCGACGGCCAGGCGACCGGCGGCAGCAACCCGGGACGCCTGTACCGCAGGGGGCTGACCCGCACCTTCCAGCAGGCCCGGGTGTTCGCCGACCTGACCGTGCGGGAGAACCTGGTCGTGGCCGGCGGCGGGCGGTGGCCCACGATGTTCGCCCGCCGGGTCTCCCGCAACGACCAGGCGCGGGCGGCCGACCTGCTCGAGGAGTTCAAGCTGGCGCACGTCGCCGACCTGTACGCCAGCGAACTGTCCTGGGGCCAACGCAAGCTGCTGGAGTTCGCGGCGGTGCTGATGAGCCGCCCGCGGCTGGTACTGCTCGACGAACCAACGGCCGGCGTCAACCCCGTGCTGATCGAGACCATGGCCAACCACATCCGCTCGTACAACGCCGCCGGCGTCACCTTCCTCATCGTCGAGCACGAC
>CAZYCD010000100.1:0-16963 GCA_964645345.1 uncultured Micromonosporaceae bacterium
TGGACGCCGACGCGACCTACGACCCGGTGAACTTCTCCTTCCCGCACGGCACCCATCTGTGCGCCGTGGAGGTGGACACCGAGACCGGCCGGGTGGCCATCCGCTCGTACGTCGCCGTGGACGACGTCGGGCTGGTCGTCAACCCGCTTATCGTCGAGGGCCAGGTGCACGGCGGCGTGGTCCAGGGCATCGCCCAGGCGCTGTACGAGGAGGCCGTGTACGACACCGACGGTAACCTGCTGACCGGTACCCTCGCGGACTACCTGGTACCCAGCGCGGCGGACCTGCCGGACCTGGTCACCGACCGGACCGAGACCGCGGCGCCCGGCCATCCGCTGGGTGTCAAGGGTGTCGGCGAGGCCGGCGCCATCGCGTCGACCCCGGCGGTGGTCAACGCGATCGTGGACGCGCTGCGCCCCTTCGGCGTGCGCGACGTACCCATGCCCTGCACGCCGGAGCGCGTGTGGCGGGCGATCCGGGAAGGCGGTGAGCGGTCGTGATCCCCGCGCCGTTCGACTACGCCCGTCCGTCCACTGTGGACGAGGCGGTCAGCTCGCTGGCCGAGGGCGGCGAGGAGGCCAAGGCGCTGGCCGGCGGGCAGAGCCTGCTGCCGTTGCTGCGGCTGCGGATGGCCGCGCCCCGGCTGCTGGTCGACCTCGGTGGGATCGAGGAGCTGCGCGGCGTCCGCGAGGACGGCGACGACCTCGTCATCGGGGCCATGACCACGCACGCCGCCCTGCTGGCAGATCCGCTGGTGCGCCGGTACGCGCCGGTGGTCGCGGACACCGTGGCGACCGTGGCCGACCGGCAGGTGCGCCACCGGGGTACCTTCGGCGGCTCGCTGGCCCACGCCGACCCGGCCGGCGACCTGCCGACGGTGGCGGTGGCCGCGGACGCGACGCTGGAGATCGCGGGAGCGTCAGGGCGGCGCACGGTCGCCGCGGCCGACTTCTTCGTCGACTACCTCACCACGGCCCTGGCGCCGGACGAGGTGCTGGTCTGTGCCCGGGTACCGAAGCGGCCGGACTGGGGCGGAACCTACCTGAAGTTCAACCGGGTCGCCCAGGCGTGGGCGATGGTCGGCGTGGTCGCCTCCGTCCGGCGCGACAACGGCACGATCGCGGAGGCCCGGGTGGCGCTGACCAACATGGGTCCCACGCCGGTACGGGCGCGGGCGGTCGAGCAGGCGCTTGTCGGGGTACCGGCGACCAGGTCCGCGATCGGTGCCGCCGCGGCACTGGCCGGCGACGGTACCCACCCCACCTCGGACGTGTCCGCGTCCGCGGAGTACCGGCTGCACCTGGCCGAGGTGCTGACCGGTCGCGCGGTCGCGGCGGCGGCCGGCGCGGTCGACTGACGCGACCGGCCGCGCCGGGCACCGGTCAGACGCTCACGTCGAGGGCCTCGGCCAGCCCGGCGCGGCCGGCGTCGGTGATTCTCATGGCGCGCTGGCCCGGTACCCGCCGGGCCAGCCAGCCGAGCTCGACGAGACGCGAGCAGAGCGCGGCGCCCAGGGCACCCGCGAGGTGCGGCCGCCGCTGGGTGTAGTCCAGGCAGGGCCGGGCGAACTGGCGGCGCGCGGACCGGGCCCGCTCGGTCGCCACGCCGAGCCCGGTCATCAGCCGCTCCCCCGGTTCGGTGAGCAGGTACCCGTCGCCACCGGCCGCGAGCGCACCGGTGCGCAGCAGGGCGTCGTGTACCGCCACGCCGAGCCGGCCGGCGAGGTGGTCGTAGCAGGCACGGGCGAGCCGCATCGCCTCGTCCTCGCGCGCCGCGCGCAGTGAGGTGACCGCGCGCCGGCCGGTACCGAGCAGCGACAGCGCCTCCAGCGCGTGCGCGACCGCGGGCGAGGCGAGCCGGTAGTAGCGGTGCCGCCCGGCCGCGACCACCTCGACGAGCCCGCCGGCCCGCAGCCGGGACAGGTGTTCGCTGGCGGTCGCGTACCCGACCCCGGCCGCCCGGGCCAGCTCCCCGGAGGCGAGTGCCTCACCGGACATGAGCGCGTCGAGCATGGCGGCACGGGCCGGGTCGCCGATCAGCCGTGCGGCGTCGCTGAGCGCCATGCCCGCCAGCGTACGGCGGCGACGCTTCGGCCGGTACCGAAGCGTCGCCGCACCGGGGGCCCTCCGCGCGCCCGCGCGCGTCAGCGGCGGCCGGCGAAGTCCAGCGCCTCCCCGGCCAGCGCCTGCCAGTCCAGCCGCGAGCCGGGTGACAGGCTCAGCCACTCGCGCATCGGCGTGCCCTTGTTGGCGTCGAACCGGACGCCCTCGCCCGCCTCGACCAGGGCATCCACGCGCGAGCGGGGGAGCTTTACCACCAGCCGCCCCCGGACCAGCATCGCGAAGATCCTGTTCTGGAACCGCAGTGCGTGCGAGCCGAAGCCGCGGCCCGGACCCGGCGGCGTCACGCCGGGCACGGCGAGCAGCTCGGCGACCAGCGCCTCGAAACGGTCGTCGGGTGTCACGCGGGCACCGTATCCCCCGCCACACCCAGTGGCCAAGACGCACAACAGCCTGCTGATCGTGACCTTCGACGACCTCTCCCCGATCACAGACGTCTGGAACTGAACCGTCGAGGTACCTGTCCACGATCGACCGTCCGGCCCGAGGCGCGTCGCAGCGCCGCCGGGCCGTGCCGTGCCCGTCGTACAGTGGCGGGCCGGGACAGCCTCAGCGGGCGCAGGTGAGCAGGCCGGCCTGGAACTTGGTGCGCAGCACGCGGGTGGCCGCGGCCGTCACCTGTGCCTGGAAGTCCGGCGACGCCTGCGCCTGGGCCAGCAGTGCGGCGGTCATCGGCGCCGCATCCGAGGAGCGGACCGTCAGCACCAGGTCCCCTCCCGCCTCGACGAAGCGCACAGCCCGCTCGCCGACCGGCAGCGAGCCGGCGGCCAGCGCCATGCCCAGGTCGTCAGAGACGATCAGGCCGGTGAAGCCGAGCTTGTCCCGCAGCAGGCCGGTGACGATCGGGCGGGAGAACACGGCTATCGAGTCCGGGTCGATCTGGGGGTACCGGGCCAGGGAGACCATGACCGCGGCGGTACCGGCCCGGATGCCGGCCACGAACGGGTCCAGGAACGGATCGTCCACTGTGGTCCCCGGGTCGACCACGGTGCTGGTCGTGTCCGTGTTTGCGTTCACCCGGCCCAGCCCCGGGAAGTGCTTGACGGTGGTCAGCACGCCGGTCGACTGGATGGCCGGCACCACGGTGGATATGTCGCCGGCCACTGCGTCCGGCGTCGAGCCGTACTGGCGGTCGAAGCCGCCGATCGGCGGGTTCGAGTCGGCGAAGGCCGGCGGTACCGTGTCGGCCACCGGGGCCAGGTCGAGGGTGATTCCGGCCGGGAGCAGCCGGACCGCCCACTCCGCCGTCGTGGCCCGCAGCGTCGCCGGGTCCAGGCGGCCCTGCTCGACCGCCGTGGGTACCGGCGGGAAGTCCGCGCCCTGGAGGGTCTGCACCTCACCGCCCTCCTGGTCCACGGCGATCTGCAGCGGGATGCCGCCCGAACTGGTCGCCGCGGACTGCAGCGCCTGCACCCCCTGCCTGATGGTGGCCGCGGACGCGCTGGAGCGTCCGGCGAGGAACGCGCCCCCCAGGTGGTACTGGCGGACGGTGTCGGCGAGGTCGGCCGGGCTGGTGACCTTCGTGCCCGCCATCAGCAACTGGCCCACCTGGGCGTCCAGGCTGAGCTTGGCCACGGCGGCGGCCGCGCAGGCGTCCAGCGCCTGGGGCCTGGTGGTCGGCGACGGGCGCGCGGAGACCTGGGCCGACGGCACGGCGGACGGCGGCAGGCCGCCCGGCGGGACGAAGGACGCGATGACCGTGTCCCGGCGCGCTCCGACGGCGGTCAGCGCGACCAGCACGGCCGACACCGCGACGACGGCGGCCAGGAACCGCCCGCCGTGCGCGGGGCGCGCGGGATCCCGGCCGCGCATCGACATTCCCGTCGCCTCCGTCCGGTCCGACCCGCCCGGCGGACTCCAGCCGCCGGCCCTCGACGGGCCCGGTCCGCGACGAAGGTCACGGCGCCCTCGCGGCCGCCTCTGCCGGATGATATCGGCGGTTCCGGCCGGTCGCTCGGCAGTGCGGGTGAAGTGTCCACGGCCGCCGAGGGCGCTCGACCGCTACACTGCGGCGATGCCAACCCCCGGCTACTATCGCGCGCTGGTCGCCGTGGAGCTGGTGCTGGCCGTCGCGACCTTCGTCGGGCTGCGGTTCGTCCGGGCGCCCTACGGCCGGTACGCCAGCGACCGGTGGGGCCCGACGGTACCGGCGAGGATCGGCTGGCTTGTCATGGAGAGCCCGGCCGCCCTGGTGTTCGCCGGGGTATACGCCTTCGGTGCCCACCGCACCGCGCCGGTACCGGTCGTGCTGCTCGTCCTGTGGCAGAGCCACTACCTGTACCGCGCCTTCGGGTACCCGTGGACCCTGCGCGGCGGCACTCGGATGCCGGCGACGATCGCCCTGATGGCCATCGCATTCAATTTTCTCAATGCCTACGTCAACGCCCGCTGGGTCTCGCAGTTCGGCGACTATCCAACGCGCTGGCTTGGCGATCCCCGGTTCCTCGCCGGTACCGTGCTGTTCCTCGGCGGCCTGGCGGTCAACCGGGACGCCGACCGGCGGCTGCGGGCGCTGCGCGCGCCGACCGGTGACGGGTACCAGATCCCGCACGGCGGCCTGTACCGGTGGGTCTCCTGCCCCAACTACCTCGGCGAGATCGTGCAGTGGTTCGGCTGGGCGCTGCTGGCCTGGTCGCCGGCCGGCCTCGCGTTCGCCGTCTACACCACGGCCAACCTGCTGCCGCGCGGGCTGGACCACCACGCCTGGTACCGCGAGCGGTTCGCCGGGTACCCGAGTGCCCGCCGGGCGGTCATCCCCTTCCTCCTCTAGGGAACGCACATGAAGATCCTGCTCACCGGGGCCACCGGCAACATCGGCTCGCACACCCTGCCGGAGCTGGTCCGCCGCGGCCACGAGGTCCGTTGCCTGGTGCGGCTGAGCACGGTCAACCGGCGCTTCGCGCAGCAGCAGGGCAAGGACGTCGAGGTGCGGTGGGGCGACGTCACCGATGCGCCGGCGGTGCGCGGGGCGGCCGAGGGGGTCGAGGCGGTGGTACACCTGGCCGGCGTGATCCCACCGACCGCGGACGATCAGCCGGAGCTGGCCCGACAGGTCAATGTGGACGGTACCGCCACCGTGATTGCCGCCTGCCTCGCCCAGCCGCAGCCGCCCGCCCTGCTGTTCTCCTCGACGTTCGACGTGCACGGGCACACGCTGCACAAGACTCCGCCGCGCCGGGTGGACGACCCGCTGGAGGCGACCGACCCGTACACCAGCCACAAGATCGAGGCCGAGCGGATGGTGCGCGAGTCGGGGCTGCGCTGGTCGATCCTGCGCCTGTCCGACGTGCCGGTCCTGGGCATGCGCGACCCGCACCCCATCATGTTCGAGATCGGCCTGCAGAACCGGATCGAGTCGCTGCACTCGGACGACGCAGGCCTGGCGATCGCCAACGCGCTGGAGACGCCGGAAGTGTGGGGCCGGGTCCTGTTCGTCGGCGGCGGGCCGTCCTGCCAGACCACGTACCGGGAGTACCTGACGCGGCTGCTCGGGGCGATGGGCGTGGAGCCGCTGCCGGACGAGGCGTTCAGCGACAAGGTGTACGCCACCGATTGGATCGACACCGAGGAGAGCCAGCGGCTGCTGCGCTACCAGCGGCACACCTTCGACGACATCGCCGAGGAGGTGGCCAGGAGTCTGGGTTGGAAGCGCCGCCTGGTGCCGCTGGCCAGCCCGTTGGCCCGCGCCTCCCTGCTGAGGCTGTCGCCCTACTGGCGGGCCCGTCAGTCCTCGTCGTCGTGATCTGACGGAATGCTGTCGTCCGGCTCGGGCGGGCGGACCAGCCGGGTCACCGCGGAGCCGACGGTACCGAGCAGGCCGCCGAGGCCGCGCCGCAGCGGCCCGGCCGCCGAGCCGTCCGCGTGCGGCTGCCGCCAGTGGTGACCGACCAGGGTCGCGTAGATGCTCAGCGTCTGCGCCGCGGTCGCGAAGTCCAGCGTGCTGACCAGCTCGTCGGCGACCCCGAACGGTACCGACAGCGGCAGCGGTCCCCGGGCGTACTCGACCGCCCAGACCCCGGTCGTGAAGTTCATCGCGCGGGCCTGGTTCGGGCCGACGTAGACCCGGTCGGCCGGGCGGTAGACCCGCTTGTCGAACTGGCCCTCGCCGTAGTACCACATCTCGCCGTCGATGACGGTGTCCCAGAAGCCGACCGCGTGGCGGCCCGAGTGGCCCTCCGAGCCGATCGGGGTACCCCAGATCATGATGTACTCGAAGACCGAGGCGTAGTACAGCTTCATCTGGATCATCGCGCCGCCCGCGTTGCTGAAGATCCACGGCTGGTCCAGGTCCAGGCGGCCCGGGTACCGCTGCTCCATGGCGATCGCGAACGCGTCGAACATCGCGGGCTTCGGCTTGTTCAGGCAGGCCAACGCGCATTCGTGCACGGCGTCGGGGTCGAATACGGTACCCATCAGGCTCCTTCCGGGCATTTGATCGAGCGCCCTACCGTGGTGGCCATGCTTCTGCGTATCGGCCGCGTGGTCAAGGTCATCCGGGTCGCCGCAGTGGTCGGCGGCGTGGCCGCCGGGGCGCTGCTGGCCGCGCCGGCCGGACGCGCGCTCGCCGCCCCCGCCGAGTCGATCACCAGCTACGCCGTCCAACTGGACGTGCGGGCCGACGGCGGGCTGGAGGTCACCGAGACGATCCTCTACGACTTCGGCGGCAACGAGAAGCACGGCATCATCCGCAGCATCCCCGACCGGTTCCGGTACAACGACGAGTCCGACCGGATCTACCCGATCAACGGGGTGTCCATCACCCGCGACGGCGCCGCCGAGCCGGCCGACATCTCGGAGCAGAACGGGCACGAGAAGTTCACAATCGGCGACGCGCACCGGACCATCACCGGATCGCACACGTACGTCATCCGGTACACAGTGCAGGGTGCGCTCAACGGCTTCTCCGACCACGCCGAGCTCTACTGGAACGCGGTCGGCACGGAGTGGCCGGTGGCCATCGGCAACGCCAGCGCGACCGTGACCGGCCCGGCGCCCATCCAGCAGGCCCGCTGCTACGCCGGGCCGACCGGCACCAGCCGGGCGTGTGCCCAGTCCAATGTGGACGGTGAGACGGCCCGCTTCCGCCAGTTCGGGCTGAGCAGCGGGTCGGCGCTCACCGCGGTGGTCGCGTTCCCGGTGGGCAGCGTCGGCAACACCAACCCGATCCTGGTACCGCACCGTAACCCCGCCAGCGGCTTCCGGATCACCCCGGTGTCCGTCGGGGTCGGGGCGGGGCTGGCCCTCATCGGTACCGCGGCGGCGCTGCTGGTCGCGTACCGGGTGGGTCGCGACCGGTACTACGTCGGCCAGCTGCCCGGCCTCACCCCGGCCCCCGGCGAGCCGGACGTCCAGCGGCGCAAGCCGCTGTTCGGCGCGCCCCCGGTCTCCGTCGAGTTCGTGCCGCCCGACAAGGTGCGCCCCGGACAGGTCGGCACGCTCATCGACGAGAAGGCCGACGTGGTCGACGTCACCGGCACCATCGTCGACTTCGCGGTGCGCCGGCACCTGCACATCCGCGAGCTTCGCGACCCGGGCGCGTCGAAGCCGAGGGACTGGCGGCTGACCAGGCTGACGAAGGGCGACCCGAAGTTCCTGGCCTACGAGCGGACGCTGTTCAACGCGCTGTTCGACGACCGCGACTCGGTGGACCTGTCCGAGCTGAAGTACACGTTCGCCAAGGACCTCGCCCGGGTGCGCAAGCAGCTGTACGCGGACATGGTCGGCCAGGGCTGGTACCGGCAGAGCCCGCAGACCACCCGGCAGGCGGCGGTCGGCCTGGCGATCCTGCTGCTGCTCGCCTCGGTCGGGGTCACCGCGCTGCTGGCCGCCACCACGCACTACGGGCTGATCGGTGTCGGCCTGGTGGTGGCCGCCATCGTGCTGCTCATCGTCGCGCCGCGGTTCCCCGCCCGTACCGGCAAGGGCAGCGCGGCGCTGGCCCGCATCCAGGGCTTCCGGCTCTACGTGGCGACGGCGGAGAAGGAGCAGATCCGGTTCCAGGAGCGGGAGCAGATCTTCTCCGAGTACATGCCCTACGCGATCGTGTTCGGGCTGGCCGAGCGGTGGGCGGCGATCTTCTCCGACATCGGGGCGGTGAACCCGGACGGCAGCGGCGGGCTCTACTGGTACTCGGGTCCACCCGGCTGGAACATGGGGCTGTTCGCCGGCTCGGTGTCCGCGTTCACCGGCACCACGGGCGCGTCCCTGTCGAGTACCCCACCCTCGGCCTCGGGCTCGTCGGGCTTCTCAGGCGGCTTCTCGGGCGGCGGGGCCGGCGGCGGTGGCGGCGGAAGCTGGTGAGCCGGGCCGCCATCTTGCCGCGCACCGGGCTGATGCCCCGGGTCCGGTCCGGAAGCTACACCGGACCGGCCCCGGGACCGACCGTCACTGTGACGGCTGCGGCGTCGAGCAGGTGACCTTGGGGTTGACGCCGACGTAGTTCAACGGACCCGCGATGATGGTGACGATGGTCGTACCGGCCTTCGCGCAGTTCGTGTCCGAGCTGCTGAAGTAGCCGCGCTGCGCGGTCGCGATGAGACCGACGACCAGCCAGATGACGAATATGACCGCTCCTATGCGCACCTCGAGACCTCCTTGCCGGGTGGATACCCGATCGCGACGCCCGTCAATCGCGGCCGCGGCCGGTTCGAGGGTCACAAAGGGTGCGGCTCACATCCGGATCTGGCCCCGGCTGACCCGCTCGGCGATCGGGCGCAGGTACTCCGCGCTCACCGCGCGGTGCGCCGGATCGACGGACCAGTCGCGGTACGCCTGCTCGTCGTCGAAGTCGGAGATCATCACGATGTCGACGGTGTTCTCGACCAGATCGAGGTCGCGGCCGAAGGTGAACGCGCGGCGCCGCTCGAAGGGCACCGCCGCCAGGGCGTCGCGGAACGCCTCGACCTGCTCGTCGGTCGTCCCGGGGCGCAGATCGACCATGATGACGCTACGGATCACGTGGGCGATTCTATGCCGGCCCGTCCGGCGCCGGCCCGGCCGCCCCGGGCTCCGTGAACAGCCGGGACAGCAGGTCGTTGGCGTCGTCCAGGGTCTCCCGGTCGCCGGTGATGAGCAGGTCCATCAGCAGTCCGCGGGTGGCCGCGAGGCCGAGCCGCGCGCGCAGGGCAGCCTCCCGCTCCGGGTACC
This sequence comes from uncultured Micromonosporaceae bacterium, assembly GCA_964645345.1. Taxonomy (GTDB): domain Bacteria; phylum Actinomycetota; class Actinomycetes; order Mycobacteriales; family Micromonosporaceae; genus Rugosimonospora. The sequence goes on from CAZYCD010000100.1 coordinate 9,267, forward strand.
CGCGGCGGATCAGCAGGTCGGTCAGCGGCCCGGTCCATGCCGCGATCACCGAGGCCCGGAACTGCGCGGTCCACGACCGCTCGTAGAGCGCGTGCGAGAAGATCTCGAAGAACAGCCGCTCGGCCGGGGCCAGCGCGGGGTCGCTGAGCCTGCGCCAGAACCGCCGGCCGATCTCGGCCAAGTCGTCCTCCTGCGCGAACAGGTCGGCCAGCGCCTCCCGCTGCGCGGCCTCGATCCGGCCCACGATGTCGGCGAGCAGTCGCTCGCGGGTACCGAAGTGGTAGATGAGCATGCGGTGGCTGGTGCCCACCCCCGCGGCGATCTCGCGCAGGCTCGCGTCGCTGAATCCCTGCCGCTGCAGGTAGTCCACGCACCGGTCGAGCAGGGCCGCCCGGGCGGCGCCGGCGGCCGGCACGTCAGGCCGGGCCGCCGGCCGCGACGGTCTCGCTCGCCGCCTTGAGCCCGGCCGCCTCCATCACCAGGGACCGCCGGATCCGCGCCGCGGTCAGTACCCGCACGACCCCGGCCAGCGGCCCGGTCTGATCCAGGCCGATGGTGATCCGCGTGCTGCCGTCGGGGTTGGCCGAGAGCCGGTGGAAGGCGACGGTGTGCACGCCGGGTGAGCGCGCCGCCCAGGTGAACGCCTCGCCGTCGCGCACCTCGGTCACCGTCCACACGATCGCCGGAAGGCCCGGCTGCCTTATCCGGTACCGGTTGCCGGTGCGCAGGTCGGCGCCGTCCAGCGGCTCGACCGAGGTCATCGACTTCGTCCACGTCGGAAAGCCGGTGACGTCGCGTAGCGCGGCCCATGCCTGGTCAGTCGTGGCGGCCGCGTCGGCGGTCTGCTCGTATCGCATGTACCAGATGGTACACCCCCGACACCCGCCGGTCAGGGGCGGCAGACGATCTCGCCGTGCAGCACGCTGAACCAGCCGTCCGGCGACTGCGCCCACTCCCGCCAGGCCCGCGAGATCTCCTCCAGGTCCCCCGCGCTGGCCATGCCCGAGGACGTCAACTGGCGGGACAGGTCCGAGTGCAGGATGCGGTCGGCCCACATCCCGCCCCACCACTGCCGCTCCGGCGGGCTGGCATAGCACCACGTGCTCGCCGACGCGGTGATGTCGCGGAACCCTGCCGCCCTGGCCCAGGACAGCAGCCGCCGCCCGGCGTCGGGTTCGCCGCCGTTGGCGCGCGCCGCCCGCCGGTACAGGTCGAGCCAGTGGTCCAGCGCGGGCACCCGCGGGTACCAGGCGAAGCCGGCGTAGTCGCTGTCCCGCGCGGCGACCAGGCCGCCCGGACGGCAGACGCGCCGCAGCTGCGCCAACGCCCGAACGGGGTCGGCAACGTGCTGGAGGACCTGGTGCGCGTGTACCACGTCGTAGGCGTCGTCGGGCAGGGCGAGGTCGTGCACGTCGGCGACGGCGAAGTCGACGCTCGCGCAGCCCCGCTCCGCCGCGTACGAGCGGGCCAGCGCGAGCGCGTCCGCGGTCACCTCGACCGCGGTGACCCGGCCGGGCGCCACCAGCGCCGCCAGGTCGACGGTGATGGTGCCCGGCCCGCATCCGACGTCCAGCAGCGACATGCCGGGCCGCAGGTGCGGCAGGAGGTGTGCGGCCGAGTTCTGTGCGGTGCGCCAGCGGTGCGACCTCAGGACCGACTCGTGATGCCCGTGCGTATAGACGTTGTGTGTCGCGCTCATGCCGAGGAGGGTATCCCCGCGATCCCGCGATTCAGGACGGACATCCCGGGATGTAGGACATCACGGCTGGCCGAGGAAGGTCACCTGCACGGTGGCCGCCCGCGCGTTCGGACTGGTCGGGTACGGGTTGAAGGTGACGGTACCGGTGCCGTAGCAGGGCAGCAGGAGGGTCGCCGGGATCTTCTCGGGTACCGCCCAGAAGCGCAGCACCACCGGGCTGGTCGCGGTGGACGAGTTGCCGAAGCTGACATTGATCTGGTGGGCTGCGCTGCCCGTGAAGCCGGCCAATTGCGGAGTCGGGTCCGTGACCGGCAGCGCCTTGACGGTCTGGCCGTCCATCGGGTGACCCGTCTGACCGGGGTGCACCGGACCGAAGCAGGCCATCTGGACGGTGGCGTTGCTGGCCTGGTCGTTGACCTCGCCGATGAATGCCTGGTTGGGGCCGATCGGTGCCGGGTCGACCACACCGGAGGCGAAGGCCTGGGCCGGGGCGGCAGCGACGAGGAGCACGGTGGCCGCGGCGAGCGGCAGGTACCGGTGCCGGAGCTTGCGGGACATCTCTACCTCCATGGGGAACGGCGCCCGGGGACGTGGGCTGAACCGTTGGCAGATAAGCAGAACGGTAGGTTTTAGTATCGGCATCCGTCAATGGCTGTCGATCGGTCGGGTACCGGCCCCCGGGGTACCCGGGCCGATGGTCCCGCCCGCGCTGGGACCGCCGGCCCTGCCGCCCGGCGCCCTGGCGCAGCAGTCTTGTCGGCGTGACCATCCAGGAGACCAGGCCCGACGCCGGCTACGACGCTCTGGCCGCCGACGGCGCCATTGTCCGGATCCGCCCCGTCGCCGCCGGCGACCGGGCGGGACTGTCCGACCTGTACCACCGCAGCCGCGAGGAGAGCCGGTACCGCCGGTTCCTGGCCGCCGGCCCGGCCGGCTCCGCCGGCGAGGACGTGCGCGTCGCCCGCGAGGTCGACCGGCTGACCCGCCCCGCGGACGAGGGGCACGTGGCGCTGGTGGCCCAGGAGGGCGGCCGGATCGTCGGTGTCGCGTCCTACGAGCGGCTGGACGGCGGGGACGTCGCGGACTTCGCGGTGTTCGTCGACGACGCGGCGCACGGGCGGGGCCTGGGTACCCTCCTGCTGGAGCAGTTGCGGGCCACGGCCCGCCGGCGTGGCATCGCCACCCTGCACGGCGACGTGCTGCCCGGCAACGCGCCGATGCTGACCGTCGCCCGCGACCTCGGTGGGGCCCGGCCGCGCCTGCGCGCCGGCCTGGTCGACGTCGATCTGTCCACTGTGGATGGTGAGGACGCCGCGCTGGAGCTGCGCGCCCGGCAGGCGGCCCGGCAGTCGCTGACGCCCCTGCTGGCGCCCCGCTCGATCGCGGTCGTCGGTGTGGGGCGGCGCGGCGGCATCGGCCACGCCGTGCTGAGCGGCCTGCGCGACGGCGGGTTCACCGGCGAGGTCTACGCGGTCAACCCGCACGCGGACCTGATCGACGGCCGGCCGGCGTACCCCTCGGTGGCCGAGGCGCCGGGGCCGGTCGACCTGGCGGTCATCGCGGTACCGGCGCCGGCCGTCGAGGCCGCGATCGCGGACTGCGGCGCGGCCGGGGTACCGGCGGCCGTCGTGCTCTCCTCCGGCTTCGGCGAGGACGGACCGGCCGGCCGCGCCGCCCAGTCCCGGCTCGTCCGCACCGCCCGCGCGGCCGGCATCCGGCTGGTCGGACCCAACTGTCTCGGCGTACTCAACACTGACCGGTCGGTCAGCATGCAGGCCACCTTCGCCGCGGTCACGCCGCCGCCGGGCGGGCTGGCCGTGGCGTCCCAGTCGGGTGCGGTCGGCATCACCATCCTCGACCACGCCACCCGTACCGGCGTGGGCCTGTCCTCATTCGTGTCGCTCGGCAACAAGGCCGACGTGTCAGGCAACGACCTGCTGTCCTACTGGTACGACGACCCGGCCACCCGGGCCGTGGCGCTGTACCTGGAGTCGCTGGGCAACCCGCGCCGGTTCGCCCGCATCGCCCGCGCCATCGGGCGCCGCAAGCCGGTGCTGGTCGTCAAGAGCGGCCGCACCGCCGCGGGCTCCCGGGCCGGCGCCTCGCACACCGCCGCCGCCGCCGCACCGGACGCCACCGTGGACGCGCTGTTCGCCCAGGCCGGCGTCGTGCGCTGCGACGGCCTCGGCGAGCTGCTGGATACCGCCCGGCTGCTGGTCGACCAGCCGCTGCCCGCCGGCTCCCGGCTCGGCATCATCGGCAACGCCGGCGGGGTCAACGTGCTGGCCACCGACGACGCCGACGAGGCCGGGCTGTCGGTACCCGAGCTGCCCGCCGCGCTGCGCGCCCAGCTCGCCGAGCTCGCGCCGACCGCGGCCACGGTCGCCAACCCGATCGACCTCGGCGCGGCGGCCAACCCGGCCGCGGTGGCCGGCGCCATCCGCGCGGTGGCGGGCAGCGGAGCGGTCGACGCGATCCTGGTCGCCTTCGCCGCCACGCTCGCCAACGACGTACCCGCGATCCTCGCCGCGATCGCCGACACCGCGGACACCGTCGACCTGCCGGTGGCCGTGGTCCTGCTCGGCGTCCCCGAGCCGCCGACGAGCCTCGGTACCCGCAAGGCGCCCGTGTACCCGCTGCCGGAGAGCGCCGTCACCGCGCTCGGCCGGGCCGCCCGGTACGCCGCCTGGCGCGCCACCCCCCTGGGTACCCGGCCGGACCTGCCCGGCATCGACGAGCAGGGCGCCCGCGCGCTGGTCGCCGGGGCGCTCGCGACCGGGGAGGGCTGGCAGTCGCCGGCCCTGGCGGCGGCGCTGCTCGACCGGTACGGCATCCCGACCGCCGCCGGCCGGGTGGTCAGCGGCGCGGACGAGGCGGTGAAGGCCGCCGGTGCGCTCGGCTTCCCGGTGGTGCTCAAGGCGGCCGACCCGGACCTCGTGCACAAGAGCGACATCGGCGCCGTCCACCTTGGACTGACCGACGAGTCAGCCGTACGGGCGGCCTACGGCGCGATCGCCGGCGCGGTCGGCAAGGAACGGCCGCCGGTACTGGTGCAGCGGCAGGCGGCCCCGGGCGTGGAACTGGTCGCCGGGATCGTCCACGACCCGCTGTTCGGCTCCCTGGTGATGCTCGGCCTGGGCGGCGTGCACACCGACCTGTTCGCCGACCGGGCGCTGCGGCTGCTGCCGGTGACGGACTCCGACGCGACCGGCATGTGGCACGGGCTGCGCGCGGCCCGCCTGCTCACGGGGTACCGGGGGGCGCCCCCGGTGGACACGGCCGCCATCGAGGAGCTGATGCTTCGGCTGGGCCGGCTCGCCGAGGACCTTCCCGAGGTGGCCGAGATGGACCTCAACCCGGTCCTGGCCGGGCCGGACGGGGTCGTGGCCGTGGACGTGAAGCTGCGGCTGGCCGCGATCGGCGACGAACCGGACGCCAGCGTTCGCGCCCTGCGCGAACCCGATGCCACCTCCCGGGCCCCGCGCGAACCGTCCGCCTGATGACCCCGCTACCAGAGGCCGAGCAGCGCCGCGGTCTCCTCGGCGATGCCGCGCTCCTCGTCGGTCGGCACCACGCAGACGGCGACCCGGGCGCCCCGGGCCGACACCGTCCGGGCGCCGCCGCCCGCCGCGTTGGCGGCCGGATCCAGCACGATGCCCAGCGCGTCGAGCCCGGACAGGGAACGCTGGCGGACCACCGCGCTGTGCTCACCCACGCCGGCGGTGAACACCACCGCGTCCAGCCGGCCGAGTACCGCGTGGTACGCGCCGACGTACTTGCGGATCCGGTGGCAGTACACGTCGAGGGCGAGCTGCCCGGCCGGGTCGCCGGCCTCCGCCCGAGCCTGTACCGCGCGCATGTCGTTGTCGCCGCAGAGCCCGGCGAGGCCGCCCCGGTGCTGGTACCGGTCCTCGATCTCGTCCAGGGACAGCCCGGCGGCCCGGGCGAGGTGGAAGGTGACCGCCGGATCGATGTCGCCGGTGCGGGTACCCATGACCAGCCCCTCCAGCGGCGTCATCCCCATGGACGTCTCCACGCTGAACCCTCCGGCGACCGCGGTCGCGCTCGCCCCGTTCCCCAGGTGCAGCACGATCAGGTTGAGGTCCTCGACCGGCCGGCCCAGCAGCCGGGCGGAGGCGGCCACGACATACCGGACAGAGATGCCGTGGAAGCCGTACCGGCGGACCCCGTGCCGCGCCGCCAGCTCGCGATCCAGCGCGTAGGTCGACGCGGCCGGCGGCAGGGTCGCGTGGAACGCGGTGTCGAACACGGCCACCTGCGGCAGCTGCGGCAGGGCGGCCCGCGCCGCGCGGATGCCTTGCGCCGCCGCCGGGTTGTGCAGCGGAGCCAGCTCCGCCAACTCCTCGATGCCGGCGAGCACCGCGTCGTCCACGCGCACCGGTCGCCGGTACCGGTCGGCGCCGTGCACCACCCGGTGCCCCACGGCGCCGAGCCGCCGGTCCCCCAGCGACCCCACCACACGCGCCACGGCGTCCCGGTGGTCGGCGGCGTCGCCGCCCGGCTCCCCGATCCGCTCGACAAGCCCGCCCCGAGCGCCGCCCGGCTCCACCACCGCGTACTTCAGCGACGACGAGCCGGCGTTCAGTACCAGTACCGCGTCCGGTTCCACAGACCCATAGGATACGGCCGTGACCGACCCAGAGGGACCCACTCCACGCCCGTCAGGCCCTGGCGAGGAGTTCTGGAGGGCGCCCTCGCTGGGGCTTTCGCCCCTGTCCCGGGTGCGGCTGGACGAGCTGCTGACCGAGCTGCTCGACCGGGTCGGCGACGTGACGGCCAGCCGGGAGCGCCTGTCCGCGCTGCTGGACGCCGTCGTGGGCATCGGTACGGACCTGGACCTGCGCAGCACGCTGCAGCGGATCGTGGTCGCGGCGACCCGGCTGGCCCGGGCGCGGTACGGCGCACTCGGCGTCCTCGGGCCGGACCGGCGGCTGGTCGAGTTCATCACCGACGGGCTGACCGTCGACGAGCACCGGCGCATCGGCGACCTGCCGACCGGGCGCGGAGTGCTCGGCCTGCTGATCGACGACCCGCGCCCGGTGCGGCTGCGCGACATCGCCGAGCATCCGGCGTCGTTCGGCTTCCCGCCGCACCACCCGCCCATGAAGAGCTTTCTGGGGGTGCCGATCCGCGCGCGCGACCAGATCTACGGCAACCTGTACCTGACGGAGAAGCGCGAGGCCGAGGAGTTCACCCAGGAAGACGAGGAGATGGTCGTGGCGCTGGCCGTGGCGGCCGGGGTCGCGGTGGACAACGCCCGGCTCTACGCCTCGGCCGGGTACCGGCAGCGGTGGCTGGAGGCGACCGCGGAGATCACGAACCTGCTCCTCGGCGAGGTGGAGCGGACCTCGGCGCTGCAGTTGGTGGCTCGCCGGGCGCGCGAGGTGTCCGGCGGGGCGGCCGCGCTGATCCTGTTGCGCGACACCGAATCCGGGCCGTTGACCGTGGAGGTCTGCGATCCGGATCCGGGCGGCGTGGCCGGGGCGACGGTACCCGTGGTCGGGTCGCTGGCGACCGTGCTCGACGAGGGGACCGGGATCGTCGTCGACGACCTCGGTACCGCGGCGCAGTGGCCGGCACCGCTGCCGGCCGGCCCGGCGATGATCGCGCCACTGGCCGCCTCGGGTACCGCGCCGGGCCTGCTGGTGGTCGCGAACCCCAGTGGCGGCGGGCGGTTCGGCGACGAGGTGGACATGAACCTGCTGATCACCTTCGCCGCCCAGGCGGCGCTGGCGCTGCAGCGGGCGCGGGCGCAGGAGGAGCGCGAGTTGCTGGTGGTACTGGAGGACCGCGAGCGCATCGCCCGCGACCTGCACGACGTGGTCATCCAGCGGCTGTTCGCCACCGGGCTGCACCTGCAGTCAACCGCCCACCTGGTGCGGCCGGAGGCGGCCGGGCGCATCGACAGCGCCGTCGACGAGTTGGACAGCACCATCCGGGACATCCGCTCGGCCATCTTCGAGCTGCGCAGCCCGGT
>CAZYCD010000101.1:0-16949 GCA_964645345.1 uncultured Micromonosporaceae bacterium
CTCGCTGGGCCTGTTCCAGCAGCGCCCGTCGTCCGGCTGGGGCAGCCCGGACCAGTTGAAGGATCCGAACTACGCCGCCACCGCGTTCCTCAAGGCGCTGACCCAGGTACCGAACTGGGACAAGATGGCGCTGACCGACGCTGCCCAGACGGTGCAGGTCTCGGCGTTCGGCGACCGGTACGCCCAGTGGGAGAAGCAGGCCTCCGACCTGGTCCTGTCGACCTACCACGCGGGTCCCTACGCCGGGAAGTGAGGCTCAGGCCCCGACGGCGCGCCGGTACCGGTCGGCCAGGATCCTCAACTGCCGTACCAGCTCCGGCGGTTCGGTCACGTCGAAGTCGACGCCGAGCAGGCCGAGGTACACCGCGACGGTCTCCACAGTGTCCGCACCGCAGGCGAGTTCACATGAATGATCGTCGATGGATTCGACCACCCCGACGGCCGGGCTGATGCGCGCGGTGACCACGTCGGCGGGCGCGTGCACACGCACCCTGGCCCGGAACCGGAAGCCGGCCGTGGACGCACCGCGGGCCACGTAGGCCGCGACGTCCCCGCTCTCGGGCAGATCGCGCGGGGCGAACCTCGGCCCCGTCGGTGTCCGGGGTTCAACGCGGTCCACCCGGAAGGTGCGCCAGTCGCCGCGCTCAGTGTCCCAAGCGACCAGGTACCACTTGCGGCCCCAGGTGACCAGGCGGTGCGGCTCGACGGTGCGGACCGTCGCCGTGCCCTCGTGCGACCGGTAGTCGAAGCGCAGCCGCTCGTGGTCGCGGCAGGCGGCGGCGAGCGTGGTCAGCACGGCCGGGTCGACCTGGGGCGCGGGGGAGTCCGGCGGGATGGCCACCGTGTAGTCCGCGACCGCACCCACCCGATGGCGCAGCCGGGGCGGCAGCACCTGCTCCAGTTTCGCCAGGGCCCGTACCGACGTCTCCTCGATGCCGGTCACCGGGCTACGCGCGGCCGTGCGCAGGCCGACCGCGACCGCCACCGCCTCGTCGTCATCCAGTAGCAACGGCGGCATGGCCGCGCCGGCACCCAACCGGTACCCGCCGTCCGTGCCCCGGGTGGCGTGCACCGGGTACCCCAGGTCGCGCAGCCGCTCCACGTCGCGCCGCACGGTGCGCTCGCTGACCTCCAGCCGGGCGGCCAGGTCCGCGCCGGACCAGTCCCGCCGCGCCTGCAGCAGGGAGAGCAGTTTCAGCAGCCGGGCCGAGGTTTCCCACATGAGAACGAAGTCTGCCAGGCCTTCAGGACAGAAGTTGTCCGGAAGGGTCCGTAGCGTTGCGGGCATGGATGAGACAGTCAAGGACTTCCGGATCGACATCCCGCAGGCCGACCTCGACGACCTCGCGCACCGGCTGGCGGGTACCCGCTGGCCCAACGAGGTGGACGGCGCGGGTACCGACTACGGCATGCCGCTGGACGTGGTACGGCGGCTGGCGCTCCGCTGGGGCGGCGGGTACGACTGGCGGGCGCACGAGGCGACGCTGAACGGGTTCCCGCAGTACACGACGACCATCGACGGGCAGAACATCCACTTCCTGCACGTCCGCTCGGCGCGTCCGGACGCGCTGCCGCTGCTGCTGCTGCACGGCTGGCCGGGTTCGGTGCTGGAGTTCGCCGGGATGATCGGGCCGCTGACCGACCCGGCCGCGCACGCAGCCCCCGACGCGCCCGCATTCCACGTCGTAGTGCCGTCCCTGCCCGGGTACGGCTTCTCCGGGCCGACCACGGAGCGGGGCTGGGACAGCGCCCGGATGGCGCGGGCGTTCGCGGAGTTGATGCCCCGGCTCGGCTACGACCGGTGGGGCGCGGCCGGCGGCGACGCGGGCGCGCTGGTCGGCCGGGAACTGGGCATCCTCGCCCCGGACGGGCTGATCGGCCTGCACCTGCTGCAGATCTTCGCGTTCCCGTCGGGCGACCCGTCCGAGTTCGCCATGCTGTCCGATGTGGACAGAGAGAGCCTGTCCGGCACGACCGCTGACTTCCAGAGCAAGGCGGGGTACCAGAAGATCCACCAGACCCGGCCGCAGACGCTCGGGTACGGGCTGACCGACTCGCCGATCGGGCAGCTCGCGTGGAACGCGGAGCTGTGGACCGGCTGGGGCGACTACGCGGACTACCTCGACGTGGACAACTACCTGACCCACGCCAGTATCTACTGGTTCACCCGGACCGGGGTGTCCAGCGCCCGGCACTACTACGAGGACGCGCACAGCGGCGCGGGGTACCGGGACGAGCCCAACCGGGTACCGACGGCCGTCGCGGTGTTCCCACAGGACTTCCGGACGGTACGGGCGTTCGCCCAGCGGGCCAACAACGTCGTGCGGTACACGGAGTTCGACCGCGGCGGCCACTTCGCCTACACGACCGACCCGGACCTCGTGGTCGGCGACCTGCGGGAGTTCTTCACCAGTCTGGCCTGAACACGGTCCGCACGCAGTCGTCCGCCTGCTGCTTGAACAGCGTGTACCCACGGGCTCCGTCGGCCAGCGGCAGCTCGTGGGTACCCAGGTGTTCGGTGGTCAGCTCGCCGCGCGCCATCCGGTCCAGCAGCATCGGGATGTACCGCTGCCCGTGCTGCTGGGCCCCGCGCACGGTCAGCCCCTTGTTCATCACCGCGCCGAGCGGGAACCGGTCCACCAGGCCGACGAAGACGCCGAGGACGAAGACCGTACCGCCCTTGCGGCAGTGGTAGATGGCCTCCCGTACCGCCGAGGGCCGGTTGGTCTCGATGTGCAGTTGCTGCTTCACCTGGTCGTAGAGCACCTCGGGGCCGCTGCTGCCGTAGGACTCCATGCCGACCGCCTCGATGCACACGTCGGGTCCCCGCCCACCGCTGCGCTCCAGCAGCTCCGCGCCGACGTCGGTGTGCCGGTAGTTCAGCGTCTCCGCGCCGATGTGCTCCTCGACCTGGGACAGCCGGTAGTCGTTGCGGTCGATGACGACGACGCGCTCCGCGCCGAGCAGGATGGCCGACCGTGCGGCCAGCTGGCCCACCGCTCCGGCGCCCCACACCGCGACGATGTCGCCCGGGCGCACCCCGCCGAGGTCGGCGCCCATCCAGCCGGTGGGGGCCGCGTCGGAGGCGAAGACGGCCCGCTCGTCGCTGACCCCGTCGGGTACCGGGAAGGTGCCGTAGTCGGCGTACGGCACCCGGACGAACTGCGCGTGGCTGCCGGCGTACCCGCCCATCGAGTGCGAGTACCCGTAGCACCCGGCCGACCCGAAGCCCCACGCCAGCTCGGTGATGGCCGGGTTGGGGTTGCTGTTGTCGCAACAGGAGTACAGCCCCTGGCGGCAGTACCAGCACCGTCCACATGAGACGAACGAGCAGACGACGACGCGCTCGCCGACCCGGCGCTGGCGCACGCCGGTACCGGCCTCGACGATCTCGCCGAGGAACTCGTGCCCGAGCACGTCGCCCTTGCGGCTGAAGGGCACGAAGCCGTTGAGCAGATGCAGGTCCGAGCCGCACGTGACGCTGTGCGTGACCCGCACGATCACGTCCTGGCTGTTACGGATGCGCGGGTCGGGCACCTCCCGCACGGCGACCTGGTTGACGCCCTCATAACAGAGTGCTTTCACGGCACCGCCTCCGCCTGGCCTACAGCCGGCCCTCGTCGCGTCCGTGGCGGTCCAGCAGGTCGGCGGGCAGGCCGCGCAGCGACCGTTCGCCGGTACCGGAGCGGTCGGCCAGCAGCACCTCTCCGGTCTCCGCCTGCTGCTTGGCCCTGCGCAGCGCCGCCCGTACCCGCTGCACCGGATCGGTCCCGCGCAGCCGCGCCGGGGCGGAGGTGACGGCGGGGCGCTCGCCGTCGCGCAGGCGCGCGGCAAGCTCGGTACCCCGGCCACCCGGCGCCTCCCGCACCCGTACCTCGATGAGGTCGCCGAGGTCGGCGAGTTCGGCGGGCAGCCGGCCGTCCGGGTTCACCTGCTCGGGTGGCAGGTTGACGGTGACCGAGTGCCAGTGCGGTTCCGGCGGCCGGCGCGGTGGCCTGGTCGGCCAGCCGGCCCGCTTCCGGGCGGCGGCGATCCGGAGGCCGGCGCCGCCCGCCGCGACGGCGGCCGCCGCGGCGGCGACCCGCTTGGTACCCATGCCCCGCCGTTACCTCGGCGCCGGGTCGGCAAACCTTCGAGATCTTGGAGCTTTCGGCCCCTATCAGGGCACGAACTCGCCACGCTTCTCGGCGGGGGCCGGGGCCGGGGCCGGGGCAGGGGCGGCGGGGATCCGGCGGACCACGAGGGCGAGGCCGGCCAGGACCAGCGCGGCGCAGCCGACCAGCCGCCAGGTCACCGGTTCGCCGTCGACAAGCCAGGCGGCGGCCAGCCCGAAGACCGGTACCAGCAGGCTGAACGGGGCGACCCGGCTGACCGAGTACAGCCCGATGAGCCGGTTCCACAGTCCGAAGCCGACCAGGGTGGACAGGTAGGCCACGAAGGCCAGTGCCAGCAGCGCCCGTACCGTCAGGTGGGTCAGCGCGTGTGCGACGCTGCCCGGACCGTCGACGAGCGCTGACAACCCCAGCAGCGGTACCGGCGGGACCAGGCTCGACCAGGCCAGCAGCGACAGCGGCCGGGTCTCCCCGCTGGCCCGTACCACCACGTTCGCCACCGCCCAGCAGGCGGCCGCGCCGACGGTGAGCAGGAAGCCGACCATCGCGAACCGACCCACACCTCCGGTGGCCAGCAGCGCCACGCCCGAGGTCGCGACGACCGCGCCGGCCACCTGGGTACCGGACGGCCGCTCGCCGATCACCAGCGCCGCCAGCGCGAGGGAGAACAGTGCCTGCAGTTGCAGTACGAGCGAGGCCAGCCCGGCCGGCATCCCGTCGGCCATGGCCGTGAACAGCATGCCGAACTTGAACACCCCGAGGGCCAGCCCGTACCCGACGACGTACCGCGGCCGGGCGGTGGGCCGGGGCACGAGGAAGACCAGCGGCAGGGCGCTGGCCACGAATCGCAGCGCGGTCAGCACGAGCGGCGGCACGTCCCGCAGGCCGGCCTCGATGACGACGAAGTTGATGCCCCAGATCAGGGTCACGATGACGGCGAGCAGCCGGTGCGCTGGCTTCATGCCGTCCACCCTCGGGCTCCGCCACAATGAACGTCCAGTTCATTCTCCTTGACTAGCGATGTAGCTTCGCTACATGGAACTCGACGCCCGACGGCTGCGGGTACTGCACGAGGTGCGGCTACGCGGCAGCGTGACGGCGGCGGCCGCCGCCCTGCGGGTCACCCCGTCGGCCGTCTCCCAGCAGCTCGCGCAGCTGGCCAGGGAGGCCGGCTGCGACCTGGTCGAGCGGGTCGGGCGGGGGATCGTGCTCACGCCGGCCGGGCTGACCCTGGCCGGGCACGCGGAGGCGGTGGTACACGCGCTGGACGAGGCGGAGGCGGGCATCGCGGCGGCCCGGCGCACCGTCGTGGGTACCGTCCGGGTGGGCTCCTTCCCGTCGGCGGCCGGCGCCATCGTGGCCCCCGCGGCGGCCCGCGCCCGCCGGCTGCACCCGGACCTGGACGTGCTGATCATCGAGGTGGAGGACGATCCCGGCCTGGTGGAGCTGCGCTCGACGGCGCTGGACGTGCTGATCGTGCAGGAGTACGACCACGTGCCGTGGACGATGCCGGAGGGGCTGGAGCGGCACTACCTCGCGGTCGATCCGCTCTACGCGATCACGCCGCGGTCCTGGGACTGCTCCACCGGCCGCCTGGCCGACCTGGCGAAGCGGCCATGGGTGGCCAGCCATGCCGACACGCCGTGCGGCCGGTCGACAGCCCAGGCGTGCCGCGACGCGGGCTTCGAGCCGGACATCCGGCACCGGGCGCTGGACTTCCCGTTGACCGCGGACCTGGTCGCCGCGGGGCTCGGCGTGGCGCTGCTGCCGGAGCTGGGGCTTCGGTACGTGCCGGAGTCGGTCACGGTGCACCCGCTGGACGAGCCCCGGCTCAAGCGCACGATCTACGCGGCCACCCGGGCGGCCGGTGTGGGCCCGCGCCGCCCCGCCGTGGACGCCTTCCTCGACCAGCTCCGCCCCGCCCCGGGCGGCGGCGGGCGTTGACGGTCGTTGGCGGGTTCGCGGGGCAGCGCGGTGAATGGCGTGGATGCGATCATCTCCGGATGCGGGTACTTGTGGTGGGTGGCTCCGGGTATGTCGCCGGGCTGGTGATGCCCGAACTCGCCCGGCGGCACAGCGTGCGGGTACTCGACCCCAAGTCGCCGGCGTCCCCGGTGGCCGGCGTGGAGTACCGGACCGGCGACGCGACCGACTTCGACGCGCTGTACCGGGCCGCCACGGGCATGGACGCGGTGCTGCACTGCGCGATGGCGCGGGAATGGGAGAGCCCGGCCGGCGTCGTCGAGACGTTCGCCGTCCACGTCGCCTCGGTACACCTCACCCTGCGGGCGGCGCACGAGGCGGGGGTACCGCACGCCGTGCACGTCAGTAGCATGTCGGTCTTCCGCGACCTGGAGAACCGTCGGGTCGACGAGTCCGTCCCGACCGACGCCACCGACGTCTACGGGCTGACCAAGCGGCTGGGCGAGGAGGTCTGCGCGGCGGCCGTGGCCGAGTGGGGCCTGTCTGTCAACGTGTTGCGGTTGACCTGGCCCACGCCCGACCACGTATGGCCGCTGTGGGGTATCCGCGGCGAGCCGCCGTTCCAGCGGTACACCGGGGACGGCCGGCCGATCGAGGCGACGGCGGCCAGCGACCTGGCCCGGGCCGTCCTGGCCGCCCTCGAGTACCGCGACGGACTGCAGGCCTTCACGATCAGCGGCGACCGGTCGGCCGCGCTGTGGAGTACCGCCAGGGCGCGGGAACTGCTCGGCTGGCAGCCGAAGTTTCCGCCCGCGTCCCACGGCGTGTAGGAGTGCGGCGGATAGGCCGCCGTCACTACCATGTACCGGTCGGAAAGCCGAGGGGAGACTTCCGTGCAGACCACCACGCTGACCGCCACGCTCCCACCCCCGCCGCCCCCGCCGCGCCGGTCGCCGGCGACCGGCTGGGTGCTGCTCGCGCCGGCGGTCGTGCTGCTGGTGCTCTGCTACGTGTGGCCGACCCTGCGCCTGCTGATCGAGAGCTTCTCCGGCAAGGGCGGCTGGGGCTACGCATTCTCCGCCGTGGGTGGGCGGGCACTGGGCAACCAGGTGCTGTACGCGGTGATACCGCTGGGCATCGTGGCGCTGGTCGCCCCGCCGCTGGCGTGGGCGGCCAGCCGCGCCGGCCGGCTGCCGCGGCGCGCGGTGCGCATCGCGTTCGCGCTGCCGCTGGCCGCGTTCGCTCCGACGGCGCTGGCCCTGGTATGGATCGGCGGCCGGCCGCGCAGCACCGACCCGGCCAACCCGACGCACTGGCACGGCTGGCTCGTGCTGCCCGCGACCATGGGCGTACTGGTCCTCGCCGTCGCGGTCACCTGCTACCTGGCGGCCCTGCGCGGGCCGCGGCCGCGCGCCGCGATGTGGGCGGTGGGCGCGGTGCTGGCTCTCGTCACGGTCGGGCTCGCCCTGCAGCAGTACACGTTCGGCCACATCGTCGACGGCGCGACCGGCAACGCCACCGGACACGCGCTGCTCTCCGACGCCATCAGCGACCGGGGCGGCTTGGATCCGGTCACCGCCGCGCTGGGGCTGACCGTGGCCGTGCTGCTCGCGGTGCTCGGCCTGGCCGTAACCGTGGTCGTGGGCCGCGCGGACCTGCGGGTCGACGTCGCCGACGGGCCGGCGCCGGCCGACCTGGCGGGGGTCGGGCGCCGTCGCGGGCTCGCGCTC
Source organism: uncultured Micromonosporaceae bacterium (assembly GCA_964645345.1). Classification (GTDB taxonomy): domain Bacteria; phylum Actinomycetota; class Actinomycetes; order Mycobacteriales; family Micromonosporaceae; genus Rugosimonospora. Next base: position 7,766 of record CAZYCD010000101.1, read on the forward strand.
GCCGGCGTCGCGCTGCTGTTCGCCGGTACCGCCGTCCTGATCGTCCTCCAGCTCGGTCCCTGGCTGGCCGCGATGTTCGGGCGGCAGGTGCCCATCCCGCCGCAGTTCTCCGCGTTCAGCGTGTTCTTCAACACCTGGGGGCTGACCCTGCTGACCGCGCTCATCGGGGTCGGCGTGGCGCTGCTCGCCGCGGTCGGCATCGTGGTGTTCCGGCCCATCGGGCCGCGCAGCGAGGCCCTGCTGTTCGCGTTCGCGCCGTGGCTGCTGTTCGGCAACTGGCTGATCGAGCTGACCCGGGTCAGCGGCAGGACGCTATCGGTGAGCCAGTTCCTCGCGCCGACCTGGCTGAGCATCCCGGCGCTGTTCCTGTTCGTGGTGCTGCTGCGCGGCCAGGCCGGCCGGGGCCGGATCTTCGCCGCCCTGGTACCGATGTTCGTGCTCGCGGTCGGCGTCGTCTGGCTGGTACAGGCTCAGGACCTGTGGACCCCGACGCTGGCCGACGGCGGCACCGGCACCCTCGGCAACGGTCCGCTGCTCGCCGGCCACAGCGCCCTGCCTGGGTACCCGGCGCACGCCAGCGTCTCGGTGGCGTACCCGTTCTTCATGCTGGTGCTGTTCACCCTCGGCGCCCTCGCGCTGCAGTTGGCGTACCTCGAGCGGGTGACGGTCCGGGCCGACGCTGCGGCAAGATAGCCCGGGTGCGGATCGAACTCCTGGTGGGGCAGCAGCCGGCCGAGATCGTCGCTGCCCTGGCCGAGGTGCTGGTGGACTGCGTGGCCGGCGGCGCGAGCGTCGGGTTCCTCGACCCGCTCGACCCGGCCGAGGCGCGGGCGTGGTGGGAGGGGACGCTGCCCGACCCGCGCGCGATGACCTGGGTCGGGCGCAACGGCGACGGGCGGATCGTCGGTACCGTCCGGCTGGTCCTCGCCGGGCTACCCAACGCGCGGCACCGGGCGGAGGTGTCGAAGCTGCTGGTACACCGGTCGGCGCGGGGACGGGGCGCGGCGACCGCGCTCATGTCCACTGTGGAGTATGCCGCGCGGCGGCTGGGCCGCACCACCCTCTTGCTGGATACCGAGACGGGCAGCCCCGCCGAGGGGCTCTACGAGCGGCTCGGGTGGACCCGGGTCGGCGTCGTCGAGGACCACGCGCGCACGCCGGACGGCCGGCTCGCGCCGACGACCATCCTCACCAAGCGACTCGCGGCGCCCGTGGCGTCCTGACCGGACGCCCGGTCCTATGTGGACTGTCCGGGCTCGTCGGACGACGGGTGCAGCAGGCGGGTGGCGAACCAGGCCCGCGCCAGGGCGGCCACGTGTTCCAACGCGCCCGGCTCCTCGAACAGGTGCGTGGCGCCCGGTACGACCTCGAGCCGGTTCGGGCCGCCGAGCCTGGACTGCGCCTCCTCGTTGAGGTCGATGACCTCGGGGTCGTCCCCGCCGACGATGAGCAGGGTCGGCTGCGGTACCCGGGGCAGGGACGCACCGGCGAGATCGGGGCGGCCACCCCGGGACACCACGGCCGATACGGCATCCGGTCGCTCGGCGGCGGTCACCAGCGCGGCGGCGGCCCCGGTGCTGGCGCCGAACAGCCCGACCGGCAGCCCCGCCTCCAGCCCGGCGCCTGAGGCGTCGGTCGAGAGCCAGTCCACCAGGCCGGTCATCCGCCGCGCGAGCAGCCCGATGTCGAAGCGCAGCCGGGCGTCGACCGCGTCCACCCGCTCTTCCTCCGGGGTGAGCAGGTCGGCCAGGACGGTACCGAGGCCGGCGGCGGACAGTTCGCCCGCGACGTACTGGTTGCGGGGGCTGTGCCGGCTGCTGCCCGCGCCGTGCGCGAAGGCGACCACGGCCCGACCCGGTCGCGGCGCGACCACGTCGGCTTCGAGTTCGACCCCGCCGGCCGGGATGCGTACCGTCCTGTGCTCGGCATCCACCCGTGCCGCCTACCCGCCCGGCGGGTGGGCAAACCCGCACGCCCCGCACCGGCCGCCCGGTCCGGCTCACCCGGACGGGGTGATGACCCGGCACCTCGACGGGCGCCAGACTGCGCCTCGCGGGTATGCGACGGGACGGCCTAAGGGAGGCGGCATGCCGAACGCGACCATGATCTTCTTCGCCGGGCTGAGCCGGCTCGGCCACGAGCCGCTGCTGGAGCGGATGAACACCGAGCTGCGCTTCGACCTGCACGAGGACGGGCGCGAGACGCAGTACTGGCGGCTGGGCATCCGCCGGGGGTACCTGTCGGTCTCCCACGGTCAGGAGGACGCGGACTGCGTCATCACCGCCACCCGCCCGACGTTCGACCGGATCGCCCGCGGCGAGACCAAGCCGCTGGCCGCCTGGCTGCGCAACCAGATCGCCGTCGAGGGCCGGCTGCAGCCGCTCATCATGCTCGAACGGCTGCTGCCCGGGCCGCCGGGAGCGCACGACCCGCGCGCGCTCGCCGACGTCATCATCGAGTCGGCCCAGCGGCCGGGGCCGACGCGATGAGGGAGAAGAGCGTCCGGATCCTCGAGGGGAACACGTTCCTGGTCAGCGACGCGCGGGGCGACGTGGAGGCCACCCCGTCGGTACCCACCGGATTGTTCTCCTTCGACACCCGGTTCCTGTCGACCTGGGTGCTGACCATCAACGGAGAGCGGCTGCAGTCGCTGGCGGTGGACAACCCGCAGTACTTCGAGTCGCAGTTCTTCCTGGTACCCGGCGCGCCCACGCACTACGTCGACGCGAAGATCTCGGTCATCCGGCACCGCTCCATCGGGCGCCGGCTCGCCGAGCGGTTGACCGTCTTCAACCACGACCAGGACACCGCCGAGCTGACCATCCAGGTCGACGCCGAGTGCGACTTCGCCGACCTGGTGAACGTGCACGACCCGAGCGCGGCGCGGGGGCGCCGGTACGCGCAGGTCGACAACGGGAGGCTCCGGCTCGGGTACCAGCGGGAGGCGTTCCGCCGCGAGGTGCTCATCTCGACGAGTACCCCGGCGGAGCTCACCGAGCGGACGCTGTCCTGGCAGGTACGCATCGGCCCGCAGCAGGAGTGGTCCACCGACCTGGAGGTCGAGCCGGACGTGTGGGCCGCCGGCGGGCGCGACCTGCGGGCCAGCCTGGGTGCGGGCAGCGGGGCGACCAAGGTGGAGCTGCGCGACGACCTGGAGGCGTGGCTCGCGCACGCGCCTCGGCTGGACACCGACTGGGAGCCGCTGGCCGGCACGTACCGGCGCAGCCTCATCGACCTGGCGGCGCTGCGGTACTCGCCGCTGGCGCTGCCCCACGAGACGCTGCCCGCCGCGGGGTTGCCCTGGTACATGACCATCATTGGCCGGGACAGCATCCTGACGAGCCTCCAGTCGCTGCCGTTCGTGCCGGAGCTCGCCGCGACCACGCTGCGGATGCTGGCCATCGACCAGGGCAGCCGGCTGGACGATTTCCGCGAGGAGGAGCCGGGGAAGATCCTGCGGGAGTTCCGGTACGGCGAGTCGGCGGCGTTCGAGGAGCAGCCGCACTCGCCGTACTTCGGGTCGGCGGACGCCACCCCGCTGTTCCTGGTGCTGATGGACGAGTACCACCGGTGGACCGGCGACGACCAACTGGTGCGGCAGTTCGAACCCGAGGCGCGGGCGGCCCTGCGCTGGATCGACGAGTACGCCGACCTGATGGGCAACGGCTACGTGTCGTACCTGCGGCGCAACCAGGGCAGCGGGGTGGTGAACCAGTGCTGGAAGGAGAACTGGGACTCCATCTCCTACCGGGACGGCCGGCTGCCCGGTACCCCTCGGGCGACCTGCGAACTGCAGGGCTACGCCTACGATGCCCGGCTGCGCGCCGCCCGGCTGGCCGAGGCGGTGTGGCACGACGTGCCGCTGGCCCACCGGCTCACCCGGCAGGCGGCCGAGCTCAAGCGCCGGTTCAACCGGGACTTCTGGGTGGAGGACGGCGGGTACTTCGCGATGGCCGTCGAGCCGAACGGGTCCAAAGTGGACGCGCTGTCCTCGAACATCGGCCACCTGCTGTGGAGCGGCATCGTGGACGAGTCCCGGGCACAGTCCGTTGTGGACCACCTGATGGGTCCCCGGCTGTACTCGGGCTGGGGGGTCCGGACTCTGGCGTCGAGCGAGGGCCGCTTCAACCCCGTCGGGTACCACGTGGGCACGGTGTGGCCGTTCGACAACTCGTTCATCGCCTGGGGGCTGCGCCGGTACGGATACCGGCAGGAGGCCGCCCGCATCGCCCAGGGCATCCTGGAGTCGGCGGAGTTCTTCGAGGGACGGCTGCCGGAGACCTTCGCCGGGTACGACCGGGAGCTGACCCGGTACCCGGTGCAGTTGCCCGCCGCGTGCAGCCCGCAGGCGTGGTCGACGGGCGCGCCGCTGCTGTTGCTGCGCACGATGCTGGGCCTGGAGCCGCTGGGCGACCACCTGACGGTCGACCCGGCGCTGCCGGCGAACATCGGCTGGATAGCGCTGCTGGACATCCCGGGCCGGTGGGGCCGGTACGACGCCTTCGGGTTGACCAGGGAGCCGGATCCGAGCCCGTCGCGGCCGATGGCGCAGCCGGTCGCGTCGTCCCGCGGCAGCGGCACCTCCTGACCTGCGGCGGCTCAGCCGCGGAAGCGGTTGACGACCGGGACGAGCGAGGCGCCGCGGCCCCGGGCGAACGCGTCGAACCGCCCCCAGCGGCCCGGGATGTCCAACAGGCCGACCCACCCCACGTTCGCCGGCAGCGCGGGATCGACCGTCAGGTGGTCGCCCAGCGGTTCCAGGCCGAGCATGGTGCGCAGCAGCAGCAAGGGTGCCCCGGTGGACCACGCCTGCGGGCTGCACGCGGTCGGGTACTGGACGGGGTAGCGGGTCAGTTCCCGGTCGTAGCCCGCGAACGCCTCCGGCAGCCGGCCGTCGAAGAACTCCGCCGACTCCAGGATGCCCTGGGCGATGCGGGCGGCCTCCTCCCGGTACCCGTACCGGCGCAGTCCCCAGGCGATGAACGAGTTGTCGAACGGCCACACCGTGCCCACGTGGTACCCGACGGGGTTGTACCGCCCCTCGCCGGTGGCCAGGGTACGGACGCCCCAGCCCGAGAACAGCCGCGGACCCATCAGGTGGTCCACAACGGACTGTGCCCGGTGCTCCTCGACGATGCCGCTCCACAGCAGGTGCCCAGTGTTCGAGGACAAGGCGTCCACGGTGGACCCGTCGGGCTCGATGGAGAGGGCGAAGTACCCGCCGTCCTCCACCCAGAAGTCCTGGTTGAACCGGCGCTTGAGGTCGGCCGCCTCGCCCTCCAGCCGCTCCGCGAACCCGGGATCGCCCCAGACCTCGCGGGCCAGCCTCGCCGAGCGCATCTTCGCGTCGTAGGCGTAGCCCTGCAGCTCGCAGGTTGCCCGGGCCGGACCGGGCAGCCGCCCGTCGTGGTAGGAGATGGAGTCCCAGGAGTCCTTCCAGCACTGGTTGATCAGGCCGGTCTCGTCGTTGCGCCGCTGGTAGGAGACGTAGCCGTTGCCCATCAGGTCGGCGTACTCGTCGATCCAGCGCAGGGCCGCCCGCGCCTCGGGTTCGAACTGCCGCACCAGTTGGTCGTCGCCGGTCCACCGGTGGTACTCGTCCATCAGCACCAGGAACAGCGGGGTGGCGTCCGCCGACCCGAAGTACGGCGAGTGCGGCTGCTCCTCGAACGCCGCCGACTCGCCGTACCGGAACTCGTGCAGGATCTTCCCCGGCTCCTCCTCGCGGAAGTCGTCGAGCCGGCTGCCCTGCAGGGTACCGAGCAGGGTCAGCGTGGTGGAGGCGAGTTCCGGTGCGAACGGCAGCGTCTGGAGGCTGGTGAAGATGCTGTCCCGGCCGAAGATGCTCATGAACCAGGGCAGTCCGGCCGCGGGCAGCCCCTGGTCGGGCGCGGTGAGCGGGGAGAACCGCAGCGCCGCGAGGTCGACCAGGCTGCGCCGGTACGTCCCCTCCAGCGACTGCCGGTCGGTACGCAGCCGTGGCGCCCGGGCCAGCCAGTCGTCGAGGTCGCGGTCGGTGGTGTCGGCGCGGGGCACGGTCAGCCCGGCGAGCTGCTCGCGCACGTCGCGCCCGGAGCGGGTGAGCACGCGGGGCTCCACGAGGATCTCGGTGACCCAGGTCTCCTGCGGCGCCAGCGTCACCTCGTAGGTGAAGCCACGCTCGTCGATGCGCGCACCCGGGTCGGGGCGGATCACCGTGCACCGGTGGAAGTTCCCCCGCCGGTAGCCGAGGGCGAGCGCCCCATTCTCGACGCGTGTGGACGTGTCGCCCTTCTTCCTCACCGCGTCCTTGACCTCGAACAGGTCGGCGAAGTCGCACGCGGCCTCCACCCGGACGGTGAGGCTCACCGGCATCTGGTCGTAGTTGATGATGGTCAGCCGCTCCTCCATGGTCCGGCGCATCCAGCGGTGCCGGATGACCGAGATCCGGCTGTTCGGGTAGAGCGCCTCCGCCTCCGGACTGAGGAAGAACCGGGCCTCGTAGTACTGGAGGTCGTCGACCGCCAGCGACGCCAGCCCCTCGCCGTTGACGCTGAGCGTCCAGGTCGACAGGAACCGGGTGTCGTACGAGAACAGCCCCTTGGGTACCCTCGGGTCCGCCACCACGTCGCCGCGGTCGTCGCTGACCATGAAGGTGTTCCCGTCCAGGATCTTGACAACGTCCTCGTTCACCCGGCGCTCCGCGAGTGGACGGTCCGCCTCGGGCCGTGCGCGCCCGCCGGCCCCGGCAGCAGCCGTTCCAGCAGGACCAGCAGCTTCACGTCGCCGGTGACCATCATGTCGGCGCGCAGCAGCGCGGTCATGGCGTTGGCCTCGCCGGTCGCCATCCGGTCGGCCAGTTCCTTGTCCAGCTCGACCACGCAGTCCGCGTCGCCGCCGCCGTGGGCTAACGTTACCTGTCCACTGTGGATGGCCAGCAGCCAGCTGTCGATCCGGTCACCGGTCTTGAAGTCGAAGCGGAGGGTACCGCTGACCCCCTCCAGGGAGTCGACGCGCCCTCGTTGGCTGACGCGCTCGAAGAGCGTGGCGATGGGATCCGGTCGGTCCGCCGCCGGCTGGGCACACTGCCGCATCATCTCCAGTTCGCTGGGGTTCACACATCACCCGATGCGGGTGAACCACGCGGCGTGCTCCCGGAGCGGGCCTCCGGAGCTACCGTCCCTTATGGACGGTCGTGAGCGCGTCGCGGAAGGGTGCGATGGCGGGGCTATGCGCCGTCGCCGCGGCGTCCGCGATCCGCTGCCGGAACGGGCGCCTGCGCAGCGCGTCGTGCAGCGCCTCGACCAGCGTGGTCAGCGGGTACGGCAACTCGGCGTCCAGCCGCGCCGCGGCCGCCGTGGTCGCGGCCCACTCCGCCTCGATGGCGGGCAGCAGCCGGCGGGCCTTCGGGGTCAGCCGGACGATCCGCTGCCGCCCGTCGGTACCGGCGGCCAGCGCCACCAGACCGTCCCGTCGCATCTGCGCCACCGTCTGGCTGGCCGCGGAGTGGGTGACCCCGGTCGCCTCGGCCAGCTCCCGGATCGAACAGGGCCCGTCCGCGACCAGTACCCGCACGACCGGCGAGTACCGCGGCCGGTAGCCGGCCAGCCCGAGGTCCCCGCAGGCCCGGGCGACGCCACCCTCCATGAGGTCGAGCGCGTGGCGCAGGCGGGTACCCAACGAGCCCTCGATCGGAGTCGGCACGGGGTGGACTATAACAGCGCTGTCAGGTCGTCTGCCCCTCCGGTCGCGGCCCGGTGCCCGGCCGGGTACCGGGCCGCGACCGGCGGGGGAACCAGGGCACCACGGCCGACGTGGTCGCCTGGTAGTCGGCGTACTCCGGGTACCGGGAGCGGGAGATCTGCTCGGTGAACCGCGTCGAGCCGACGAACAGCAGGGTCAGCAGGACCGCTCCGAGAACCGTCCACTGTGGCAGCGAGCGGGCGGCGATCGCGGCGAACGCGAACACCAGCCACCACTGCGCCTGTTCGAAGAAGAAGTTGGGGTGCCGCGAGTAGCGGAACAGGCCGGTGGTGCGGAACCGCCGCGCCGGCTCGCGCCCGGCCACCCGCTCCGCGCGCTTCCACTGCTGGAAGTCCCACTGCTGCTGGTCCGCGATCGTCTCGCCGGCCAGGCAGGCGAGGAAAACCGCGGCGGCGATCCCGTCCGCCACGCCGAAGGGCGTGCGGTGCTCCAGCGCGGTGAGGGCGGGCAGGCAGATCAGCAGCAGGATCACGTTCTGGTAGATGGTGATGAAGAACAGGTTGAACACCTGGAACCGCCAGCCCGGCATCCGCTCCCGCAGCACCGCCCAGCGGTAGTCCTCGCCGCCCGGCGCGTAGCCGCCCTTGCGGGCGAAGTTGAATGTCAGCCGCCCACCCCACAGCGCGACCAGGGCGAGCATCGTGTCCAGCCGGGCGTCGCGGAAGCCGGCGCCGCCGGCGAAAACCGCCACGTACGCGACCGGGACGACCGACCAGATCCGGTCCACCCACGAGTGTTCCCGGGTCGCCAGGGACAGCAGCCAGGTCGCCGCGCAGACACCGGCGAGAATCAGCAGGCACACCCGTAGTGCGTTCATGCCGACCGAGCTTAGAGTCCCGCGCCGGCGTACCGCGAGCCCCGCAGCGGCGTCCTTGGCGGGCCGGCTGGGTACTTGTCAAGATGATCCGGTGTCGAATCAGCTACCCGTGATCGAGGTGTTGGCGGCGTGAGCGCGCGGATCGTACCGATGGCCGACGAGCACGGCGCCGCGGTGTTGGACATCTACCGCGCCGGCATCGCCGAGGGGAACGCCACCTTTGAGACCGAACCGCCGCCCTGGCCCGCCTTTTCCGCCGCCCGCCTGGCGGAGCACCGGTTCGTGGCGGTGGACGACGCCGGGGTGCTGCTCGGCTGGGTGGCCTGCTCGCGCGTCTCCGAGCGGTGCGCGTACGCGGGCGTGGTGGAGCACTCCGTCTACGTGCACCCGGGCGCCAGGGGGCGCGGGATCGGCCGCCTGTTGCTGGATGCCCTCATCGAGTCCACCGAACGGGCCGGCATCTGGACCATCCAGTCCGGTGTCTTCCCCGAGAACACCGCGAGCCTCGCGCTGCACGAGGCCGCCGGCTTCCGGGTCGTCGGCACGCGGCAGCGGATCGGCCGGCACCACGGCCGGTGGCGCGACGTGGTGCTCATCGAGCGGCGCAGCCCGAACGTCTGACCC
>CAZYCD010000102.1:0-16616 GCA_964645345.1 uncultured Micromonosporaceae bacterium
CCCAGCCAGGCCGCGCCCAGCCCCGCGGCCGCCGCGCCGAGCCCGGCGCCCGCCGCCCCGACGGTTGCTCCGGACAAGCCACCGATCAGATTCGCTTCCGGCCAGGCGTCCGTGCCCGGCGCCAAGGTCGGCCGGGCAGAGCTGGGCGAGCTGCCGCTGCGCCGCCGCGCCCTGCACCCGGCCGCGCCGATCCGCCAGTTCATTACCCTCTGCGCGCGGATGTTCGCGGTGATCGGCGCCGACCGTGGCTACACGCTGTTCCTGCTCGGCCTCCCGCTGGCGCTCGCCCTGATCACCCGGACGGTACCCGGACACGACGGGCTCGCCCCGCCGAAGACCCCGTTCAGCCTGGAGTCCCAGCGGCTGCTCGTGGTGCTGGCGGTCGGCGCGGCCTTCCTCGGCATCGCCACGGCCATCCGGGAGATCGTCAACGAGGCGACCATCTACGGCCGGGAGCGCGCGGTCGGCCTGTCGCCCACCGCCTACCTCGCCTCGAAGGTCGCGGTGTTCCTGCTGATCGACACCGTCCAGGTCGTGCTGTTCGTGTACCTGTCCCTGCTCGGCCGGGGCAAGCCGGCGACCTCGCTGGTGGTCGGCCAGCCGCTGATCGAGATCATGATCCCGGTGGCCCTGGTCGCCATCGCCTCCACCTCGCTCGGCCTGCTGGTCAGCTCGCTGGTGAAGACCACCGAGCAGACCACGCCGGTACTCGTCGTGGCGGTCATGGCGCAGCTGGTGCTGTCCGGCGGCCTGTTCGAGCTGGACGGGCAGGCGGTGCTTGAGCAGGTGTCCTGGCTGGCGCCGACCCGGTGGGGCTTCGCGGCCGGAGCGTCCACAGTGGACCTGCAGCCGATCACGGGCATCAAGGACCACTTGTGGGACCACACGGTGCCGTCCTGGTGGCGGGCGATCCTGTTCCTGGTGCTGCAGACCGTGGTGCTGGCCGCGGCGGCCCGGCTGGCGCTACGCCGGCTCGAACCCGGCCGGGGCTGAGCCCCTGCGGTACAGCACGTCGAGGGCGAGGACGTAGCGGGTCCAGGGCTGCGCCCGGACCCGCACCACGTCGCCCGGGCCGGCGCCCTGGACCCGGTCTGCGCGGACCAGCCACGGCCGGGTCCGGTCGTGCTCGCCGTCGTCGAGCACCACCTGGTACCAGCGCGGTGCGCTCCCCGCGTGCAGCCGGTACGGGTGGGCGGCGAGCACCTGCCCGGTCACCGTGACCGGGGCGGCCCGCGCGATGGCGGACCGCACCGCCTTGTACCCGGCCCGGAGCGGCGCCAGCACGCCGAGCGCGTAGAGCGGCCAGCGCGCCCCCGCCGGCCACGCCCCGATCCGCCGCGCGGCGAACAGCCAGAAGGCGGCCCAGCACAGCAGCACGCCCAGCGACCACACCAGCCGCACGCCCGCCTGGGTGTACGCCATCGGGTCCCACGGGTACCGGACGCTCACCGTGCGGGCCGTCCCCGTGTACCGCGACCGGACCCGCAGCACCCGGCCCACGCGCAGGTCGACCGCGCCGCTGGCGACCGGGTTCACGCCCAGCGCCACCCCGTACGCGAGGTACCGGTCCCAGACCGCGACGGCGGCCGGCGGCAGGTCCGCGAGGTCTTCGTGGGCGGCCAGCCACCCGGCGACACCCAGCCAGCGCTGCCCGGCCGCCTGCCCGGCCGGCGTGTACCGCGCCCCGCCCAGATGCGGCAGGGCGACGAAGATCAGGACCAGCGCGATCACCGGCGAGGCGCAGAACCAGCCGGCCACCGCCCCGAAGCCGATCGCGTTGTGCGCGGCGTCCGGGTGCGCCGCGGCCGGCACCAGCGGGACGATGCCCAGGCAGGCGACGGCCATCCCGGTGAGCAGGCAGAGCAGGATGACCGGCGAGCCGAGCCGGCGTACCCGGACCAGCCCGCGCGCCGCCGCGTCCTCCACGACCTCGGTGCGCATGTGCTTGTACCAGCGCGGTCCGCCGTCCGCATACTGCCGGGTCACCTCGACGAGCGGGGTGAACCGGTCACCGGCCACCTCGGACACCCGGTCGAGCACACGCTGCTCGTACCGGGTCAATCCGTCCGGCCGGGCCACCCGTACCCGTACCAGCAGCCCGGCCGGATCGTCGCCGGGCTGGAAGACCTCAAGGATCCGGCGCGCGGCTAGGTCGAGGAGGGTGGCGTCGGCCGCCTCGGCGGTCAGCTCGCACCGGGTCACCAGCAGGTTGACCACGGCCGGGGGCTCGGCGCCGAGGTCCGGGGTGGGCGGACCGGAGCGCAGGTCGCGGGGCCGGGTGGCCAGCGATATGAGAAGCACCACGGCGTACCAGCCGGCGAGGAGCACCCCGATGCCGGCGAGCACATAACCGGTTTCTGCCATGGCCTGCCCGATTGTGAAGTACCGGGGCAACCGGCCACCCAGGTTGTCCGGGTACCGTGTGCGCTGAGTTCGCAGGCGGCCACTCTTGGGCCGGGACAATTCAGGGGAGTCGATTCAGGTGACCGAACGGGTGAGCAGCGACCCTCGCGACGGCGAGGCCGGCGGGTCGGGCCGGTCGAACGGGGTGAAGGTCCGCCCGGACCAGGCGAAGCCCGCCGCGGCCAAGGTCGCCGCCGCCGGGCCGACCGCGGCGAAGTCCACCGGCGCGGCCAAATCCGTGGCGCCGAGGTCCGCCGCGCCGAAGGCCGGCGCGAAGGGCGCGGAGCCGCAGGTGTTGACCAAGGCCGAGAAGCGGACGCTGGCCAAGCAGCGCAAGGCCCGGGCGATCGCCGCGCGCAAGCGCAAGCGGGCGCTGACTGGCGCGCTGGTCGGACTCCTCGTGGTCGTCGTGATCGCGGGGGGCGTCTGGCTGATCTCCCGCTCCGGCGGCAGCCCGTCGGCCGAGGCGAGCGCGTCGGCCTCGGCCAGCGCCCCGGCCGCCGACGCGACGACCCCCGCGTTCCCGCCGACCCCGGCCGGCGCCGACCCGGCCCTGGCCACCAAGCCGACGGTCACCGCCGGCACGGGTGACCTGACCGCGCTGAAGGTCACCACGCTGATCCAGGGCACCGGCGCGGAGGTCAAGTCCGGCCAGTCGATCACGGTCAACTACGTCGGCGTCACCTACAAGGACGGCAAGGAGTTCGACTCGTCCTGGAAGAACTCTCAGGCGTTCACCACCGTCATCGGCAACGGCAGCGTCATCAAAGGCTGGGACCAGGGCCTGGTCGGCGTGAAGGTGGGCAGCCGGGTGCAGTTGGACATCCCGTCCGCCCTGGCCTACGGCGACACTGGCAACCCGGCCGGGCCGCTGCGGTTCGTCGTGGACGTGCTGTCCGCGAGCTGAGGCCGGCACCGGCCGCGTGACCGCGGGCTGACCCGACGGGTTCAGCCCGCGGTGCGCTTCTCGATGGGTACGAATGCCCGCTCGGTGGCGCCGACGTAGATCTGGCGCGGCCGGCCGATCTTCGTCATCGGGTCCTCGATCATCTCCCGCCACTGCGCGATCCAGCCGGGAAGCCGGCCCAGCGCGAACAGCGCCGTGAACATCCGCGGCGGGAAGCCCAGGGCCTTGTAGATCAGCCCGGTGTAGAAGTCCACATTGGGGTACAGCTTGCGCTCGATGAAGTACTCGTCGGACAGCGCGATCTCCTCCAGGCGCAGCGCGATGTCCAGCAGCGGGTCGGCCTTCTCCAGCCCGGACAGCACGTCCTGCGCGGCCTTCTTGACGATCGTCGCGCGCGGGTCGTAGTTGCGGTACACGCGGTGGCCGAAGCCCATCAGGCGGGTACCCGCCTGCCTGGACTTCACTTTGTCCACAAAGGACTCGGCGTCGTCGCCGGCCGCGTGGATCTGCTTGAGCATGTCCAGCACCGCCTCGTTGGCGCCGCCGTGCAGCGGGCCGGACAGCGCGTTGACGCCGGCCGACACCGAGGCGAACATGCTGGCCTGCGCGGAGCCGACCAGGCGGACGGTCGAGGTGGAGCAGTTCTGCTCGTGGTCGGCGTGCAGCACGAACAGCAGGTCGAGTACCCGGGCGTGTACCGGATCGACCACGTACGGCATCGTCGGTACCCCGAACATCATCCGCAGGAAGTTCTCGACGTACCCGAGCGAGTTGTCCGGGTACAGGAACGGCTGCCCGATCGAGCCCTTGTACGCGTAGGACGCGATCGTCGGCAGCTTGGCCAGCAGCCGCACCGTGGAGATCTCGACCTGCTCCCGGTCGAACGGGTCCAGGCTGTCCTGGTAGAAGGTGGACAGCGCGCTGACGGCCGAGGAGAGCACGGCCATCGGGTGGGCGTCGCGGGGGAACCCGTCGAAGAAGCGCCGCATCTCCTCGCGCAGCAGGGTGTGCATCTTCACCCGCTCGGCGAACGCGGACAGCTCGCCGGAGTCGGGCAGCTCGCCGTAGATGAGCAGGTACCCGACTTCGAGGAAGGACGCGTGTCCGGCGAGCTGGTCGATCGGGTAGCCCCGGTACCGCAGGACGCCCGCGTCGCCGTCGATGTAGGTGATCGCCGAGGTGCACGAGGCGGTGTTCATGAAACCGGCGTCGAGGGTGACGTGGCCGGTCTTGGTCAGAAGACCGCTGACCTCCAGGCCGGATGGGCCCTCAGTCGCGGGGCGGGTGGACAGGGGGAGGGTGCCGCCGTCGTAGGCAAGGGTGAAGCCCGTCATGCCACACAGTCTGCGTCATGGCCTCGGCGCCGCTGAACGGTGACCGGTCACACCGCGGTCAGCGCCGGCCGGGATCCTCGTCCGACGCGCTGGCGCTGCCCGTGTTGGAGGCGCTGGCGCTGCCCGACGCGCTCGCGCTGCCGGTGTTCGACGCAGAGGCGCTGCCGGTGTTCGAGGCGCTGCCGATGCTCGGGTCGACCTGGCCGGGTACCGAACCGGTGGACGCCCCGGGGGTCTGGGATCCGGCGGTACCGGCCGAGGACGGCGGTGTGCTCGGCGGCGGCGAGGCGCTGGGCGTGGTACCGCCCGTGTTGGTGGGCGACGGTACCGGCAGCGGCGCGGCGGGCGGGCTGCTGGTACCGGCGGTCGGCGTGCCCGGGTCGCTCGGCACGATCGTGCTGGCCGACGGGCGCTGCCCGGGGTCGGTGGGTCGCTGGCTGGTGACGGGTTTCGCGGGCGCGCCCGAGGCGGGCTGGTCGGCGGGCACGCTGCGGCCCCGGCTGGGCGCGCTGTCCAGCAGGAGCACCAGCCCGCCGATGCCGAGCAGCAGGACCAGGACGGCGAGGCCGGCAAGGACCGCGAGCCGGGCGGCGCCCCCTGATTCGGGCGTGTCGACACCCGCCCGCGCCGGTCCCGTGACGGTGCCGACCGGGGCCGCGCGCCCGCCGGCCGCCGGCCGGTGGGCCGCCACTGGGCCGATGGGGAGATCGGCCAGGGTCGGCGGGTCGAGGCGGGTGGCGTCGCGGGGCGCCGGTACGACAGCCGGAGCAGCCGCGGCCAGGGGGCCGGTCACGTCTGCTCCGCCCGACCCGCGCGCGGCCCGCGCCGCCGCGGCGAACGCCGCCGCATCCGGAAAGCGGTCGGCGGGGTCCTTCCGCAGCGCCCGCATGATCAGCGCAGCGGGCGCCGGAGGTACTGACGCCGGCAGCGGGGCGGGCTCGTCGGACAGGTGGCGCATGGCGACCTCGACCGGGGAGCCACCCGGGAACGGCGGATGGCCGGCAAGGCAGTGGTACCCGACGGCGCCGAGGGCGTAGATGTCGGTCGCGGGGGACAGGCCCCGCCCGGTCGCCTGCTCGGGCGCCATGTACAGAGCGGTGCCGACCACCTGACCGGCGGCCGTCGCCGAGGTCGCGCCCGGCGAGCGGGCCACCCCGAAATCGACGAGCACGACGGTACCGTCGGGCCGCACCAGCAGGTTGGCCGGCTTGACGTCGCGGTGCACGATTCCGCGCGCGTGCGCGGCGTGCAGCGCGTCGGCCGCCTGGGCCAGGACGGCGAGCGTCTCGTCGACCGGCAGGCTACCCGCGGCCGCGATGCGGTCGGCCAGCGACTGGCCGTCCACGTGCGCCATCACCAGGTACGGGGCGCCACCGTCGGGTACCGGGCTGCGGCCGTAGTCGTAGATGTTGACCACGTTCGGATGGTCCAGGGCGGCCATCAACCGGGCCTCCGCGCGGAACCGCGCGTCGAAGCCGGGATCGGCCAGCAGGGCGTCGCGCAACACCTTGAGCGCGACGGTCCGGCCCAGGGCGGTGTCGGTCGCCCGCCACACCTCGCCCATGCCGCCGGTCGCGATGCGCTCGTCCAGCCGGTACCGGTCGCCGAGCAGGTCTCCTCGGGTCAGCACCACAGGGAGGTACCCGCCGTTCCGGCCGGTTATGCGGGCAGCAACCTCGCCTTGATCTGGAACAGGCAGATCCCCTCGGCGAGGTTGACGGGCGGGAAGGACCGCTCGTCCAGCAGCGCGGCCAGCTCGGCAGGGCCTGACCAGGGCCGATCCGCGACGGCGGTCTCGACCAGCGCGAGCAGCTGCGGTCGGACCAGGGCCGGCACGTCCACGACCTGGTGGGTGACCACCGCGACCGGGCTCATCGTGCGCCACACGCCGGTCAGCTCGACGGACACGGCTCCGGCCGGTCCGGTGGCGGACCCGCCACGGGGTGTCAGCTCGACGGTCACGGCCAGCGGGTGCGGTGCCAGGTCGACGTCGTAGACCCGGCGGGGGGCGCGGCGCCACAGCTCGGTCGGCGTCAGCCCGCCGGTGGGCGCGTAGAGGCGGCCGGACCTGGCCAGGTAGACGTGGGCGTGGTCGGGGGCGGGCGCCGGGCGGCGGCGCAGGGCCATCCGGGTCAGCTCCTCGGTGGCCAGCAGCGGACCGCCGGTCAGCATCGGGACCGGCTAACCGGTCCGTCACGATGTGTCATGTCGACCCCATCCGGAGAACGAACAACGTCGCTGAGAGTACCGATCGATGGGTGCCCGGCGCACGTGGCACGCCCGCTCGACCGCCGTGCCCCCTGTTGCCCCCGCCGGCTACCGTGACCGGCGTGGCTCAGGCGACTGTGGCTCGGCCCTCGGCGGTGGCGGCCCAGCAGGCCGTACCGGTCAGCACGACCAGGCGCGCGGGGCTGACCAGCCCGCTGCGCCTGCGCATCTGGACGGCGGTGGTGATCCTCGGCGCGGTCGCCGTGCTCGCCGTCACCGAGCTGGGCATGACCCGGGTGCGCTCGCAGGTCAATGTCATCGCGCAGCAGGCCGCGCCGCAGGCGGCCACCGCGTCCGACCTGTACTTCGCGCTCAGCGACCTGGACGCGCAGCTGGCCAGACTGGCGATGATCGGCACCTCCTCGACGTTCGCCAGCGACCGGCTCGACGCCCTCCTCGCGTACCAGCGGCGCGGCGCCGAGATCAGCGCGGACCTCGACCAGGCGACCCGGGCCTCGACCGGCAACGCGGACCGCGCCACGATTCGGCAACTGCTCGACCAGCTCGGCAAGTACCGGGAGCTGGCCTGGCAGGCGATCGCGATCGAGGGGGACGCGACCGACCAGGTCGCCGGCGTACTGCCGGCGGGCGCGCTGGGCTACTACGGCCGGGCCACCGACCTCATGCACTTCCAGTTGCTGCCGACCGCGCTGCGGCTGCGGACGTCCAGCCTGGACACGCTGGAGCGGGCCTACACCGACCAACGTGACGCGGGGATCGTGTCGGTCGTGCTGACCGTGGTGCTCGGCGGGCTGCTACTGGCCGCGCTGGTGCTGTTCCAGCTCCGGCTGACCCGCCGGTACCGGCGCCTGATCAACCCGGCCCTGCTGCTGGCCACCCTGGCGACCCTGGGCCTGGTGGTCTCCGCCAGCGTGGTGTTGCTGGACGAGAACAACCGGCTGCGGGACGGGCAGCGCGACAGCTTCGGCCCGTACCTGGCGCTGACCCAGGCGCAGGCGGTCAGCTACGACGCGGCGGCCGATACCAGCCGGTACCTGATCTCGACGAACCGGCCCTACTTCCAGGAGGACTACCAGGCAAAGGCGCAGTGCCTGCACGGCGGTGGTAGCTGCGGAGCGTCCGGTGGCTCGCTGCCGGCCGGGCTGGCCGACCTGGCGACCGGCCCGGGCTCGTCGGACGCGCCCGCGAAGGAGGTCGTGGACCGGTGGTCGGCGTACCAGCGCGACCACGACAAGGTCGTCGCGCTGGTCTCCTCGGGTCAGATCGACGCCGCCGTCCAAACCCTGACCGGCATCGCCCGGGGCGACGCGGCCTTCGACTTCGCGTACTACGACGCGGCAGCGGCCAGCATCGCGGCCGGCCACAGGCGGTCGTTCGAGGCGTCGATCGGGCAGGCTCGCGGCAACCTGTCCGGCTGGACGATCATCCCGCTGGTGCTGATGGTCGCCGTGATGCTGCTGGCGGTGATCGGGGTACGGCCGCGCCTGGCCGAGTACCGCTGAGCCCGGCGGGCCACCCGGTCCCGGCGGCGCCCTCCGGTTGCGGAGATCAGCGGGAGCGGAAGCCGTCCCGGAAGCGGCGGAAGAAGCCGCCCTCCATGGGTAGCGGCGGTCCGGGCGGCGGGGCGGTCGGGCGCTGGGTGGCGACCGGCTTGTCGTAGTCCGTCCGGGCGATGGCGTCGACGACCTGGGCCTCGTCGAAGTCCTCGGAGCCGGGGATGACCGGTACGAAGCCGACCAGGGTGCCGTCCCGCATGACCTCGGCTTCCAGCCCGGCGGTGCCGTCCGCGTCCCAGATGGCCTCGCGGCCGTCCGGCAGCGCGATCCGCACGCCGAACCGGTTGACGGCGGCCCGCTCCACGTGTGCCGGCACACCCCGTTCACGCAGCGCGTCGACCACCCGCAGCGCTCGGTTCTCCTCCATTGACAAGAGGATACCGTGCGGTTGCGCTCGTTCCGGACGGCGCGGACGTGGCGGCGGCCGAGCCTGGCGCGCGGCCGGTGGCCGGCTCCGGCTGGGCTGTTTCCGCCCGCCGTCGCGGGGTAGCACGCGGGAATGAGCCAGCCCGAGGAGACCCGCGAGAAGACCGGCAAGACCGACGCCGAGCTGAACCGGCGCCAGGCGCCGGCGAAGCCGATGGCCGACGGTGGGGAGGCGGTCGACAATACCGCCGCGCTGACCGAGGCCCGCGAGCGCGTCGAACCGCAGCGCCGCCGCTGACCCTCGCCCGGTGACCTGCTCGCCCACGGTGGACTGTCGGCCAGTACGCCAACGGCTGTTGGCAACAAGCGTTGACATCGTGCTGGTGAGCCCGGACAGCGCTCGACGGAGTCTCCATGGTGCCGTCGGCGCGCCCGGGGGCCCACGGTACTGGTGCGGCCGGACGGGTACATCGGCTGGGCCGCCGACGCACCGGACCGGGCCGCGGTCGAGGCGGCCGTCGGGCGATGGACCGTCCCGGTTAGCCGGGCCGCTTCATCGAGTAGGTGACGGAGTGCAGGCGCTGCGGCTGGCCGATCACCAGCGCGGCCCGGTCGTAGACCTGCCAGCCGTCGGCGCCCGCCCGGTTGAGGTGCGGCAGGTCGTCGAACTGCTCGTCGGTACCCCAGCGCTGGACCCCACCGGGGTGGTGGAAGACCGCGCTCCAGTCGAGGTACCGGTCGGTGCCGAGCGAACCGGTCGACTTGTATTCCAGCCGGGCGTACTCCCACTGCGTCACCCATTCATTGTGCTGCATGATCGCAAGCCGGGCCTATCGGCCGAACGGTACGCCAGACCGCCGGGCCGTTTCGGCCGACCGGCGGCGGGTATGGGCGCGCGGACCCGTCTGTCCCCAGGAGGCCGCGATGACCACCGGCAAGGACCGGCAACTTGACGCCGCGCGCGTCGACAACGCCGGTACCCGACTGACGACCGACCAGGGGATCCCGGTCGAGAACACCGACAACTCGCTGCACGCCGGTACCCGCGGGCCGAGCCTCATCGAGGACTTCCACCTTCGGGAGAAGGTGATGCGCTTCGACCACGAGCGCATCCCGGAGCGGGTCGTACACGCGCGGGGCTCGGGCGCCTACGGGCACTTCCGGGTCTACGAGTCGCTGGCCCGGTACACGAAGGCCGACTTCCTGTGCGACCCGGCCGCGAGTACCCCCGTCTTCGTCCGCTTCTCCACCGTGCAGGGGCCGCGCGGCTCGGCTGACACCGTGCGGGACGTGCGCGGCTTCGCCACGAAGTTCTATACCCGGCAGGGCAACTTCGACCTCGTCGGCAACAACATGCCGGTGTTCTTCATCCAGGACGGCATCAAGTTCCCGGACGTCATCCACGCGGTGAAACCCGAGCCGCAGCACGAGATGCCGACCGGCGCCTCCGCGCACGACAGCTTCTGGGATTTCGTGTCACTGCAGCCGGAGACCATGCACCACGTCATCTGGCTGATGTCCGACCGGGCCATCCCGCGCAGCTACCGCACCATGCAGGGTTTCGGGGTACACACCTTCCGGCTGGTCAACGCCGACGGCGTGGGTACCCTCGTAAAGTTCCACTGGACGCCGCTGGCCGGTACCCACTCGCTGGTGTGGGACGAGGCGCAGCAGATCGCCGGCCGCGACCCCGACTTCAACCGCCGCGACCTGTGGACCGCGATCGAGGCTGGAATGGGGCCGGAGTACGAGCTGGGCCTGCAGCTCATCCCGGAGGAGCAGGAGTTCGACTTCCTCGACTTCGACCTGCTCGACCCGACCAAACTGGTACCCGAGGAGCGGGTACCAGTCACGCCGGTCGGCCGGCTGGTGCTCGACCGCAACCCGGACAACTTCTTCGCCGAGACCGAACAGGTCGCCTTCTGCGTCGGCAACGTGGTGCCGGGCATCGACTTCACCGACGACCCCTTGCTGCAGGCGCGGCTGTTCTCCTATCTGGACACTCAGCTCACCCGGCTCGGCGGCCCCAACTTCGCCCAGCTTCCGGTCAACCGGCCGGTCGCCCCGGTGCACCACCACCAGCAGGACGGCTTCGGACAGCAGCAGATCCCGATCGGCGCCGGGAACTATCATCCGAACACGCTGGGCGGCGGCTGCCCCGCGGTACCGGGCAGCGACGGCGGCTTCGCGCACTACCCGGAGCGGGTGGACGGGCACAAGGTACGGCGCCGCAGCGAGACATTCGCCGACCACTATGGCCAGGCGACGTTGTTCTGGAACAGCATGTCGGGTTGGGAGCGGGCGCACATCGTCGCCGCGTACCAGTTCGAGCTGGGCAAGGTGACCCGGATGGACATCCGGGAACGGGTGGTGGGGCACCTGGAGTGCATCGACCACGACCTGGCCGTGGCGGTGGCCGCCGGCATCGGGGTGGACGAGCCGGTGAAGGTCGCGGACAACCACGGCAAGATTTCGCCCGCGCTCAGCCTCGCGGTCCGCCCGGGGGACGGGGTACGGGGCCGGTCGGTGGCGATCCTCGCCGGCCCGGGCGTGGAGGTGGCCGGGGTCGCCCGACTACGCGAGGTGCTCTCGGCGCAGGGCGCCCGGGTGGACCTGCTGGCTCCGTCGGCCGGCCAGCTGCGCACGGAGGACCCGGACAGCACGCTCCTGCCGGCGGCGACCGCGATGGCCACGACCGCCTCGGTGCTCTACGACGCGGTACTGGTCGCGGGGGGCGAGGACGGGGTGGCCGCGCTCGCCTCGGACGGGCACGCGGTGCATTTCGTGGCTGAGGCGTACAAGCACGCGAAGCCGATCGGCGCGCTGGGCGCGGGGGTGGGGCTGCTGCGCCGGGCACAGCTACCGGGCGCGGACGGGGGTGCGGCGCTGGACGGGGCGAGCGCGGGCGTGGTACTCCAGGCGGAGTCGGGCCCGCCGAGCGCGGAGTTCGTGGACGGCTTCGTCGCGGCGCTCGCCGGGTACCGGTACTTCCAGCGTCCACTGTCCGCTGTGGTCGCCTGAGGGGTACGGCGACCGAAGTCCGCTGTGCACTACGGTCAGCGCGGGGTCACTTCGGTGGCCCGCTGCGCTCCTCCGACCGCTGCGGCTTGGTGGCCCGCTTGACGCGGGGAAGCCGCCGGCTCGGGGTCGGTGCGTCCTCCCGCCGGCGGTGCGCCCCCTCGCCGGAGGTACCGGAGCCGGCTCCCGAAGTACCGAAGCTGCCCGTCCCGCCGGCCCCGCCCGTACCGCTGCCGCCGGTACTCATCGCATGCCCAAGGTAAGAGTGTTCACCTCTCCGATGCTGCTCCGCCCGGCCCCGCCACGCCCGCCATTCGGGGAGTTTGCCCGGCCCGTTCCACCGGGTCAGCGCTTGTCGAGGCCCTTGTCCAGACCGGCGCGGCGCAGGGCGTCGGCCAGCGCGCCACCGGCGAACGTCTCCGGGTCGTTGCCGCCACGCGGCCGGCCTGGCCGCCCGCCGCCGCGATCCTGCCGGCCCGCGCCGGAGCCGCCCGCCCGGCCACCGCCCGAGCCACCGGCACCGCCCTGGCGCGCGGCGGGAGTCGGGCCGCCCCCTCCGGTACCGGTCGCGTCGTCGTCCAGCCGCAGCGTCAGCCCGATGCGCTTGCGCGCGTGGTCGACCTCCAGCACCTTGACCCGTACGATGCTGCCCGGCTTGACCACGTCGCGGGGATCCTTCACGAAGTTCTTCGACATTGCCGAGACGTGTACGAGCCCGTCCTGGTGCACGCCGATGTCCACGAAGGCACCGAAGGCGGCGACGTTGGTGACCACGCCCTCAAGTACCATCCCGGGCAGCAGGTCGGCCAGCGTCTCCACGCCCTCGGCGAAGGTCGCGGTGTGGAAGGCCGGGCGCGGGTCCCGGCCCGGCTTGTCCAGCTCCCTGAGGATGTCGTTGACCGTCGGCAGGCCGAACGTGTCGTCCACGAAGTCGGTCGCGCGGACGGTGCGCAGCACCGCACTGTTGCCGATCAGCGCGCGAATGTCCTTGGTGGTCGATTCGAGGATGCGGCGGACCACCGGGTACGCCTCGGGGTGCACGGCGGAGGCGTCCAGCGGGTCGTCGCCGTGCGGGATGCGCAGGAAGCCGGCGCACTGCTCGAACGCCTTCGGGCCCAGCCGCGGGACCTTCAGCAGCGCCTTGCGGTTGACGAAGGGCCCGTTGGCGTCCCGGTGCGAGACGATCGCGGCGGCCAACCCGGAGCCCACCCCGGACACCCGGGTGAGCAGCGGCGCCGAGGCGGTGTTCACGTCTACGCCAACCGCGTTGACGCAGTCTTCGACGACCGCGTCCAGCGACCTGGCGAGCTTGGTCTCGGCGAGGTCGTGCTGGTACTGGCCGACACCGATGGACTTCGGGTCGATCTTCACGAGTTCGGCCAGCGGGTCCTGCAGCCGGCGGGCGATGGACACCGCGCCGCGCAGCGACACGTCCATCCCGGGAAGCTCCTGTGAGGCGTAGGCCGAGGCGGAGTAGACCGAGGCGCCGGCCTCGGAGACGGACACCTTCGTCAGCTTCAGTTGAGGATGCGCGGCGATGAGGTCGGCGGCGAGCTTGTCGGTCTCCCGGGACGCCGTGCCGTTGCCGATCGCGACCAGCTCCACCTTGTGCGCGGCCGCCAGCCGGGCGAGGGTCGCGATGGACTCCTGCCAGCGGCGGACGGGTACGTGCGGGTAGATGGTGTCGGTGGCGACCACCTTGCCGGTACCGTCGACGACCGCGACCTTCACGCCGGTACGGAAGCCGGGGTCCAGGCCCATGGTGGGCCGGGCGCCGGCGGGCGCGGCGAGCAGCAGGTCGCGCAGGTTGGCGGCGAACACCCGCACCGCCTCGTCCTCGGCCGCCTGGCGCAGCCGCATCCGCAGGTCGATGCCCAGGTGCGCGAGGATTCGGGTACGCCACGACCACCGCACGGTCTCGACCAGCCAGCGGTCGGCCGGCCGGCCGAGGTCGGCGATCCCGTACCGGGCGGCGATGTCCGTCTCGTAGGTACCCTCGCCGGGCTCCAACGCCAGGTCGAGGATCTCCTCCTTCTCGCCGCGGAACATGGCCAGTACCCGGTGCGACGGCAGCTTGGTCAGCGGCTCGGTCGCCTCGAAGTAGTCGGAGAACTTCGCGCCGGCCTCCTGCTTGCCGTCGCGTACCCGGGAGGCCAGCGAGCCCCGCGACCACATCTGCTCGCGCAGCGACCCGATCAGGTCGGCGTCCTCGGCGAACCGCTCGGCAAGGATGGCCCGCGCGCCGTCCAGGGCGGCGGCCGCGTCGGCGACGCCCTTTGTCGCGTCCACGTAGCCGGACGCGACCGTCGCCGGGTCCTGGCTCGGGTCGGCCAGCAGCCCGTCGGCCAGCGGCTCCAGCCCCGCCTCCCGGGCGATCTGGGCCTTGGTGCGGCGCTTGGGCTTGTATGGCAGGTAGATGTCCTCCAGCCGGGCTTTGGAGTCGGCGGCGAGGAGCTGCGCGGCCAGCGCGTCGTCCAGCTTGCCCTGCGCCTTGACCGACTCCAGGATGGCGGCCCGGCGCTCCTCCAGCTCCCGCAGGTAGCCCAGGCGCTCCTCGAGGGTACGCAGCTGGGCGTCGTCGAGCCCGCCGGTCGCCTCCTTCCGGTACCGGGCGACGAACGGCACCGTGGCGCCGCCGTCCAGCAGGTCGACGGCCGCCTGTACCTGGCCTTCCCGGACTCCGAGTTCGTCGGCGATGCGCTGGTGGATGCTCGTGGTCACGGCTGGCCATCCTACGGACCGGGCGGCCGGTACCCGTGGGTCGGCGGCGGGAACACGGGCGGTAGCCACGGGGCTCCAGCCGGTACCCGTCGTCGCCGGCACCGGGGGCTACGGTGGTGGCGTGGCGAGGTACATCGCGCTGTTGCGCGGCATCAACCTGGGCAGCAGCCGGCGGGTGTCCATGCAGGACCTGCGGGCGATCCTGGGCGACCTGGGCTACACCGACGTGGCGACGCTGCTGCAGAGCGGCAATGCCGTGTTCACCGGCCCGCGGCGGCAGGCGGACAAGGTGTGCGCCGAGGTCTCACAGGCCATCACCGAGCGCCTGGGCATGCCGGTGCGGTGCGTGGTGCGCACAGCGAGCGAGCTGGCCGCCGTGGTGGCGGCCAACCCGTTCCCGGAGCACGCCGGGGACGGCGCGAAGCTGATGGTGGCGTTCCTCTCCGGCCCGGTCGACCGGTCCACTGTGGACGATGTCGACCCGGCCGGATTCGCGCCCGACGAGTTCCGCCTCGGCGGCCGGGAGATCTACCTCTGGCTGCCCAACGGCGCCAGCGGCAGCCGCATTCCGGTCGACTTCTGGGACAAGAAGACCAAGCTGCTGTCCACCATGCGCAACTGGAACACGGTCACCAAGCTGCTGGCGATGACGTCGGCCGGCTGACTGTCGCGGCCGGCGGCGCCGCCGAACCCACCCGACGAGCCGCCGGCCTCACCCGACGAGTCGCAGAGCCAGCCGGGGGCACAGGGCCACGGCCCGCTTCGCGTGCCGCACGAGTTGCGGGGGTACCGCCGGCTCCCGGCTCCCGTCGTGGGCCAGCGGGTACCCCCACGGGTCCCCGGTGAGCAGTTCCGGGAGCAGTTCCGCGCAGGAACCCCGCCGGTCGCACCGGGTCCAGTCGACGTGCAGGCGCTGTACCGTCATGACACGCTCCCTTCCACGCAGGTACCGGCGGAGTGCCGGCGTACCTCTGGGTCGAACGCGCGCAGGGCGCTCGCCACCAGCCTGGCGGTACCGTCTGGGTGGCGGCACGCGCCCCGGCCGGTCACCAGCCGCGCGAGCCACCCGATGCGGGCCGGGTCGGCCGGGCCGGCCGCCGACGCGAGCGCGTTGAACTGCTGGGCGATCGCGGGCAGCCCGTTACGGCACGGTCCACATTGGCCGGTCGACGCCTCCGCGAGGTAGGACACGATGCCGGCGGTCGCCCGCAGCCCGCAGGCGCCCTCCGGCAGCACCACGACAACGCCGGCGCCGGGTGCCCCGCCGAACGGTGCCAGCCCGGCGCGGCTGACCGGAGTGTCCAGCCGGGTACCGGGCAGCCATGCCCCGTGGTACCCGCCGACGAGCACGGCGTGGACCGGCGCGGCCGGGCCGCCGGCCGTCGCCAGCAGGTCACCGAGCGGTACGCCGCAGGCGACCTCGTAGACTCCCGGCCGCTGGACCGCCCCGCCTACCGTGGCCAGGAACGTCCCGGGCTCCTCGGCGGTACCTGCGGCACGGAACCAGTCGGGGCCGTGCCGAGCGATGACGGCCAGGTGTGCCAGGGTCTCCACGTTCTGTACCAGGCTCGGCGCGCCGCGCAGGCCGCTCTCGGCGACCGGTCGCAGCCGGTCGACGGGTACCGCCCGCCCGCCTCCGACCCTGGCCAGTACCGCCGACTCCTCGCCGGCCACGAAGCCGGGCGGCGCGTCGACCAGCTCGACGGGCAGCCGGTCCCAGCCCGAGCCCTGGCGCTGGGCGAGAGCGGCCCGCATCCCGTCCGCGTACCGCGGCGGGAGGTACAGGTACGCGCGCCGGGCGCCGACCGCGTCGGCCGCCAGCCGCAGCCCGTCGAGTACCAGGTGCGGGGCGTGCCTCACCAGGGCGCGGTCCTTGCGGCTGGCCGGTTCGCCCTCGGCGGCGTTGGCCACGACGAGGGGTTCGCGCCCGGTCCGCGCCGCCGACGCGGCCACCGAGGCGAGCTTGCGCCAGGTCGGGAAGGCCGCGCCGCCGCGCCCGGTCAGCCCGGCCGCACGGGCCGCCTCGACCAGGCCACCCGTTGCGGGCAGCGGGCCGTGCCGCCGGTGGTGCGCGGCCAGGTC
>CAZYCD010000103.1:0-16581 GCA_964645345.1 uncultured Micromonosporaceae bacterium
GCTGCTCGTCCGGGATCCGCGACATCGGCAGGATCTTCGAGGCGTGCACGATCGCACTGGTCAGCCCGGCCTCGCGGCACTCGTTCAGGAAGACAGAGTTGAGCACCTGGCGGGCGGCGGGGTTGAGGCCGAATGACACGTTGGAGATGCCGAGGGTGAAGTTGACCCCCGGGTACCGCTGCGAGATCTGGCGGATCGCCTCGATGGTCTCGATCGCGTCGCGGCGGGTCTCCTCCTGCCCGGTCGAGATGGGGAAGGTCAGGCAGTCCACGAGGATGTCCGAGCGGGCCATGCCCCAGTTGGCGGTCAGGTCATCGATCAGCCGGGAGGCCACCCGTACCTTCCACTCGGCGGTACGCGCCTGCCCCTCCTCGTCGATGGTCAGGGCCACCACCGCCGCGCCGTGCTCGCGAACGAGGCGCATGACCCGCTGGTACCGCGACTGCGGCCCGTCCCCGTCCTCGAAGTTGACCGAGTTGACCACACACCTGCCGCCGAGCCGCGTGAGGCCGGCCTCGATGACGGCCGGCTCGGTGGAGTCCAGCATGATCGGCAGGGTGGACGCGGTGGCGAAGCGGCTGGCCAGCTCCCGCATGTCGGCGGTACCGTCCCGGCCCACGTAGTCGACGCACAGATCCAGCAGGTGCGAACCGTCCCGGGCGGCCTCCCGCGCAAGCTCCACGCACGCGTGGTAGTCCTCGGCCAGCATCGCATCGCGGAACGCCTTGGAGCCATTGGCGTTGGTCCGCTCGCCGATCATCAGAACGCTGGCCTCCTGGCGGAAGGGCGTCGTGTGGTACAGGCTCGCCACACCCGGCTCGCTGGAGGGCTGCCGGGTCGCCGGGCTCAGGTCACCGACCGCCCGCGCCACCTCCAGGATGTGCCGGGGCGTGGTACCGCAGCAGCCGCCGACAAGGACCGCGCCGTACTCGCGGACGAACCGTTGCAGCGCCTCGGCGAGTTCCTCCGGGGTCAACGGGTACCGCGCGCCGTCCGGCGTCAGCTGCGGCAGGCCGGCGTTGGGCATCACGGACAGCCCGACGGTGGCGTGCTGCGACAGGTACCGCAGGTGCTCGGTCATCTCGGCCGGGCCGGTGGCGCAGTTCAGGCCGATGAGGTCGACGCCCAACGGGGCCAGCGCGGTCAGCGCGGCACCGATCTCGCTACCCAGCAGCATCGTGCCGGTGGTCTCCACGGTGACCTGCCCGATCAACGGGACCTCGCGGCCCTCCGCCGCCATCGCCCGGCGCGCGCCCAGCAGCGCCGCCTTCGCCTGCAGCAGGTCCTGGCAGGTCTCCACGATGATCGCGTCCACGCCGCCGGCCAGTAGCCCGGCGACGTTCTCCTGGTACGCGTCGCGCAGGGTGGGGAACGCGACGTGTCCGAGGGTCGGCAGCTTGGTACCCGGGCCGACCGAGCCCAGCACGTACCGCGGCCGATCCGCGCTGGCGGCCTCGTCGGCCGCCGCCCGGGCGAGCCGCGCGCCAGCCTCCGACAGCTCCCGGATCCGGTCGGTGATGCCGTACTCGCCGAGGTTGCCGAGGTTGGCGCCGAAGGTGTTGGTCTCCACGCAGTCCGCGCCGGCCTCGAGGTAGGCGTCGTGTACCCCGCGCACCACGTCCGGCCGGGTCACGTTGAGCACCTCGTTGCAGCCCTCGTACCCCTGGAAGTCGTCGAGCGACAGGTCGGCCGCCTGCAGCATGGTGCCCATCGCGCCGTCCGCGACGAGTACCCGCCGGCCGAGCGTCGCGATCAGTGAATCGGCCACCCGTCCAGGGTAGAGGCTGGTCAGTACGGTCGGACGGATCTCCCGGGCGAGGGGGCGGGTCCGCATGGTGGCGGCTCGGCCGGCGCGCCGGCATGCCGCCGTCGGGTCGGCGCGCCGCGCCCCTCGGCCGGCGCGTCGCGGCCGGGTTCAGCGTGGCGGGTGCCGCCCGGACGCCGGCCGACCCGCTTGGCCGTAGTCTGAGTGGGTGAACGAGCTCAGCGAGCGAGGCAGATGGACCGACGCGGCCGGTCAGGTTGGCGCGCGGCCCGGCGAGGAGCCGGCATGACCGAGTTCGACGGGCTGCCCGTTCTGCGTGACCCGGTGGCCATCGCGGCCTTCGAGGGCTGGAATGACGCGGCCGACTCCTCGACCGCCGCGGTCGAGCATCTCGAGCAGGTGTGGACCGCCCGGCCGGTGACCGCACTGGATCCCGAGGACTTCTACGACTTCCAGGTCAACCGGCCGATCGTGTCGCTGGCCGAGGGCGAGACCCGCAACATCGAATGGCCGACGACGCGGTTCTCGGTGGCCACTCCCCCGGGCACGGAGCGGGATGTGCTGCTGATCCGCGGCATCGAGCCGAGCATGCGGTGGCGCACGTTCTGCGGGGAGATCCTCGAGCTGTGCCACAGCCTCGAGGTCAACCGGATCGTGCTGCTCGGCGCGCTGCTGGCCGACGTGCCGTACACCCGACCCTTGCCGATCAGCGGCAGCGCCTCCAGCCGCGACGCGGCCGAGCGGTTCAACCTCACGCCGACCCGGTACGACGGGCCGACCGGCATTGTCGGGGTGCTGCACGAGGCGTGCATCCGCGCCGAGCTCGATGCGCTGTCGTTCTGGGTACACGTGCCGCACTACGCGAACAACCCGCCCTGCCCCAAGGCCACCCTCGCCCTGCTGCACCGGGTCGAGGACGTGCTGGACCTTCCGGTGCCGATGATGGACCTGGCCGAGGAGTCGGCGGAGTGGGAGGAGCGCCTGCGCGCGGCCGCGGAGCAGGACGCCGAGCTGGCCGAGTACGTGCGGGAGCTCGAGGAGCGGGTCGGCGACGAGGGTATGCAGCCGCTGTCTGGCGACGAGATCGCCCAGGAGTTCGAGAAGTACTTGCGCCGCCGCGGCGGCTCCACCGGCCCGACCGCCGGCGGACCCTGGTAGCTGGCGCTCGCTCCGCTCGGTCGCCCCGCTCCGCGTTCCCTGGCTGACCTGGTCCGTTGCTCTGCGGCCCGCCGACGGCGATTTCGCTTCTTCGCAGGTTTTCGCGGCTTTCGATGTGGCGTGTCACATCGTGTAGGCCGTCCTAGGACGCTAGGTTATAACGTATGGAGATCAATCCTGGCGCGGCCGAACACCCCCACCGGCAGATCGCCGCCCAGCTACGCGAACGCATCCGGCGCGGGGAGTGGAACGCGGGTGACCGGCTCCCGTCCATCCCCGCCATCGCCGAGATGTACGGCGTGGCCAAGCAGACCGTGCAGCGCACCATCGACCAGCTCCGCGTCGAGGGACTCCTGATCACCAAGCCCGGCTCCGGTACCTTCGTCCGCGGTACCCGGCGCAGGCTCAACCGGCTGTCCCGCGGCCGCTACGGCAGCTTCCGGGGGTACCACGCGGACCTAGCCGCCCGGTACCGTCAGCAGCTCGTCGAGGTCGGCCGGTCCCCCGCCCCGCCGGAGGTCGCCGACGCGTTCGGGGTAGCGGCCGGTACCGAGCTGACCGTCCGCCGGCACCTGGTGCGCACCCAGGACGCGGCGGTCGAGGTGGGCGCCTCCTGGCTGCTGCCCCGGGACACCGCCGGTACCGGCCTGGAGCGCATGGAGGCGTTCGGCCGCCCCCTGTACCAGGAGGTCGAGGACGTGACAGGGCGGCGGTACGCGACGGCCACCGACCAGATCACCGCGCGGCTGCCCACCCGGGAGGAGGCGGAGCTGCTGCAGATCCGGCCGGACACCCCGGTGCTGCACCTGCTGCACGTGGCCCGCGACGCCCACCATCGGCCGATCGAGGTCGCGGTCGCCACGTGGCCCGGTCCGGTCACCGCCCTGGTCGAGGAGTACCAGGTGCCGTCGGCGCCGGCAGAGGCACCGGCCGAGATAAATGGGTTGCCCCCGGCCCTAGGGTGACGAGGTATGGGGGAGCTGACCACACGCGGGTACCGCGACAGCGACGCGCCGGCCCTGGCCGACCTGCTCAACCGAATGGAGCTACACGTCGGTGGCCACCCGTACATGACGACCGACGAGGCCGGGGCGTTGATGCGCACCATGGTGCGGGACCACGATGCGGACGCCAGGTTCCTCGTCGACACGGGCGGCGACGTGGTGGCCTTCGCCGTCGTGCCGACCCCGCCCGACGGCGGCTTCCGCGTCGACGTGATGGGCGGCGTCCACCCGGCATGGCGCGGCCGGGGCCTGGGTCGTGACCTACTCGACTGGCAGCTGCGCCGGGCGGCGGACATCCACGCTGCAACCGCCCCCGAGCGCGACTGGGCGATCCACGTTGGTGGCTCCGACGCGGACACTGAGGCGCAGCGCCTGTACCGGCGCTTCGGTCTCGCCCCGGTACGGTACTGGTTCGACATGGTCGCCCCGACCGGCTCGGTACCCGACATCCCCGTACCCGACGGGCTGGACCTCGTGAGGTACCGGACCGGGCGCGACCGGGGCCTGTACGCCGCGCACATGGAGGCGTTCGCGGACCACTGGGGATTCCAGGCCCGCGAGGAGGACCACTGGCGCATGCTCACGGTCGGTTCGGGGGACTTCCTGCCCGACCTGTCGCGAATGGCCATCGACGGCGACCAGATCGCCGGCTACGTGCTGACGTACGCCTCGCCCGAGCCCGGGCGCGGGTACGTCGGCCAGGTCGGCGTGCGCCGGCCGTGGCGCCGCCGGGGGCTGGCCGCGGCCATGCTCGCCGACGTGCTGGGCGCCGCCTGCGCGGCCGGCTTCCAGACCGTGACGCTCGGCGTGGACGCGGACAGTCCGACCGGCGCGGTCGGCGTCTACGAGCGGGTCGGCTTCACCGTGGAGTCACGCGGCGTCACCTATGCGGCCGCTCTGCCAGCGCGATCCCCAGCAGCGCGTCAACCGTCCTAGCCACCAGGTCGGGCGCGGTCGCGTCGCTGCCCTCGCCGGCAAGCGCCGCGTCCGCCCAGGCGTCCACCGCCTGCAGCGCGCCGGGCGTGTCCAGGTCGTCGGACAAGCGTTCACGCACCGCTTCCAGCACCGGGTACCCGTCGGGGCCTGAGCGGCCGGGCGCGGTCGCTTCGCGCCACCGCGACAGCCGCTGCTGCGCCACCTTGAGCAGGTCGTCGGTCCACTGCCGGTCGGACCGGTAGTGGTCGGCGATAAGGGCCAGCCGGATCGCCATCGAGTCCACGTGGTCGGCGCGCAGCCGGGAGACGAAGACCAGGTTGCCCTTGCTCTTGCTCATCTTCTCGCCGGCCAGGCCGATCATGCCGGCGTGCGTGTAGTGGGTGGCGAAGGGCGCCGCACCGGTGAGCGTCTCGGCGTGCGCCGCCGACATCTCGTGGTGCGGGAACACCAGGTCGTTGCCGCCCCCCTGGACGTCCAGCCGGTCGCCGAGCAGGCTCAGTGCGATCACCGCGCACTCGATGTGCCATCCCGGGCGGCCCGGGCCCAGCGGCCCGCCGTCCCAGGACGGCTCCCGGTCCCGCGCGCCGCGCCACAGCAGCGGGTCCAGCCGGTCGCGCTTGCCGGGCCGGTCGGGGTCGCCGCCGCGCTCGGCCGACAGGGCCAGCATCTGGTCGCGGTCCAGGCGCGACTCGTACCCGAATCGGGGCGCGGCGGACAGGTCGAAGTACACGTCGCCGCTGTCGTCGTCCAGCCGGTACCCGACGCCGGAGTCGACCAGCTCGACGACGCGCGCGACGATCCCGGGAATGGATTCGACCGCGCCGACGTAGGCCTCCGGCGGGATGATCCGCAGGGCCTCCATGTCCTCCCGGAACAGGGCGGTCTCCCGCATCGCGAGGACGACCCAGTCCTCCTTGTCGCGGTTGGCCCGCTCCAGCAGCGGATCGTCGATGTCGGTCACGTTCTGCACGTACCGCACGCGCAGCCCGCCGTCCCGCCAGACCCGGTTGGCCAGGTCAAATGTGATCATCGTGGCGCCGTGGCCCAGGTGGGTCGCGTCGTAGGGCGTGATGCCGCACACGTACATCCGGGCCGGCCCGTCCGGCTCGACCGGGCACACCGCCCCCCGGGCCGAGTCGAACAACGACAGCGGCCGCCCGCTCCCGGGCAGCCGCGGCACTTCAGGCGCAACCCACGATTCCATGCCCCGAGCCTACGTTCGGGCTGATCAGACCGGCGGCCAGGGTATGGCGGGCCAGTCCTGGCCCGGCGGCGGGAACCGCCCGACGGTCATGAGCTGGTCGATGCGGGCGCCGACCTCCGCCACCTCGGACAGCGTCAGGTGCTCGGCCAGCGCCTCGCCCAGGTCCCCGAACAGCTCGGCCCGGATCTTGCCCAGGACCTCACACGCCTCCTGCGGCAGCGGGTCCCCGATCCAGCCCCACAACACGGTGCGCAGCTTCGGCTCCACGTTGAAGCACACCCCGTGGTCCACGCCGCGGATTCCACCGTCCATTGTGGACAGGATGTGTCCGCCCTTGCGGTCGGCGTTGTTCACCACGATGTCGAAGACGGCCAGCCTGGACAGCCGGGCGTCGTCGGCGTGCACGAGAACGTACGGTTCGCCGTCGCTGTCGTGGGCCTGCATGATGCGGTGCCAGCCCGCCGGTACCTCGCCGACCGGTACGAAGCCGAGCAGCGGGTCGAGGTCCTCCGGCTCGTCGATCCAGAGCTGGCAGGCGCCCGGGCCGAGCGGACCGTCGCGCAGTACCGTCGGCGGCACGCAGTCCCAGCCGGTCGCCGCCGCCACCAGGTACGCGGAGACCTCACGCCCGGCGAGGGTACCGTCCGGGAAGTCCCACAACGGCCGCTCGCCGCGGATCGGCTTGTACACGCAGCGGGCCGCGACGCCATCCAGCTCGATGACCGCGCGCAGGGTCGTGTTGGACGCGTCGACCAGCCGGCCCTCCAGCTCCATCCGGCCGCGGCGCAGCAGGTCGAGCGCGTCGGTCTCCGACAGCGCAACCATGGTGGTCTGGCCTAGCGGTGGTAGCCGTTGTGCCGCGGGCACAGGTGCCCGCGCGGATCGAGCGGCTGGCCGCACAGCGGGCACGGCGGCCGGCCGGCCGCCAGCACCCGGCGCGCCCGCGCGATGAACTCCCGGGCGGCGGCCGGGGTCAGCCGCACGCGGAGCCGGTCGAGGTCGCTCGCCTCGTCGTCCGGCTCCTCCTCCTCCTCGTCGTTCTCGCCGGCCGCGATGGCCTCGATGACGACGGTGCTGGAGTCCACGTCGAAGGCCAGGCCGAGGGTGCCGACCCGGAACTCCTCGTCGACCGGGCTGTCCAGCGGCTCGTTGTCCAGCGGCTCGGGCTCCGCCTCGGGCAGCACGACTCCGAACCGGCGGTGCGCCTCGCCGAGCAGCTCGTCGAGCTTCTCCGCGAGCAGGGACACCTGCACCTTCTCCAGGGCGACGCTGACCAGGCGGCCGTCACCGCGCGCCTGCAGGTAGAAGGCCCGCTCCCCCGGCGGCCCCACGGTCCCCGCCACGAACCGCTCGGGCGGTTCGAAGGCAAACACCTGTCGGGTCATACCGAAGACCCTAGCCGGTCGTCACCCTGGTTGCCGACCGGACCGGACCCGGTACCGGCACCCCCGCCGACCTGCGCGTCCGAGCTGACGGGCCGGCGGCGGGCGCGGCGCGGCCGCTTCGGAGGCCGCAGGCCGGACAGGTCGCCGCCGGTGTCGTTCGCGACGAGCAGAAACGGGCGCAGCGGCGTGTACCGGATGACCGTCACCGATGCCGGGTCGACCGCGATGCGCTGGAACAGGTCCAGGTGCAGGCCGAGGGCGTCTGCGACGATTGCCTTGATCATGTCGCCGTGGGTACAGGCCAGCCAGACGGCGTCGGGGCCGTGCACCGCGGTGAGGCGGGCGTCCCAGTCCCGGACCGACTCGACGCCCCGGGCCGCCATCGCTGCCATCGACTCGCCGCCTGGGAAGGTCACCGCGCTCGGGTGTACCTGCACGGTCCGCCACAGCGGCAGCTTCGCCAGCGCCTTGAGCGGCTGCCCGGCCCAGTCGCCGTACCGGCACTCGACCAGCCGGTCGTCCTCCACCGGTTCGATGCCGGGCAGGGCCAGGGCGAGCGTCTGCCGGCAACGGATCAGCGGGCTGGTGACCACCGCCGCCAGCGGCAACCCCGCGTTGGCCAGCCGCTTCCCGACCGCACCGGCCTGGTCCCGGCCGGCCTCGTCCAGCTCGGTCGGCTGGTGGCCGGCCAGCACGCCGCTGGCGTTCGACGTGGTCCGGCCGTGCCGGAGCAGGATGACGGTGGCCACCGGGCAAGGTTACGTGGCCGAAGGGCCACTCACGTGGCGGACCAGCCGCCGACCGCCAGCGCCAGGATGACGGCCACGCCCAGGGCGACCCGGTACCAGACGAACGTGACGATCGAGTGGCGGGCCACGAACCGCAGTAGCCAGGCGATCGAGGCGTACCCGACGAGGAAGCTCACCACCGTACCGACCAGCAGCGCCGGTACCCCGACGGACGGTCCGGAGACCGCGTCCTTGAGTTCGAAGGCTCCACCGCCGAGCAGGGCGGGGATGCCCAGGAAGAACGACAGCCGGGTGGCGGTCACCCGGTCGAGGTCGCGCAGCAGCCCGCAGGAGATCGTGGCGCCCGACCGGGACACGCCGGGAAACAGCGCGGCACTCTGCATCACCCCGATGATCACCGCGTCGGCCACGTTCAGGTCGTGCTCACCGCGGGTCTGGCGACCGACCCTCTCCGCGTAGACCATCACGGCGCTCCACAGGATCAGCGCGGAGGCCACCACCCAGAGGCTGCGCAGCGGCCCGGTGATCGCGTTCTTGGCCACGAGCCCGACGATCGCGATTGGCAGCGAGCCGACGATGACGTACCAGCCGAACCGGTAGTCGAAGCCGCGGTGCCGCGCGTTGAACAGGCCGAGGACGAATCCCTTGACGATGCGGACGATGTCGCGGAAGAAGTAGATGACCGCGGCGAGGATCGCCCCGACCTGGATCACCGCGGTGAAGCCGGTCACCGACGCGTCGTCGATCTGCAGGTTCAGCAGTCGCTCGGTGATCGTGAGGTGTCCGGTCGAGGACACCGGGAGGAACTCGGTGAGCCCCTCCACGATCCCGAGCACCACGGCCTTCCACAGCTCCACGTCAGTCCGACACTCCGGAGGCGTCCAGCGCCTCGGCCACCTGGCGCAGCGTGCGCACCCCGGACTCCACGTCGCCGACGAACAGCGTCACCGACAGCGTGGTCACGCCGGCCGCGGCGAAGTCGCGCATCCGCGCGGCGATGCGGTCGGGCGGCCCGAGGAGGCTGGTCCGGTCGATGAACTCGAGGGGTACCGCGGCGGCCGCCTCCCGCTGGCGCTTGGCCAGGTACAGCTCCTGCACCTCGCGGGCCGCGTCGCCGTACCCCATCCGGGTGGCGAGCTGGTTGTAGAAGTTCTGCTGCCGGCTGCCCATCCCGCCCACGTAGAGCGCGGCGTACCAGCGGACCAGCTCGGCGCAGGACTCGACGTCGTCACCGACCACCACCGGTACCGACGGGACGACGTCGAAGCCGTCCAGGGTGAGGCCGGTTCGCTGCCTTCCTGCGGCGACCGAGGCGAGCTGCTCCGCGGCGAACTCGGGCGCGTAGAACACAGCCAGCCAGCCGTCCGCCAGCTCGCCGGCCAGCTCCAGGTTCTTCGGGCCCACTGCGGCCAGGTAGGTGGGGATCCGCTCGCGCGGTGGATGGAAGTTCAGGCGCAGCGCCTTGCCCGGCCCGTCCGGCAGGGGCAGCCGGTAGAACTCGCCGTCGTAGCTGACCTCCGAGCGGGAGATGGCCAGCCGCACGATGTCGAGGTACTCCCGGGTGCGCTGCAGTGGCCTGCCGAACCGCACGCCGTGCCAGCCCTCGGAGACCTGCGGACCAGACACCCCAAGGCCCAACCGGAAGCGGCCGCCGGACAGCGCGTCGAGGGACGCCGCGGTCATCGCCGTCATCGCCGGGGTGCGGGCCGGAATCTGCAGTACCGCGCTACCCACGTCAATCCGCTCGGTCTGCGCCGCGATCCAGGACAGCATGGTCACCGCGTCCGAGCCGTAGGCCTCGGCCACCCACACCACCGAGTACCCGAGACGGTCCGCCTCCCGCGCCATCGCCAGATGGTCGGCCGGCGTGCTCCACGGCGTCTGGTACCCGAGACTCAGCCCGAGGCGCATGTCGGCCCCTCCCTCCGTCACCCCCCGCGGATGCCCGGGGACAGGTCGCCCCAGGGTAACGGGCCGCACGCGACAGCCGGGCGGCGGCTCTCAGTCGCGACGCCCGCGGAGCGGCTGCGGTCAGCGTTCTCAGTCGCGACGCCTGCGGAGCGGCTGCGGTCAGCGTTCTCAGTCGCGACGCCTGCGGAGCGGCTGCGGTCAGCGGTCTCGCGGCCCATGTAGTTTCACATCTCATGCAGCAACGTCCGCTCGGCCGCGCCGGACTCCTGGTGTCCCGGCTCGCGCTCGGCACCATGACCTGGGGCCGTGATACCGATCCGGACGACGCCGCGGCGCAGCTCAAGACGTTCGTGGACGCCGGCGGCAACCTCGTCGACACCGCCGACGTGTACGCCGACGGCGACGCGGAGTCGGTCATCGGCAGCCTGCTGAGTACCGTCGTGGCCCGCGACGACCTGCTGCTGGCCACCAAGTGCGGGCTGCGCCCCAGCCGGGAGCGGCGGCGGGACACGTCGCGGGGGCACCTGCTGCGCGGGTTGGACAACTCGCTGTCGCGGCTCGGGGTCGAGTACGTCGACCTGTGGCAGGTGCACGGGTACGACCCGGAAACCCCGCTGGAGGAGACGCTTGCCGCGCT
Organism: uncultured Micromonosporaceae bacterium; assembly: GCA_964645345.1. Lineage (GTDB taxonomy): Bacteria > Actinomycetota > Actinomycetes > Mycobacteriales > Micromonosporaceae > Rugosimonospora. The sequence continues at coordinate 10,750 of CAZYCD010000103.1, forward strand.
CGACCACGCGGTTGTCTCGGGCAAGGCACGGTACGTCGGCATCTCCAACTTCTCCGGCTGGCAGACCGCCCGCGCGGCGGCCTGGCAGCAGGCCTGGCCCGGCCGGGCTCCGCTGGTCTGCGCCCAGGTGGAGTACTCGCTGGTGGAGCGCGGCATCGAGCGCGAGGTGCTGCCCGCGTGCCAGGAGCTGGGCCTCGGGGTGCTGCCCTGGTCGCCGCTGGGCCGCGGGGTGCTCACCGGCAAGTACCGGCACGGCCGCCCGGCCGACTCGCGGGCCGCCTCGCCGCACTTCGAGCTGTTCGTCTCCAGGTACCTGGATCCCCGCTGCTCGGCGATCGTGGAGTCAGTGGTGACCGCGGCCGACGGGCTGGGCGTGTCGCCGCTGGAGGTCGCGCTGGCGTGGGTACGGGACCGGCCCGGCGTGGTGGCCCCGATCCTCGGTGCCCGCTCGGTAGGGCAGCTGCTCGGCGCCCTGCAGGTCGAGGAGATCGCGCTGCCGGCCGAGATCAGCCAGGCGCTGGACGACGTGTCCGCGATCGGGTTCGGGTATCCCGAGCGCCAGGGTTGATGCCCGCCAGGCAAAAGGGGCAGTATCCAGTCCATGGACTACGAGTACGCGCCGTTGCGGTTACCAGCGAATGTCGACCGGTTGACCGCCACTGCGCAGCTGTCGATCCAGGCGGAGTTCGCGGGCTGGGAGCTGGCCCGGGTGCAGCTGTTCCGGGACGGTACCCGTAAGGTGCTGCTGCGCCGGCGCCTCGGCGCCAACCCCCAGCCCGGTATCAGTTACTAGGACGGCTCAGGCCTGGGCCTCGTCCAGGTCGCTGTACGGGTGCTCGTCGAGACGGCCGACGAGCCGGTCGCCCTCGCCCAGCCGGAACGGCCCGTCGCCGTCGGTCTCCGGGAAGCCGTCCAAATCCAGCGCGGACGGCGCCTCCACCACCGCGACGATCCCGTCCAGCGGCTCCAGCTCCGGCACGTCCAGCGCGCCGAGCGACCCGTCGCCGCTCTGCAGCAGCTCCAGCACCGCCTCGCTGACCGACTCCACCGGCTCGTCCGGCTCCTCGTCGGCGTGCGCCGCCGCCCGGCGGGCCGCCTCGGCCACCCGGATCAGCGCGGCCACGCTCGGTACCCGGTAGTCGCGCCGCTGGCGCACGGACACCACCTGCGGGTGCGGGTCGTCCGCCGCCTCCTCGTCACCGGTGTCCAGCCCGACCCCGAACTGGCGGTCCGCCTCGTCCGGGTCGATGGCGTCCACGTCCCACGGCGTGACCTCGCCGAACGCGTCCAGCAACTGCTCGTCGTAGTCGTAGGAGGCGTTGTTCAGCTCGACGTAGGCCCGCCACACCTCGTCGTCGTCGATCCGGCCGTCGGCCGCCTTGACCGCCGCGAGGTGGGCCCGGGCCGCCGCGATCACCGCCTCGAGGGCGGCGTCGAGCTGGCTGTACTGGTCGTCGGTCATGGTCATACCCCTGGGTCTGATGGCGGGCGTCAGGCTTGGCTCAGGAACCGGTCGAGGACTCGCACGCCGAAGCGTAGTCCCTCCACCGGTACCCGCTCGTCGATGCCGTGGAACAGCTCGGCGAAGTTGAGGTCGGCCGGCAGGCGCAGCGGCGCGAACCCGAAGCACCGGATGCCCAGCCGGTCCCACGCCTTGGCGTCGGTACCCGCCGACACCATGTACGGCAGCGGCCGCGCGCCGGCGTCCTCGGCCCGCAGCGCCGCGGACATCGCCTCCACGATCGACCCCTCATAGGCGGTCTCCACCGCCGGCAGGTCCTGGATGTGCTCCAGTTCGATGTCCGGGCCGACGATCCCGCGCAGCGCGGCGAGGAAGTCCTCGCGCTGGCCCGGCAGGGTACGGCAGTCCACGGTCGCGGCCGCCCGCCCCGGGATGACGTTGTCCTTGTACCCGGCGGCCAACCGGGTCGGGTTGGCCGTGTTACGGACGGTGGCGCCGATCAGCCCGGCGATCGGGGCCAGCTTGGCGATGGCGATCTCCGGCTCGGAGGGGTCCACCTCGATGCCCAGCAGCGCGGAGATCTCGGCGAGCAGGTCGCGCACCGTGGGCGTCATGGACACCGGGAACCGGTGCCGGCCCAGCCGGGCGACCGCCTCGGCCAGGGCGGTCACGGCGTTGTCGTCGTTGATCATCGAGCCGTGCCCGGGCCGGCCGCGCGCGGTCATGCGCAGCCACAGGATGCCCTTCTCGGCGGTCTGGATCAGGTACAGCCGCTGGTCCTCGCTCACGGTGTACGAGAAGCCGCCGACCTCGCCGATCGCCTCGGTGCAGCCGTCGAGCAGTCCCTGGTGCTGCTCCACGAGGAAGTGCGCGCCGTACGCACCGCCGGCCTCCTCGTCGGCGGTGAAGCACAGCACCAGGTCCCGGGGCGGGACCACGCCGCGCCGCCGCCAGTCCCGCGCGACGGCCAGCACCATGGCGTCGAAGTCCTTCATGTCGACCGCGCCGCGGCCCCACAGGTACCCGTCGCGAAGCTCGCCGGAGAACGGGTGCACCGACCACTCGGCGGCAACCGCCGGTACCACGTCGAGGTGGCCGTGCACGAGCAGCGCGCCACGGCCCGGGTCAGCGCCCTCGTAGCGCGCGACGACGCTGGTGCGCCCCGGCGCCGACTCCCGGATCTGCGGTTCCAGACCCACCTCGGCCAGCTTGTCCGCGACGTACTCCGCCGCCGAGCGCTCGCCGGCGCACGTCGACAGGTCACCGGTGTTGGTGGTGTCGATGCGCAACAGGTCGCGGCACAGGTCGACGACCTCGTCCTCGGCGGTGGCCCGGGCGGGCTCGGCAGCAGTCATGGCTCCTTCCTACCAGCCACCGCCCGGCGCGCACGTCCCGGCCGGGCGGTGGCTGGCAGGGCGGGAGCTACCAGTTGAACCCGGCCGCGTAGCTCACGGCGGCCAGGATGGCCTGCCCCGAGGTGTTCGGGTGGAAGTAGTCGCAGCCGCTGAGCTGGCTGGGCGGAGGTCCGGGACCAACGGTATCGAGGGATTGACACATGTCCCACAAGAACGGGTCACCCGGTACGGCCTGTTTGCCGCCCTGGCCGGGCGGGTACCCGCTGGCCCATGACAACCAGCGCTCCCCTGCCGCCGCTGCCCCCGGTACCGGGCGTCGACGACGCCGACCTCCGCCCCGGTGGCACGAGCATGCTGGACATCCTCGACGCGGAACACGCGCGGCTGACCGACCTCTACGCCCGTCTTGCGTCCACAATGGACGAAGACCGGCTCGGCTCGCTGACCAGCGCCCTGGTCGCCACGCTGACCAGGCACCTGTCCGCCGAGGAGCAGTACCTGTTCCCCACCGTCGCCGCGGTGCTGCCCGGCGGCCGGCGGCTGGCCGAGGCCGAGGTCGTGGCCGACCAGGCGATGCTGCACGCCCTGCGCCGGCTGGAGGACGGGCCGGCCACCGACCTGCGCGGCCTGGAGGAGGTCGACCCCGCGCTGCACCTGCACGTCAGGCGCTGCGAGGAGACGCTGTTCCCCCGGCTGCGCGAGGCGCTCAGCGAGGCCGACCTGATCCGGCTCGGCAACCGCGTGCTGATCGCCGAGGAGGCGGCGCCGACCCGGCCGCACCCCGGTACCCCGGCCACGCCGCCCTGGAACAAGGTCGTCGACCCGGCCGTCGGCGTGCTGGACCGGCTGCGCGACGTCGTCGACCGCCGGACTACGCAGCCGTAGCTGACGCAGGAGCCGTGGGCATCGGCGAAGCCGTCGGCGTCAGCTGATCCGGCCGACGATCACGCACAGGTCGTCGTCCGGGCTCTCGCCGAGTTTGCCCGAGAGGTACCCGACGACCGCATCCGGGTCGGCGAGGTCCACCAGTGGCGCCGCGTCCAGCAGCACGTCCAGTCCGAGCCGGCTGTCCACGCTGCGCCGTACCACCAGGCCGTCCGTGTGCAGCAGGACCAGGTCCCCGGCGCGCACCGGTACCGTCTGCTCCGCGTACCGGTGACCAGCGTCCTCGCCCAGCGCCGGCCCGAGCGGCCCGCAGCAGGTACCCCGGTCCGCGTCGCGGAACAGCAGCGGCTGCGAGTGTCCGGCCGTGGCGCAGCACACCGAGCCCTGCGCGCGGTCGTAGTCGGCCAGCGCGATGGTGGCGCGGCCCCGCTGCGGTAGCAGTGCCGTCAACAGCGTGTTGAGCGCGTCGAGGATGGCCGCCGGCGACATGCCGAGCGAGACATAGGCGCGGATCGCGTTGCACAGCCGGGCGGCGGCGACCGTACTCTCCCGGCCCTCGCCGAGGATCTCCCCCACGACGAGCACGCACCGCTCGGCATCCACCGGGATCAGGTCGTACCAGGACGCCGCGACCCGGCCGGAGCGCCGCAGCGAGTGGCAGGTCGCCCGGACCTCGAGCAGGTCGGAGGCGGCAAGCTCCCCGGACGTCGGCAGCAGCGCCTGCTGAAAGGCTTCGGCCACGGCCTGCTCGGACTCCCGGCGCTGCCGGTAGCTGGCCAGCGCCTCCTCGACCCGGTGCCGCCGGGCCTGCTCCGCGCGCTGGTCGCTGATGTCCTGCGCGCTACCCCGGACGGCGAGCAACCCGCCCTCACCGTCCGGTACCGGCTCGGCCGTCAGGCGCAGCCACTGCCCCTGCTTGGCGGCGAGCCGGAAGGAGATGTTGGCGGCGTCCCGGCCGGCGAGCACGCCGCCGAGGGCGCGCAGCACGGCGGGCCGGTCCGCGCGGTGCACCAGCGCGGCCGCGGATACCGGCCCGGCTGGCGGCTCGGCCACGCCGAACAGTTCGAGCAGCTGCGGGGACCAGCGCTGCTCGCCGGTACGCCGGTCCCACCAGAACGATCCCGTGCGGGCGATCCGCTCCGCACCGAGCACCTGCTCATGCAGCGCCTCGGCGTCCGTGGTGACCCGCCAGCAGTACACCAGCCGGTCCCACACCCGGGCCACCCGCACCGTGACGCGCCGGCCGGTGCGGTGCGGGGCGGTGCGCGGCCCGAGGTACACGTCGTCGAACTGGCGCGCGACGCCGGTGGCGAGCACCTCGCGCAGGGCGGGCAGCAGCCAGACCGACGTCTGCGGATTCATCTCCCGCAGCCGCCCGCCGGGCAGCTCCACCCGCCGCTCGTGCCCGTACTCGCGGGCCAGCGGGTTGACCAGGGAGAAGACGAAGTCGACGACCTCCCCGTCGACGACCACCGGTGTCAGCACGGCCGCCGGGGTGAGCAGGGCGTCCAGGAACGGCTCCAGCCAGCCGTGGTCGTCGGTCGGCGGACCCGGCTCGCGTATCCGGCTGACCGCGCGGGAGCAGAGCTCCGCCAGGGCGGTCAGGTACCGGCGGACCAGGTCGGTGAGCTCCACCGGTACCGACCAGGCGAGGCCGACCACCCCGACGGCCCGCCCGTCGATGACCAGCGGCAGCGACGCGGAGCCGCCTGCGGAGGGCTGGATCTGGCGCAGCAGCGGGAACTGCTCGATCTCCCCCGGCCCGTCGAGCAGCACCGGCGTCATCTCCCGCACCGCCGCCGTCAGCGGCAGTTCGACGTGCGGCGGGATCCGGGTCCACTGGCTGCGGGTCTCGGCCGGCAGCCCGGCGGCGGCGACCAGCCGAAGCGCGCCGTCCGGCTCGGTCAGCAGCAGCACCACCGCCCTGGGCGGCGGCCATTCCCGGGTCGCGGCCACCGCCTCCACCAGCTCGTCGTAGCCGCGCGCGGCGTGCACGCGCGCGGCGAGCAACTGATGCTGGGCCTGCAGTGCCTCGTAGGCGGCCGGGCGGGGCGGCGGTAGCGCGCCAGGCGACACCGGGGCGGCGCGGGGGGCCGCGGCCGCCGGGCCACCCGGCGGCGGGACCACCGC
>CAZYCD010000104.1:0-16487 GCA_964645345.1 uncultured Micromonosporaceae bacterium
GTCAGGACGCGGGCACTACTCGCCCCGTCGCCCCGTCACCGGTTGGGACTCGACCTCCGGGGGGCCTGATGAGTGATTCCTCCGGACAACACCACAGCGGTCGGGCGGGGGTGCCCCGGTCGCCCGTCCGCGTCACGCCTGTTGCTGGCACGCTCAACCGACGCCGCCGTGACCGGTGGCGCGGCGACGACCGACCGCAACGGACACGCCGCGTCCCTCGACAGGCGTTGAACTCTCCTCGTGTTGGCTCACCTGCGTTGTGGCGACACCTACCCGCGGCTGGCGGCTGGATTCGGCGTCGGCGTCGCCATCGTGTGGCGACAGGTACGAGAGGCGGTCGGCCTGCTTGCCGCCCGCGCACCTCGCTGACAGCGGCGCTGTGGCGGCCGGCCAGCAATGGCCATCGCCTGGGCATGCAGGACACAACGTGTCGGCGCGCTCGCCAAGGCCGTACTGCCCTTGAATTTCGGCCCGGAGTCATGAGGACGGAAACAGGCGACTATATTACTCATACGGTACAAAGGCGGGCCAAGCCGTCACCGGCCTGCAGTCGTCCTCGTTTCTGGTTGTGGCAGGGGTCCGGGTAGGACGCCGAGGAACGGGAGGAACCAGCACATGACACGGGGACGAAGCCTTGCCGCGCGCGGCGTCACCCTCGCAGCGCTAGTGCTTGCCGGCGGCAGCATCGGCGCGGGCGTACTCCGGGCAACGGCAGTGCAGGCGGCTGTCCCGAACCAATTGCCGTTCATGTGTTTCAACAGGGCTCATACGTTCCACCAGACCTTCGGCCCGGACAGCTTCTTCCTTAATGAGAACCAGCAGGGACCAACCGGCTTCCGCGAGGGACCGCCGACCTCCAAGCCGGTCGTGACGTTGCCCCTGCACACCGGGACCGGCGCCGACCACACGGTCTTCTACGTCATCACCGACGCCTCTGACCGGACCGTCGCCCAGAGTCTCGGCGTCAATTTCACCCCGAAGCTAGCCAACGCGGCGGGCACATCGGCGGTGCAACACTCGTCGTCGAACGACCCCACCGCGATCAACGTACCGGCCGGAGTCGACTTTTCCCCGACGCACGTGCTGGTCCCGGGCCCGACCGGATTCCCGCCCGCGGCCGCCGCACCCGGCGCGGTCGGCGACCCCGGGTACAGCCCGCTGGTCGAACTGCCCAACAGGGTCGTCTTGGACGCTCCCCAGATCGGAGACGGCGTCAACACCAACGGCGCGGACAAGACGCACTGGGCGGACAAGGTCACGACCGTTGACGCCACGCAGCATACGGTCGGCTACGCCATCACCAACGGCTGCTACGAAGACCAGAGTGTCCACTACACCTCCTTCGACGCCTCCCTGGAGGGTCCGGCCGCGATCGAGGACGTGACATTCGCGCCCGCGCTAGGCAACGTGCCATTCCCCGACTGCGGAACCAACGACATCAACGTCCCCGGAACCTTCATCGCACCCGGGTGCGCGCGGGAAAGCCTCATCGCCTTCATCAACGGCCAGACCGGTCGGGACAACACCCAGCGCCAGGGTCTGAACGCGGCGATCCTCGACCAGCAATCGCCGCTCAACATCCTCGAGGACGTGCCCAACGCCGGAGGCCAGTTCCACTACAGCCCGATGTGGGACATCCACCTCCTGCAGTGGAACGCCACGGTGCCGGTGGCCAGCCGGCTACGGCAGACCGACTTCGCCCGAGCCGAAGCACTGGTCGGCAGCCAGGCCCAGAGCATCACCCCGGACGGCACGGCCAGCAACACCTTCCAAACCAGCGGCTTCATCGTGAACTGCCCACTCATCAGCATGTTCGCGAACAATTAGAATTAGGTGTAGCGCCTCCACCCGCTCGTAGCGCCCACTCTGATCAGCGGACGTCACCCGCCCGCTACCACATGCACCGACCGGATCCTGTTGATTCTGCAAAGACACGGTGTGGCGGGCGGCAGCTGCGCCACTAGTTCCTCGACGTGGCCGCGGATCTCGCCGGGGACCTGCCGGACCACCTCGATGGGCCGCCCGGCGGGGTCGATGAGATTCCAGTCCCGGTACCGGATGCCGGGCACCACGGGCGGAAGACGGTGGGCTGCCCGTTCGCCGACGGACGCGGCAGCCTGCCACGTGCCGCGCCGGCGCCGGCTCATACCTGGTCGCCGCGCCGACGGCCAGTTCGGCCAGCCGCCCGTCATCAGTTCGCTCCCACGCCTAGTCAAATGGGCGCAGGACGTCCGGAGTCTCTTCCGCGGATAACGGTAACGGGTGTGATCGCGGCTACCGATCCGTCGGGCGCGTCCTGGGCCTGCCGAAGGCTGCGCGAGGGGTGGACACGTCCGGGGTCACCGGTGCCGATGGGGCCACAGTGAGGTCGTTCGCGAGGTGCAGCGGCCTCGGGGGAGGGTACCGCCGCGGTGGAGGTGGTAATAGTGACATCGGACAACAATGGGACTCCCGGCCGCATGCCCGAGCCGGGACCGGCGAACCGGAAGCCCCGCACGGTGCGGGGCGTCGTTGCGGCACTCTTCGTCCTGGGCGTGCTCCTCAGCTTCGCCATAAGCTGCAGTTGCGGACATCAGGGCGGCGGGGGCTACTAAACCGGCGGATCTTGAGGATACTTCCTGTCCTGGCAAGGATCGGGGAGCCGGACCGAAGCCGTGTCCGCAGGAGTTGCCTGAGCGAGGACGGTCGCACCGAGCGGCCAACCTTCAATCGGACTGGGCGGCGATCACGCGGCTCCAGGTGCTGGCACGACAGTCTGAACTGGGCCGCCGGGCTCGATGAACGCGATGGCGGCCAGCAGCTGTGTCCGGCAGACGCTGTGTCCAGTAGTGGGCGGGCCCGCTGCCCGTCTGTACTGGTCAGCGCCAGACCGGCAAAGGCTAGCCAGCGCGCATCGTTCATCAGATCCCCGACGATCCTCTGTTCACTGTCGGTGAGCAGGTGGCGCTGTTCCTTGTCGAGTACCAATCCGGCTACTACAGGGTCGCCGGTGGACCCACCGGACGGTTCGAGGTTAACGCCGGCAAATCACCCTGGTGAACGACGAGGGTACCGCGTTCTCGGGTACGACCGACGCTCTTACCGCGGAGGTACAGCGGTCCTGAAACGCCATCCAGAGGGGCGCGAGCGCTACTGCCTCGCGCCCCTGCGGTAGGACGGACGCTTTGTAGACCAATATATGAATTTCAGACCGATCGCGCCCCGGCCAGGTCCGCGTACGCAAGCCTGCACCCTTATAGTTTCGCGCGGTACGCGAACGAACGGGCGCCGCAGACCCCCGCCGTCTTCCCGGTCAGTCGCGACCATCGCTGTGTCTGGCGCCGTGTTCGCGTAGCCAGGTGGTGAGCAGGTCGTGGCGGGTGTCGGGACCGGTGGCCGCGTCGAGGGCTGTTCCGTGGGCGTAGTCGACGGTGGCGTTGACGTCCGCGCCGTGGTGAAGCAGGACGTCGGCGGCGCGGCGTTGGCCGCCGTGGCACGCCTGCCAGAACGCGTTGTTGATTTCGGCAGGATCCGGGTCGGCGCCGAGGAGTTCCTCCAGGCGCGGCAGCAGACCGAGCGCGGCGGCGTGCCACAGCTTGTCGACCCGGGCGCCGCGTTCGACGAGCCGTCGGGCCACATGCCAGCAGCCGTAGCCGATGGCGTTGTCCAGCGGGGTACCGATCGACCCGCCGGGTGCCTCGAGGTCGGCGCCGGCATCCAGCAGCGCGTCGGCGACGTCGAGGTCGTCGCTGCTGGCCGCCCAGTGCAGCGGCGTCTCGGGCGCGCCACCGTCGGTGCGGGCGTTCGGGTCGGCGCCTGCCGCGATGAGCATCCGGACGGTGGCGGGACCGTTGGGGTAGTAGCCGGGCCAGTCGGTGACCACGTGCAGGCCGGTGCGGTCGCCGCTGATGCGGGCGGTGGCGACGTGCGGGTGCTGGTCGATGAGCTGGCGCAGGGTTGCCAGGCCGCCGCCGCGGATCGCGGCGACCACGGCGGCCGTGACGGCCGGCTCCTCGTCGGTAGCGGGCACGAGTGTCTCCTCGCGGGATCGGGTAGCCAACGACGGCAGCGTAATACTACTCTCGCGTAGTAGGCCAATCAGGGCGGGAGGGGCGGTGGCGGAGTTCGGCGGCGGCGGTAACCCACTCGGGCCGTTGGAGGCCGAGGTAATGGCCGCGCTGTGGGCGGTGGATTCGCCGTTGTCGGTACGCGAGGTGGTGGAGCGGTTGAACAGGGACCGGGCAGCGCCGTTGGCGTACACGACGGTGATGACGGTGCTGTCCCGGTTGGCGGGCAAGGGGATCCTGGTCCGCGAGCCGCAGGGTCGCGGGTTCGTGTACCGCCCGGCGGTGGCGGACACCGCGGAGATCGCCGTGCGGGGGGTGCTGGCGGAGTTCGGTGACGCCGCGCTGGCCCGGTTCGTGGACCGGGTAGAGCTGGACGCGCGGCTGCGAACCAGGCTGCGCAAGCTGATGGGGGACCGGCCATGACAGCGGTGCGATCCAGGCTCGGGTGGCTGCTGTGGCCGATCACGGTGGTGGCCGTGCTTGGCCACCTGGGTCTGGGTGTGCTCGCGGTGGTGGAGTACGCCCGGTTGGACTGGCTGACCTCGCAGCCTTACGAGTTCACCGCGGTCGGCGTGGTCGTCGGCAGCGCGGTGCTGGCCGTCACCGGGGCGCTGCAGGTGCTGTGGCCGGCGGTGCGGGGCCACTGGGCGATCCGGCGGCTGCTGCGCTCGGCTGGCCGGCCACTGCCGGCACCGGTGCGGGCCGCCGCCGACCCGTTGGGTGTCGCCGGCCGGGTCGACGTGATCGCCGCCGGGGAGGCGTTTGCGGTCACCCACGGGCTGCTGCGTCCCCGGATCCTGCTCAGCACCGGACTGACCCGCGCCCTGGATGGGCCGGAACTGACGGCGGTGCTGGTCCACGAACGGCACCACCTGCAGGCGCGGGATCCGCTGCGGCTGTTGGCCACCCGGGTCGTCGCCGGTTACGGCTGGTACCTGCCGCTGCTGCGGTGGTGGGCGAAGCGGCTGGCGCTGCGGAGGGAGCTGGCCGCCGACCGTGCCGCCACCGCCCGCGCCGGGGTGGCGGCGGTGGCCGGGGCGTTGCTGAAATTGGCCGACCTGCCGGCACCCGCCGCGGTGGCGGCGGTCAACCCGGCCGGCAACCTGCCCGACCGCATCGCCCAACTGGAAGGCCAGTCGCCGACTCGCCGGACACGCTTGGGGTGGCTGCTTGCCGGGGCGACGCTGGCGAACCTCGCCGGCCTGTTGGCCGCGGCCGTCTGCTGCGCGGGCCTCGGTGTTGCGATGACCGGCGGCATGACGTGAGGCAGGGATGAACTGGTACTGCGTCGGCGCCACGATGGCCGTCGACTGGGGCGAGGAAGGTCCACCGCCGGCCGTGCGGCGGGCGATGATGTGGCGCGTCCTGGCCTACTTCCACCCCTACCGCCGGCCCGGCCTGGTGATGGTCGGCTGCATCGCGGTCCAGGCCGTCCTCGGCCTGGCCCCGGCCGTGGTGTTCAAGACCTTGATCGACACCCTCGCCCACCCGCACCCCTCCTTCGGGCGGGTGGCGTTGCTGGTCGCGGCGGGCATCGGCGCCGCCCTGCTGGGTGGATTGGTCGGGGTCGCCCAGTCCTACCTGTCCACCCTGATCAGCCAGGGCATCGTCGCCGCCCTCCGCGGCCAGTTGTTCCAGGCGCTGCTGGATCAGCCGGTCGGGTTCTTCACCGGCCACAAGGCCGGAGACCTGCTCTCGCGGATCAACACTGATATCGACGGCGTGCAGGACGTGGTCACCGACACCGTCTTCGGCCTCGTCTCCAACATCCTGGTCACACTCGCCACGCTCGCGCTGATGTTCGCGTTCTCCTGGCCGCTGACCCTCGCCGTCCTGGTAATGATCCCTCTGGTTGGGCTGCCGACTCGGCGGGCTGGCCGGGCCACCTACGCTGCCCGGGGCCGCACCCAGCGGCAACGCGGCGCGATGTCCGCCTACCTGCAGGAGATCCTCGGCATCTCCGGGATCATGCTGGTCAAGGCCTTCGGCAAGGCACCGGCCGAACGGCACCGCTTCGGCCAGATGAACACCGAGCTACGCGCGCTGGAGGTGCGGCAAAACCTGATCGCGCAATGGTTCCGGATGCTGATGACGACCCTGCAGACCGCCGGCCCCGCGTTGATGATCCTGTTCGGTGGGTGGCTGGTCGTCAGCGGCCGCGCAACCGTCGGCACCGTTTTCGTCTTCGCCACCGTCCTGGGTGTCCGGCTGGCCGGCGCGGTCTCCTCGTTGGCCGGGATGCATGTCAACATCACCGGCTCCCTCGCGTTGTTCGGCCGACTGTTCGCCTACACCGACCGGCAACCCGAGATCACCGATGCCGCCGACGCCGTGGACGTGGCGCAGGTACGCGGCGCCGTCCGGCTCGAGCACGTCACGTTCGCCTACCCCGGCGCCACCCGCCCGGCGGTCGACGACCTCACCGTCGACATCACCCCCGGCCAACTCGTCGCCCTGGTCGGTCCCAGCGGCGCCGGGAAGACCACCATCACCGCCCTGATCGCCCGGTTCTACGATCCGCAGTCCGGCCGGATCCTCCTCGACGGCACCGACCTACCGCAGGTCACCCTCGCGTCCTGGACCGCCCATCTGGGCATGGTGTTCCAGGACACCTTCCTATTCCACGCCACCATCGCCGAGAACCTGCGCTACGCCCGGCCTGACGCCACCGACGAGGAGCTGGTCGCCGCGACGACCGCGGCGCACCTGCACGAGTTCATCCAGACGCTGCCGGACGGGTACGACACGATCGTCGGGGAACGCGGCCACCGACTCTCGGGAGGGGAGAAGCAGCGGGTAGCGATCGCCCGGGTCATCCTGCGCGACCCACGCATTCTGATCCTTGACGAGGCCACCTCCAACCTCGACTCCGTGTCCGAACACCACATCCAGGCCGCGCTGCGCCCGCTGCTGCACGGCCGTACCTCGATCGTGATCGCGCACCGGCTGTCCACCATCCTGGCCGCCGATCAGATCCTCGTCCTCGACGAAGGCCGCCTGGTCGACGCCGGTACCCACACCGAACTGCTGGCCCGCGGCGGCCTGTACGCCCAGTTGTACGAGCGACAGTTCCGTACCCAACACGCGGTCGCCGCCGGCACCGGCGAGGACGTCGACGACGGGCGGGTCCTGGCCCCGGCCGGGCCGGCCTGACCTCAACCGGCACAGCAGCCCAGCAGGCGGCCGGCGCCGCCGCTGCCGGAACGCGGTCAGGGTCGCAGCAGCGGGCCGAAGATGCCGCGGCCCAACGCGAACGCCCGCTCCTGGTCGAGGACGTCGGCGGTCAGGTGCGGGTGCGCCCCGATCCACGCCCGGGCGCTGACCGCGTCGGCGAAGAAGTTGATGGTCGAGCAACAGGTGTCCACCGACCGGCCGCCGCGACCGGTCGCCGCGTACACCAGCACAGTCTCGGGCGGGTCGAACACCACCGCGCGACCGGTGACCCTGACCGTGATGGGCCGCCCGTTCTGCGGGTCGGTGGAGGTGATCGTGGCGTCGCGGTCCAGCATGGCTGGGATGCCCAGGGCGTCGATCGCGCACATCGCAAACACCCGCACCCCGTCCACCTCCACGCGGTGGCGGGTCGGGGTGGGCGAGAACGGGTACACCGCGACCAGCCGCCCCGCCTCCTCGACGGCGAGGAGGTCATCCTCGGCCAGGCGCCGCAGGGCCGCCTGCGGATCCACCCCGGCGTCCGCCGCGACCTGCGCGAGTTCGGCCGGGGCGGGGGCGGCCCCGGTGGCGGCGAAGTGCCACAGCACCCGGCGGTGTACCGCACGTACCTCGGGGGGCAGGGCCGCGGCGCGGTGCGGCCGGTCGGTGCGGACCGCCCCGCCCGGCAGGCAGCATTCCGCAGCGGCCGGGTCGGCGCCGCTGGCGCTCCGGTCGGCGCCGAACCAGCCGGTGTCGTCAGGACAGTCCGTCCCGGCCGCGCTAAGCGCGGAGCGGATCTGGTCGGCGGTGGGTGGCCGCAGCACGCAGGCGGCGGGGCCGTTCGGGTCGGCGCCGGTCACATCCCGACCGTCGATGAGCACCGACGGCGATGGGTACTCGCCGACCCGTTCGATGACTGCCACCTGAAGGCCGGCCTCGGCCAGACACGCGTCCAGAAGGTTCCGGGTGGCATCCACGTTCGGGCAGTCCGGCACCGCCCGCAGCTCAACAAGCACACCACCAGTGTCAACCCTGACCGCAGGTACGAGGCGATCGGTGGAGGCGGGCAGCCGCTCGTGGTGACAGCGGTGCCCTCGTTGTACCGCAAACGCAACGCGGAAATGGTGCGCTCCTGCGAACGCCCCGGTCTGCGCGCCCATCCCGGCACGGGAACTTCGTCCAGGCCCAGCCCGTCGCGTTCCACGAAGCGCCGAGGCAGATCGTCGCCACGTCCCGGCCGACGTTCGCTCCCATCTGCGGCTCGGGCCACCGATCCTGGCCGACCCGGCTGACGTTGGTCGAGCCGGGCAATGTCGAGGCGCCGGTGCAACGAGTCGACGTGCTGGGCGGCCTGATCCACGAATACCGCCGGGATGCTTGACCTATCCAAGCTAAAGCACTATCGCTCGGCTCGCATCGGGCCTCGTGTCCCTTGCCACCATGGCCGTCGCCCACCGCCCTGATCGCAAGGCGGTAGGCCCATTCGGCCCCAGAAACCGCGGACCCGGGCTGGCACCCCACGCCCTCCGACGGGGAACCGTTCGCCCTGCCCGCCCCGGCCGTGTCAGAAGGTTGGACAATCCACGGTCTTTGGTTGCCGAGCACCAAGTTGCCGACCTTGCTCGGCCCGCGGCCATGCGGCGGTCTCGTTGTAGGTGGTGTCACCCTGACGTGGAACCCCATACGGATCTCGAGATGAAGTCGCGCGGACTCGCGCTGCGGCTACGCTCCCATCGGCTGCGCTGCCCGTGCGGGCGTACCAGCCCGGCGACCTATGACCGGTCACAGCGGTCGTGGCGGCACCTGGACCTCGGCCGCTACAAGGTGATCGTGCAGCCCATCGCGGCCCATGCCTGGCAGTTGTTCCGGGTGTCCCTCAGTTCACTCTCTACACGGTCGACGGGTTCACGGTGAGCACGAGCCGCCTGAATGTAGACATCGCCGGAGTCCATCGCCGCCACGAACCGGTCAGGTCGAACGGATCCTCGGTACCACTCATGCCAGCGCCCGGTCGACCCGGTCCAACGCGGCCTCGCGGTACCGGTGGCGGTGCAGCAGATGTGACTGTCCGCTCGCGGTCAGCGCGGCCAGTACCGGCGTCTCCACCCGGCTGACCTCGTGGTCGACCGCGTCGGCGGCGGCCAGCGCCACCGCGCCCGAAGCCGCGGCCGGGATGGCCTGCCAGATCGGCAGCAGCGCGTCGTTGATCGCCTCGTCATACCAGTCCGGCACGGACGGCGGCGGCAGCTGACCGGAGCGCCACCGGTGCAGCAGCTGCCGCGCCCACCGGTCCCAGAAGGCGGCCTGGGCCAGCACGACCGCGACCGTCAATTGGCCGTCGACGACCGTCTCCAGCTGCGCCTGCGACAGCGAGGCGACGGTGCCCGCCAGCCGCTCCCGGGACCGGGCGTTCGCCTCGATCGGTAACTGCTCCATCTCGGCAGTGTAGGTTCTCCCCGGCCCGGGGGCCGGGTACGCGCACGAAGCCCGGCCCCCGCCCCAGCCCGCCGGATCGTTGCGTCCCCAGCGGATCGACGACGATAGACCGGTAGCCGGTCTGCTGCGTCTGCCACCTGAGCCTCCGCTCGGGTACGCCGGCGTGGCGCTCGGGCGGGAATCGGACCGGGTCGCCGAGCAAGGTGACACGCCTTCCATGGCCCCGATCCTTCCCAAGCGGCGAGCGTTCGGCTACCGCGTGGTCTGAGCGCCACGACCGGAGGCGTCCGGGCTTGCCCGCCATAGTCGTCTGCGCGCTACCTCCAACCGCGAGCTGCTCGGCGTCGCTCGCATGAGACGGCGCCGGGCTTCATGCTGCCCAGGGCTTCCTGCGGGCTGGCCGGGGTCGGCGCCGAGAGCGAAGCGGCAAGGCGCCGTGCCTCGGAAGAGTCCGCACAGCGGCCGCTTGCGGCCGCCTTGAAGGTGGTGGACCGCGTCCGCGCTGGTCGCCCGGCCCGCCCTCGGGGCGCTACAGCCTGTAGGCGTGCCATTTCGCTGCTTCGGGTACCTTGATGGCCGATCGAGGTGTCGTTGATCGTCCACAGTCGACCTAGGGGGTTGCGACCGTGAACCCGGCCCGGGGGAAGTTGGTGAGGACGTGGCGGCGTGCGTCTCGCATGCGGTGCGGGGAGAAGTTGCGCCGTTTCCGGGCGGTCACCGATGCCGCCCTGTCCGGCCTGCCGGTCGAGGAGGTGTTCGCGGAGCTGCTGGAGCGCACCCGGGAGCTGCTGGCGGTCGACACCGCCGCGATCCTGCTGGTGGACGAGGCCGGCGAAGACGTGGTGGCTACCGCGGCGAAAGGCCTGGAGGAGGAGGTCCGGGCGCGGGTGCGGGTCCCGGTCGGTGAGGGGTTCGCCGGTCGGATCGCCGCGGAGAAGCGCCCGGTCACGATCGATCATGTGGACCAGGACACGGTCGTCAACCAGATCCTTATCGACAAGCAGCTCCGGGCGATGGTCGGGGTGCCGATGCTGGCGCCCAGCCGGGTCGTCGGCGTGCTGCACGTTGGAAGCTTGACCCCCCGCAAGTTCACCGAGGACGACGTCGAGCTGCTGCGGCTGGTCGCGGACCGGGCCAGTCTTGCCGCCCAGACCCGCCTGTCCGACCTGGACCGCTCGGCGGCGTTGGCGCTGCAGCGCAGCCTGCTCCCCGATCGGCCACCCGCGGTGGAGGGTCTGGACGTGGCTGCCCGTTACGTGCCCAGTGCGCAGGTCGGTGTCGGCGGTGACTGGTACGACCTGTTCCCTTTACCGTCCGGCTATCTCGGGATCGTTGTCGGTGATGTCGCGGGTAGCGGTCTGTGGGCGGCGGTGATGATGGGCCGTATCCGCAGTGCGCTGCGTGCCTACGCGCTGGAGAGCGACGACCCGGCCGACGTGCTCACCCGGCTCGATCGCAAGGTCCAACTGTTCGAGATCGACACCATGGCGACCGTGATCTACGCGGTGATCGACGCGTCCCACACCACGGTGACCATGTCCGTGGCCGGGCACCTGCCACCGGTGCTGATCGAGACCACCGGAGACGCCCGGGCGCTGCAGGCCCCCGCCGACCTTCCGTTGGGTGCCTACCTCAACTCGACCCGCCGTACGAGCACCGCCCAGCTGCCGCCGGGCTCGACCCTGTTGCTGTACACGGACGGCCTGATCGAACGCCGGGACCGGCCGCTAGCCGACGGCATACGCCTGCTCCTGGACTGCGTGATTCCGGGCAAGGCCGAAGACCTCTGTTCGCGCATCACCACCGGCCTGCTACCGGAAAACGGCCCCACCGACGACGTCGCCGTGCTCGCGATCCGCCGCACCGACCAGCACGGTACTGGCAACGACAAGGCCGTGCCTTCGCAACAATCTGAGCAGTAATCGCCGTCAGTGTGACGACTAGGCTGCACCCCATCGCTGGGGTCTGACGGTATTGACCGCACCAGGTCGCGCGGTCGGGGCGAAGGAGGCGCACGTCGGCGATCGGCAGTCACCACCGTCGTTGGCAGCTTGACCAGCGATATGGAGCTGAACCGATGGGCCGGACGGGTCGATGTGCACCGTGGTGATCACCGGGTCGCGTAACCAGCCGGATCGTCGGCCGTGACCGGCGACGGTCATCGCGACCACCGGGGCGACCGGGCGCAACCCGTGCCCGCGAGGTGAGCCGAGGTCCGCGGCGTGTAACACCTGGCGGAGTGCCGAGGCCCGCGGGTGAGTGGCCGCGGCGTTCGAGCCGGTCGAGCACGCTGGTGAGCGTGGTGGGCTTGATGCCCGCGGCGGCGCCGAGTTGGGAGACGGTGCGGCCGTGCCCGTCGGCGAGGTTGGCGACGGCGTTGATTTCGGAGGCGGTCAGGTCGAGGTCGACGAGCTCGGTGGTGATCAGGTGCAGGGTTGCGTGGGTGGCGCGCTGCAGGGCCAGCAACGCCGACGGGGACATTGGCGTGGAACCGGGCGCTTGCCCTTATAGGCGGGCTACGATCTCTTCGTCTATCAGGGCTGTTATAGAGGTTCCCTGGGAGCCCCCTTCCACGTGGGCGGTTACGGTTACCACCGCTTCCTTATCCGGGGAGATTATGCAGAGCTGGCCGTAGAGGCCTGCCATTTTGTACGTTTTCTCCCCGGGGGTGCACCAGACGCCGAGGCCGTAACTGTCCGAGAGGCGGAAGCCTTCGTCTGTCGGATCCATCACGGTCGGGACGGTCTCTGTCGCGATTCGTACGCAGTATTCGGCGGGGACCAGCTGGCGGCCTTCGTGGCGGCCCTCGTCGAGCAGGAGGCGGCCGAAGCGGGCCAGTTCGGACGTCCTCAGGTGGAGGGCGCTTCCCGCTACCGGGTGGCCGAGGGGGCAGGTGTGCCACTGGGGGTTGTGGATGGCCAGCGGGGTGAAGACGCGGGGCAACAGGTAGTCGCGGACGTTAGCGCCGGTCGCGGCGCGCAGGGCGCGGGCCGCTACGTACGGGCCGATGTCGGTGTACCTGAAATGCGTGCCGGGCTCGTGCGCCAGCGGGGTCGCGAAGAAGTCAGCGGCTAGGTCCGGGACCACGACGGGGTCGTCGGCGTCCCAGGAGTACGGGCTGCCGGACGTCATCATGAGCAAGTGCCGGAGCGTGACCTGGTCCAGGCCGGGCGCGGCAGTGCCGGCTAGCTCGGGATAGTACTTGAGGGCGGGGTCGTCCAGGGCGAGGCGGCCTTCGGCTTCGGCGATGCCAAGCGCTACGGACGTAAAGGTCTTCGAGACCGACCGCACGTCGACTCGGTCGTCCGATCGGAGCCTGCGTTCGACCGGCTCGGCACCGCGACGGTAGATGTGCACTCCGTAGAGTTCCATACCCTCTCGTTCGGCGGACCGGACCAGGGAGTCAATGAGCTCTCGCATGGCGGGGAACCTAATAGCGGGGTGTGACATTCGCGGCTCCTGATGCGGACACGAATCCGGCCGCCCAGAACGGTCCTGCAACCCGGCCAAGCCGTCCTCCTGATAGCGGGTCAGCCAGGCATGCACGCTCTGCCGGAACACCCCCCGCATCGCCGCCACGTCACTGACCTGGTCCCCGGCCTGCATCGCCAGCACAGCCCGATACCGCTGCTCCACTTTGGGCAACTCCACCAGTGCCAATCCCGGCCCCGAGAGCACGCGATCACCGCAACATCACGTGATCCACAGGCCGATTAAGGATCTTGTCCAGCATCTGGTGGGACCCGGATGTAAAGCATGTACGCCAGCACGTACCGGATCGTCTGGGCCCGGGTCTCATGGAACAGGTTGATCAGGGCGCGGAGGCCGGAGAGTCGCAGAACGTCAACTCCGACAGGTCCAGGATCAGGCAGGTTGATCCGGTTAGCGCGCCTTCACCCGGTCGAGCAGGGCCGGACAGGTCATCATGTCGAGGTCACCGACCACGCGGAAGACCAGCGTGGCGGGCGCGTCGCAGGGCATCGCCTGGATCTCGAACGCGACCGCTTCCGTGCCTCAGTTATAGCCCGTCATCGCGCGATCGTACGCGCGCGGCGGCTGTCGGAGGCGGCCCGTAGATTGGCCGCATGCCGCCGTTTCTCCGCCACGCCGCCGAACCCGATACCGAGGCGCTCTACGACATCTGCGTCCGCACCGCCGACGCCGGCCAGGACGCCCGCGGCCGGCTCGACGACGACCGGCTGTGGGGCGACCTGTTCGCGGTGCCGTACCTCGTGCTCACGCCGGACCACACCTACGTGCTCGACGACGGCACCGGACAGGCCGTCGGCTATGTGGTGGGCACCGCCGACACCGCGGACTTCGCGGCCCGGCTGCGCGACGAGTGGGTACCGCTCACCCGGGACCGGATCCCGATGCCGCCCGATCCGGCGGTCACCCTGCAGGACAATCTGCGCGCCCTGCATTACCACCCGGAGTGGCGGGTCAGTCCGGAGCTGACGGCGTACCCGGCCCACCTGCACATCGACCTGCTGCCCGAGTGGCGGGGCCGCGGGTACGGGCGAGCGCTGATGGCCGCCCTGGTCGACGGCCTGCGCGCGGCGGGCGTCGGCGGCGTGCACCTGGAGATGCTGAAGACGAACACCGGCGCCCGGCGCTTCTACGACCGGCTCGGCTTCACCGAGTTCCCAGTGGCCGGCCCGCCGCATCTGACCACGCTGGTCCGGGACACCTCTCCGCTGTAGGGCGGTTCGCCGCCAGCCCGAGATGCGGCCGAGATTCCCCGCTGCGGCGCGGATCAAGGCGGTCGCGATCCCTACCGTGAGTCCGTGGCCGACATCCTGGTAACGCCGAAGGCGAGGTTCTGGTTCTTCGCCGCCTGGACGGTGTTTCCGGGGCTGATGTCGATCATGATGACGTTCATGTTGTGGAGTGATCTGCACGGTGTGGAGCTGATGTAGACCGGCTGCCGGCTGTCGTGTCCCACCTGACGCTTGACGTAGGCTCGCTAGCCGTGCTGGCGACGGATCTGCCCCGTCGCGTGGGGCCACGCTGACGATCAGTTCTGCCTGCCGGAAGTGTCGACGGAGCTTGGCTCATGGAGCGTGGGAGGCGAACGCGCGGACAGATCCATCCCATCGCCGGTCGTCTCGTGCCGCGCCCGTTGCTAGCTTGGCGTCGTGACCCGGACACCGCCGCCGCCCGTCGAGCCCGAGGAAAGCGGACTCGACCACGCCTCGATTCAGGACTTGATCCAGCAGTCGCGGCGGGCTGCCGCTGAGCCCGTCAGGGTGGGCCGCCACGAGATCGTCCGGGAAACAAGTCCGGCTCCCTCGCGGCGACGTGACGAGCGTGTACCAGATTCGCAGCGGCCGTGTCGTTGTGATTCGCGCTCTTGAAGGCTCGTACCGAGAGGACGTTGCTGCCGCGCTCCTGGACGCGGTCGACGACCTTGCCGAGGCTAACGACCTGGGTACGGTTGTGCACCTGCGCCCGATCGACGTCGCCGGGTTCCCGCTCGATCGCGCCGTCGTGCTCGGGCCGACGGCCAACCACTGCTTTCCCGACACACCCGCGCTGGCCGTCCGTAGCGTGCAGGTCCTCCCTGTGCATTCCAGTGAGGTCATCGATGGTGAGGACAGCGGCGAGTTCTGGTTCGCCATGAGCCGCAAGTCTCGGCGGCATCGACGGCCTGTGGGCGCGACAGCCCCGACCACGGGCCGCCATGCGGCTGCTCGATGACTGGCCTGGCGGCCCGCTCCGGCGTACTTCGAGCCCGGCTTCGATGCCCGCCGACAACCTCATGGAGCGCTACCTGCCCGACCTTGCCAGAGGAGTGCGCGTACTCGTTCGCGACGTACGCGGGTACGAGCTGGTGCTGCACCGCGAGTGGGACCAGCTCGTCGGAAGGCTCGCCGCACCGGATGAGTCCGCGACTGTCGAAGTCGCCGTTCCCCGCCACCTGGCGTGGGAAGTGTTCTCGCCGGTATTCCACGGGGACGACCTGGACCTGGTCGCGGTCACCGCCGTTGCGGCAACCCTTGAGCCCGACCTGCTGGAGATGACCTACTCATCCCGCGACCGCGGCCATGCCGACCTTCCGGTGCCACAGGCCCTGGACGACTGCCTAGCTCGGGTCCGCAACCACGTCGCTCGCGATGTCGGGAACTTTGCGACCTTCACCGCCCGCTCCGGTGCCGTCGTGCAGCTCCGGACGGAAGCCGATGGGCGGCTCTGGCTAGAGACTCCTGATCCGGCAAGGCGCGAAGCGCGGGGACGCCACGTCACCATCGCTGAGGCCGAACGAGTGATCACCGTCCTGGCGCGCGAGAACCGCAGCGCCGTCGAAGAACTCGGCGTCCTGGAAACCCGCAACTACTGAGGCAAGCTTCCGTTTCCAACCCTCGGAGTCTGCCGACCCAACCGCTCGCCAGCCGCGAGGCCCACGCCGACGACGCCCACCACCAGCGCCCGTATCCATCGAGCGCGGAACGTCAGTCGCGCAACCAGCTTCAGAATGACCCACACAAAGCCGAGTAGATCCACGCATGTGCGAGCGGATCAGCCTGATTGCTGCCGCGCGATGTACGGGTGAAGCCGGGGGACCACCGCCATTGCCTGCGTGATCTCCTGAACCGGGTGCGGCGGTGTGCGGCTTTCGCCGAACGGGTTCCAGTAGAAGTCGGTTCATGATGGCCACGACGCGACCGCCCCCGGCCAATGGTGACACGGCGGTGGCGGTCGGTCGTGCGATGGCCGGCAGAACGAGTCGCCGCCGCCGAGATCAACTTGACACAAGCGTGGATCTACTCGGCTTTCAGTGAGCCACTCCCGGTAACTTCGGTGACTCTTGGTAGTCGGTAGGCCGGTGTGGATCAGGAAGGGCGCCTGCGG
>CAZYCD010000105.1:0-16484 GCA_964645345.1 uncultured Micromonosporaceae bacterium
GTCCCCCGGGCCGCCGTCCGACCCGGACGAGCCGCCGGAACCGCCCGCCGGCCCGCCGTGGGCCGGCGAACCCAGCAGCAGCGGCAGCCCGGCCAGCGCCGGCAGCATCCATACCCGGACATGGCTGCGCGCGTGCGCGACCGCCCCACTGAACAGCTCCCCCGCCGGACCGATCAGGAAGCCCGGCCCCAGCTCGGTGCCGTCCGGGGTGACCAGCTGTCCGGCGGCCACCACCGCCGCGTCGCCGGCGGTCGGCAGGGTCAGCGGCGCGCCGGGCGGCAGGGCGACCAGCCGGGCCCGGCTCATCAGGCCGAGCCTGTCCTCAGTGGACAGCCCGGAAAGGCCGGCCGAGTGGTCGAACAGCGATTCGAGCTCCGCGCGGTCGGCGGGCGGCGGACCGGCCAGCGGGCCGACCGTCGCGGCCACCGTGTGCACCGGTACCGACAGCAGCGTGGTACCGGCGGTGTGCCACGCCAGTACCGACGCCGCCCCGGTCAGCGCGTTCGCCAGCCCGACGACGCCGCCGGCTCCGACCCGCTCCCGGACGGTACCGGCGGGATCTCCCGGCCGCCGCCCCTCCAGCGCGCCGTCGACCACCACGAACACCGACGGCTGCGCGGCTCCCGCGAACACCAGTTGCTCACCGGTGCGCGGGCGTATCCAGCGGGCATCGCGCGCCAGCTTGGTCAGGGCGGCCGCGGGCATCCGGCCCAGCGCCGAGCCGCGCAGGGCGTCGTACCGCCGGGGCAGGTCGGCAGCGAACCGACGCTCGGACAGCCGCTCGCGTAGCCGCCGCCACCGCTTGCCCAACCACCCGACGGTGCCCCAGACCACCGGCGCCGCCAGCCCGACCACCACCGCGACGACCAGTACCCGCTGCCACCAGCCGGCGTGCCAGAGCCCGAGGACCAGCCCGCTGACCCGGTCGACATAGATGCGGTACCCGATGTTGGCCGCGATCACCAGCCAGACCAGCGAAAGCATGCCGTACAGGGCGACCAGCCGGCCCTCCCGGTCCAGGGTGCCGAAGGCCGGCGGGCGGCGGCGCAGCCGGGCGATCACCCAGGCCAGCCCGCGGGCCCGGAGGTTGGGCACCTCGACCCAGTCCATCAGCAGGTAGTAGCCGTCGAGCGCGAGGAACGGATTGAGGTTGAACGCGACGTTGACGTACCACGCGAAGGACAGCTTGAAGCACCACGGGGCGAGGGCCGGGTCGAGCAGGCCGACGATCTGACACGCCCCGGCCAGTACCAGTCCCGTCGCAGGACCGGACGCGGTGGTGAGCAGGCGTGCCCGCCGGCCGGCCATCCACACGTCGGTGGTGTCCACGAACACCGACGGGATGCCGAAGTACACGAGGAAGCCGGCCGCCGGTACCCGCCGGCCCGCGTGCTTGGTGGCCAGCGCGTGGCCCAGTTCGTGACACGCCAGCGCGAGCACGTTGAGGCCCAGGAGGACGGCCGCACCGACCGCGTAGGAGCCGTGCGTCAGGAACACCGGCTGGCTGCCCAGGAACCATGTCCAGCCGAACAGCCCGAGACCGGCCAGCGCGACGAGGCCGATGAGCACCGCCGCCACGCGGGTGAACAGCAGGCGCCCACCCGCCCGGTACAGGAAAGTGATCATCGGGTCGATCGGCGCCACGACCAGCCGGCGGCCGCGCGCGAACGCCAGCAGCCCGCGGCCGACGCGCACCGGCCACGGCCGGCGCTGCATCCGGTCCAGCGGCCGGAAGGCGTCGATCGGCAACTCCTCCAGCATCCGGTTGCCGGCCAGGTCGGCGACGACCCGGTTGACCTGGTCCGGGGCCAGCCGCCCGGCGATGCGGGCGAACTCCGCGACGAGCCGGGCCACCGTCCGCGTGCCGTCCATCAGCCGGGCCAGTGCCAGCTCCTGCGGGGTCAGCCGCAGATAACACGGGTCGGTACCGTCCGGGGAGCGCAGCATCGCGTAGTCCACGCCGCGCACGCTGGTCAGCGCGGCCTCCTCGATGCCCGGGCGCAGGCGCGGCCTCGCGCGGGCCGGGTTGAGGCGCTCGGCGACGGCCGCCCACAGTCCGGGGTCGGCGGGGGCGACCGGCTGGCCGGGCGCCCGGCCGGCCAGGACCTCCCACACGCTCAGCCTGGTCTCGACGACCGTCACTGGCCCCACCTCGCCGCAGTCGACCGGGCCCGGTCCCCGGGTCGGGTCTGCAGGGTAAGACCGGCGCGCAATCCCGAGGACCGGACAGTCGGCTAGGCGACATCAGCCGAACGGGCAGGTGTGCCCGCGCCGGCCCCGGTACCCCGGCCCGCCGTGGCTGGCACACTGTCGGCGTGACGTCTCGCTTCATTGCCGCGATCGACCAGGGCACCACGTCGACCCGCTGCATCGTGTTCGACGGCGACGGCCAGGTCGTGGCCGTCGACCAGCGCGAACACCGGCAGATCTACCCCCGGCCCGGCTGGGTCGAGCACGACGCCGCCGAGATCTGGCACAACGTCCAGGCGGTCACCCGGGCCGCCCTCGACAGCGCGGGCCTGTCCCGGGCGGACCTCGCCGCGATCGGCATCACCAACCAGCGCGAAACCACCCTGCTCTGGGACGCCACGACCGGCGAGCCAGTGCACAACGCGATCGTGTGGCAGGACACCCGCACCGACCGCATCATCCGGGAGCTTGCCGGCGACGCCGGACCGGACCGGTTCCGGGAGGCGTGCGGGCTGCCGCTGGCCACCTACTTCGCCGGGCCGAAGATCCGCTGGCTGCTGGAGGAGATCCCCGGCCTGCGCGAGCGGGCCGAGGCCGGCGAGGTCATCTTCGGTACCGTCGACACGTGGCTGATCTGGCGGCTCACCGGCCGGCACGCCACCGACGTCACCAACGCCAGCCGTACCATGCTGATGAACCTGTCCACTTTGGACTGGGACGACGAGCTGCTGGCCGCCTTCGGCATTCCGCGCCAGATGCTGCCGGAGATCCTCTCGTCGTCCACTGTGTACGGTGAGGCCCGCGGCGACTTCGGCGGAGTACCCGTGGCCAGCGCCCTCGGTGACCAGTCCGCCGCCCTGTTCGGGCAGACCTGCTTCGATCCCGGACAGGCCAAGTGCACCTACGGCACGGGCTCCTTCCTGCTGCTCAACACGGGACCGACGCCGATCAGCAGCGTCCGCGGCCTGCTCACCACCGTCGGGTACCGGATCGGGGACGACCGGCCGGTCTACGCGCTGGAGGGCTCGATCGCGGTGACCGGCGCCCTGGTGCAGTGGCTGCGCGACAACCTCGGCATCATCTCCTCGGCACCCGAGATCAACGACCTGGCCGCAACGGTCGAGGACAACGGCGGCTGCTACTTCGTACCGGCGTTCTCCGGCCTGTTCGCCCCGTACTGGCGACCGGACGCGCGCGGGGTCATCGCCGGACTGACCGGGTACGTGACGAAGGGGCACCTGGCCCGGGCCGCCCTGGAGGCGACCGCCTGGCAGGTCAAGGACGTCGCGGACGCGATGGCCGCGGAGTCCAATGTGGACATAGCCGAGCTGCGGGTCGACGGCGGCATGACCGCCAGCGACCTGCTCATGCAGTTCCAGGCCGACGTGCTCGACGTACCGGTGGTCCGCCCGACCATCGCGGAGACGACCGCGCTCGGCGCCGCCTACGCGGCCGGGCTCGCCGTCGGCGTGTGGCCCGACCTGGAGACGCTGCGCGCCAACTGGCACGCGGACGCCCGGTGGAGCGCGAAGATGCCGGCCGGCGAGCGGGACCGCGCGTACCGGCTGTGGACCAAGGCCGTCGAGCGCACCCTGAACTGGACCGACTGAGCCGCCCGGTCGACCGGGAACGCGACGGGCGGCGTGCCCTTGGTGCAGGTCACGCCGCCCGTCTCCTGGGAGGAGGCGATGCTCAGTCGGTGGTACCGGTCAGGAGGACTCGCCCACCGTCACGGTGATGGTCTGGGTCGAGCCGCCCCGCGTCACGGTCAGCGGCAGCTTGTCACCCACCTTGCTGCCCTGTACCACGTTCAGCAGGTCGTCGGCGTTGTGGATGTCCTTGCTGCCGGCCTTGACGATGACGTCGCCCTGCTTGAGGCCGGCCTGCTCGGCGGGCGACCCGCCGACCACGCTGGAGACGGTCGCACCGGCGTTGTTGTCGGCGTTACCGACGCTGATGCCGATGAACGGGTGGCTGACCTTCTGGCCCTTCATCAGTGCCTGCGCCACCTCGTTGGCCCGGTTGCTCGGGATCGCGAAGCCCACGCCGATGTTGCCGTCGCCGCCGTTGGACGTGGCGATCGCCGTGTTGATGCCGACGACCTCGCCGTTCGTGTTCACCAGCGCGCCGCCGGAGTTGCCCGGGTTGATCGCCGCGTCGGTCTGGATCGCCCCGGCGATGTTCGTACCGCTCTGCTGCTGCTGTTGCTGCTGCTGCTGGCCGAACGGGTTCTGCTGCTGGCTGCCGCTCTCCTGGATCGTCCGGTTCAACGCGCTGACGATGCCCTCGGTGACCGAGCCCTGCAGCCCGAGCGGGCTGCCGATGGCCAGTACGGTGTCGCCGACCTGCAGCGAGCCGCTGTCACCGAACTTCGCCGCGGTGAGCCCGGACACCCCCTGCGCCTTTACGACAGCCAGGTCCGTCTTCGCGTCGGTACCGACGATGTCCGCCTTGACGTTCTTGCCGTCAGAGAACGTCACCTGCACGGACTTGCCCTGCGCGTCGGCGACCACGTGGTTGTTGGTCAGGATGAACCCGTCCGCCGAGATGATGACGCCCGAGCCCTCCGCGTCCTGCGTCTGGATCGACACGACGCTGGTCTTCACCGAGGCCACGATGCCGGCCAGGGACGACCGGTCGACGGCCGGCGCGACGGTGTGCGTCGAGGCCGGAGAGGCCCCGTTCGACGCGCTGTTCGAGTCGGCCGCGTGCACGACCAGCCCGCCGACCAGGCCACCACCGCCGGCCAGCAGCAGCCCCAGCAGCCCGCCGGCGACCACCTTGCCGAACCGGCCTGAGCCGCCGCCCGGCTGGGTCGGGGCCGGCTGCCCGGCGCCCGGGTACCCGCCCGGCTGCCCGTAGGTCCCGTACCCGCCCGACGTCGGCGCGCCGTACCAGGTGGGCTGCTGCGGCGGCGGGTACTGGTGGTGGTACTGCGGCTGGAGGGGAGTCTGCGGTTCCACCGAGGGCGCGCCCGACGAAGGGGCACCAGACGACGGCGCATCGGACGACGGCGCGGCCGCGGTAGGGGCCTCGGCGGTCGGCGCGTGGTCGGAGGGGGCCGCGCCGGCGGGCGATGGCTGGGGAGGCTTCGGGCCCTGCCAGATCGACGGCTGCTGCGCGGTCTGGTCCGGCTGCCCGGTCTGGTCGTTCTCGCTCATGTCAACCAGATTGCCCCGAGGGACTGCGTCAGTCCTGGAACCGCCCTGGAAGTTGGCTGGGAATCGCGGCGCCGCCCGCCGGCTCCTCGTCCGGAGCGGCGGCCGACCCGTTCGGCGCTGCTGCCGGCCCGTCCGGGCCGTGCAGGGCATCGACGGGCGGAAGCGCGGCGACCCCGTGGGAGGCGCCGCTCAGCGCGCCGTTCACGGGCGTCTGCCCGCCGTCGGCCGGGGACGGCGGCGCGATCGGCAGGCGCACCCGGAAGGTCGCGCCGTGGCCGGGCACGCTGTCCACCTGCACCACGCCGCGGTGCGCCACGACCAGCGCCGCGACGATCGCCAACCCCAGACCGGTACCGCTGCCCGCCTCCTGCGAGGCGGCCGACCGTCGGGTACGCGCCGCATCTGCCCGGTAGAACCGCTCGAACACCCGCTGTACCTGCTCGGGCGCCAGACCCGGGCCGGTGTCCGCCACCTCGATGACCGCCTGACCCGGCTCCTTGCGCAGCCGCAGCGTCACCTCGGTACCGGCCGGGGTGTGTACCAGCGCGTTGGTCATCAGGTTGCCGACGACCTGGCGCAGCCGCGCCTCGTCCCCCTCGACCACCACTGGCCCGGTACCGGCCGGGATGTCCAGGGTGATCGTCCGGTCGGGGGCGACCGCGCGGGCCGCGATCACCGCGTCGTTGGCAATCACCCGCAGCTCCAGCCGCTCCATCGTGAGCGGACGGGCCATGTCCAGCCGGGCCAGCAGCAGCAGGTCCTCGACCAGCAGACCCATCCGGGACGCCTCGTCCTCGATCCGGCGCACCAGGCGCTCCGCCTCCTCCGGCGAGCGGTACGCACCCTGCCGGTACAGCTCGGCGAAGCCCCGGATGGTGGTCAACGGGGTGCGCAGCTCGTGCGAGGCGTCCGCGACGAACTGGCGCATCCGCTCCTCCGAGTGCCGGGCGCGGGACTCCGAGGCGGCCTGCGCCGTGAACGCCGCCTCGATCTGGCCCAGCATCGCGTTCAGGGAGCGGGCCAGGTGACCGACCTCGGTCTGCGGCTCCTGGTGGCCCGGCTCGAACTCCGGTACCCGCCGGGCAAGGTCCCCCTGGGCAATGGCGGCGGCGGTCTGCTCGATCTGCCGCAGCGGCTTCAGGCTGGCCCGCACCAGTGCGGCGCCCACGACCGCGAGCAGGATCAGCACGCCGACGCTCCCCAGTAGCTCGGCCAGGACGAGGCGGGAGATCGCATCGTCCACATTGGACATGTCCTCGGCGATCACGAGGTATGCGCCGGGCTGCGCCGAGAACGGCGTGACCAGTACCCGCCAGCGCGTCGAGCCACTGCTCGACCCGGCAGTGTAGATCTTGTTCGTGCGGCTGCCCGCGGTACCGATTGTCGGTACCTGCGGCAGGTCCGGCGCGTCGTACCGGGTGTCGTCGTACACCAGCTCGGACCTGCCCTGCGGCCCGACCTCTACGGCGAAGAACTTCGACGGCAGCAGCACGGCCGAACGGCTGGCCGGGTGCTGGAAGTTCTCCAGGCCCAGGTTGTTCGCGACCCGCGCGTAGCTGCGCAGGTCAGTGTCCAGCCGCCCGGTGAGGTAGCTGCGCATGGCGAACACGCTGGACACGCCGATCACCAGCAGGGCCACGGCGACCAGCGCGGTCAGCGCCGCCACGAGCTTGAGCCGCAACGGTGTGCGGCGGAAGGGGCTGAACATCGCCGGGACCTACGTCGGCAGCCGCAGCACGTAGCCGACGCCGCGCAGGGTGTGGATCAGGCGCGGCTCCACGAAGTCCACCTTGCGGCGCAGGTACGAGATGTAGGACTCGACGATGCTGTCGTCGCCGCGGAAGTCGTAGCTCCACACGTGGTCGAGGATCTGCCCCTTGGACAGCACCCGGCCGGCGTTGGCCATCAGGTACCGCAGGAGCTTGAACTCGGTCGGGGACAGCGAGATACGGCCGCCGTCGCGCCACACCTCGTGCGCCTCCTCGTCCAGTTCGAGGTCGGCGAAGGTGAGCCGGCCGCTGGACGGCTCGCCGCCGGTGCGGCGCAGTACGGCCCGGATCCGGGCGGTCAGCTCCTCGAGGCTGAACGGCTTGGTGACGTAGTCGTCGCCGCCCAGGGTCAGGCCGCGGATCTTGTCGTCCGTAGTGTCCCGCGCGGTCAGGAAGACCACCGGCGTCCGGGTACCCCCGTCCCGCAGCTTGCGGATCACCTCGAAGCCGTCGAGGTCGGGCAGCATCACGTCCAGCACGATGAGGTCGGGGCGGTCGGCGCGCGCGGCATTGACCGCGGCCGACCCGCTGGTCGCGGTGCTGACGTTGAATCCGGCGAAGCGCAGGCTGGCCGAGAGCAGCTCGAGGATGTTCGGATCGTCCTCTACCACGAGCAGTCTGGCCTCAGCCTGCGCCGCGCCGGACAGCATCGCACCCCCGGATTGTGCGACACCGTCACGTACCCCCATGCGCTTCATCGTGGCTCCCTACGCTGTGCCATCTCTGAAGTGTGCCTGGGAATTGGCTGAAAGAGTCGGGTCAACCTCGAAGCAGCCGGCGCAGCTCGGTCAGCGCGCTGCCGACCACGGCGGTCGCCGCGCGCAGTTCGGCCTCGCCGACCCCGGACTGCCGGGCCATCCGGCGGACCTCTCCGGCCAGCTGCCCGATCGCCCGCTCCAGGTCGGCCGCCGCCTGCCCCTGCTGACTCGGCCCCTGCTGACTCGGCTCCTGCCCGGCGTGGCCCGGCTGTTGCGGCGCGCCCCGCCCGGGCGCCGTCCACGGCCCCCGACCGGTACCCGAGGCCCACGGCGCCCGCCCCGCGCCCGACGGCCAGGGCGGCCGGCCCGGCGAACGGGCCTGCTGGGCGGCCTCCCGCAGTTCCCGCTTGATGTCCCGTACCGAGCCGCTGACCTGCTGCTCGATCTCCCCGGCGAGGGTGGTGAGGTCGGCCACCGAGGCGTGGATCTCGGTCTCCAGGTCGGCCAGCTCGGCCGCCCGCTGGCGCAGCTCCGCGCGGCCCGCCTCGGTGATCTCGTAGACCTTGCGCCCGCCGGCCGCGGTGTGGTTGACCAGCCCCTCGGCCTCCATCCGCTGCAGGCGCGGGTAGATCGTCCCGGCGGACGGGGCGTAGAGCCCGAGGAACCGGTTCTCCAGCAGCCGGATCAGCTCGTACCCGTGCTTCGGCCCCTCGGCGAGCAGCTTGAGCAGGTACAGGCGCAGGCGACCGTGGCTGAATACTGCCGTCATCGTGGCTCCTCGGCGGCGAAGTCGTCGTCGACCGGCCGGCACAGCAGGGCGATGTTGCCGCCGACCGCGTTGGCGAACAGCTTGCCGGTACCGGCGCCGATGACGCCCTTCACCGATGTGCCCCAGCGCCCCTCGACCTGGATGTCCGGGAAGGCGCTGGTCACCCGCCCGTGCACGGCGGCCAGGTGTACCTGCAGGTCGCTGTCCTCGCGTACCCGGATGGTGATCTCCCCCGAGATCGTCTCCAGGTTGATCTCGCTGTCGTGCGGCGGGTTGTCCAGGTCGGCGGTCAGCGCCCCGGAGATGGTCTTCGCGGACAGCCGGTGCGCCGCGGTATCGGCGACCGTGATCTCCCCGGACACGGTCTCCAGCGCGATGTCACCGGCGCACCCGAGCGCCTCGATCGGGCCGGACACCACGGTCGCCTTGAGCCGACCGTCGACGCCGAGCAGCGTGGTCCGGCCGCTGGCGCAGTCCACGGTGAGGTCGGCGTGCACGGTCGAGGCGACCACCGAGCCGGAGCCGATCCGCAGCCGGGTGGGCGTCTGGTACGGGATCGCGATGGACACGTCGGCGGCGAACCGGCGCCTGCCGTTGAGCCACCACCAGACCGGCTGGAGCGCGCCCGGCCAGGAGCGCGGCATGTCGTGGTGTACCGACAGCAGGCCGTCGGCCACGCCCACGTTCAGCTTGAACTCGCTCGCGGTACTGATCTCCACCCGGGCGGGGCCGTCGGTACCGACCACGCTCAGCCGGCCGGCGATGAGCGACACGTCGAGCCGGGTCACCTCGTCCTCGATGTCGAGCCGCCGAGGCTCGGTGATCGTCCAGGATGCCATCGCCATCTCCTCCGTGCCGAGCCTACGTCCTGAGCCATGTCGCGTTACGTCTTGACGCGCTCTGCCTATCGCGATGTATCGTATCACTTACGCGATACATCGCGATAGGCTGGCGGCGGCGCGAGGGCGCGACGAGGCGATCGGACGCCAGCGAGCGGGGGCGTCAAACGGGGGACGGCCCGGACCGGGCGAGGGGGACGGTCCGGGCCATTGGCGTCCGGGACCTAGGCGGCCGGCCGCAGCACTCCGGCTTCGGGTAACGCCCCGGGTTGTGGCAGTGCGCCGGCTTGCGGCAGCGCCGCCGGTTGCGGCAGTGCTCCGGGGCCGGGCAGCGGCTCGGGCGCGGACAGCACCCCGGCGGCGGCCGGCTCGGCACACAACTGCGGGGCGACGAACTGCGGGACAACGAACTGCGGGACGACGGGCTCCGGGTCGGGGACGGCGCGCGGCGCCGGCAGCGTGACCGTGATCCGCCGTTCGGTACCGGTCGATGGCTCGCTGGCGCCGACCGCCCTGGCCGCCACCCGGGCCAGTACCCGACGGGTGGCGCCCGGCGCCGGGTAGATCGTCGCGCCGTAGGAGACCGAGATGGTCAGGTCGCGCAGGCCGACGATGCGCCCGAGCGAGTCGAGCAGCGTGTCGTCGCCGATGAACGCGGCCGACGAGGTGCGCCCCTGACCTGCCTGCGCGAAGCGCAGGGTCACGGGTACCAGCGGGGCGCCGGTGTCCACGGCCGCCTGGAAGAACGCCGGACGGAATCGCCGTACCGTCCGGCCGCACGATGTCGTGCCCTCCGGGAAGAACGAGACGGCCTGGCCCGCGGCCAGCGCCCGGCGCACCTCGGACACGGCGTCCGGCAGGGTCATCGGTCGCGACCGGTCCACGAAGATCGTTCCCACGTACCGCGCTATCAGCCCGACCACCGGCCACGCGCGCACCTCGGTCTTGGCCACGATGCGACTGCGCCCGACCGCGAGCAGCACCACGATGTCCAGCCAGGAGACGTGGTTGAGGACCACCAGGCTGCCCGGCCCGCGTCGGTCCAGGCCGGCACCGCGCTGCTCGAGCCGGATGCCGAGGGCGCGCAGGACGCCGCAGGACACGCCGCGGACGACCATGGCCCGGCGGTGGGCGGTCAGCAGCGGCAGGACGGGCAGCGCCGCCGCCGCGCCCAGCATGACCGCGACCAGGGCGACCAGCCGGCCCACCCGCAGCGGCAGCCCGACCCTCGGACCCGGCTCGTCGTCGGCGATGCACTGCGCGCCGCACCCCGACCGCGGCTGCCAGATGTCGTCGTCGGCGCCGGTCAGGCTCTCCGCGACCGGCGGGTTCACGGCGTGTCACCCAGGAAGTGCCGCAGGTACCGCTGGTCCATCTGGTCCAGCCCGAGCAGCACGTAGAAGTCGGCGCAGCCGAAGTCCGGGTCGAAGGCCGGTGCGCCGCAGACCCAGGCGCCCAGCCGCAGGTACCCGCGTAGCAGCGGCGGGACGGCGACCCGGTGCTGCGGAGCGGGCCGTACTGGCCACGGGTTGTGCGGCGTCACCCGCAGGTGCTCCGGCGCCAGGTGCTTGCGCTGGGCCAGGTCCCAGACCCCGGCCGCGATGTCGCCGCCGTCGTCGAGCCCGACCGAGGCGCAGCCCGCCAGCCAGCGGTGCCCGCTCAGGTGCATGTACCGGGCGATCCCGGCCCACATCAGGTTGATGACCGCGCCATCGCGGTGGTCGGGGTGCACGCAGGACCGGCCGGTCTCGACGACGTCGGCGGCCAGCGCCGAGTGCGAGGAGATGTCGAACTCGCCGGCGGAGTAGCGCCGCTGCGTGCGGCCGGGCGGCAGCATGCGGTACGTGCCGACCACCTCACCGCTCCCGTCATCGACCACGATCAGGTGGTCGCAGTACCGGTCGAACTCGTCACGGTCCAGGCCGGGGGTCGTGGTGTGCAGGGTCGCGCCGAGTTCTTCGGCGAACACCCGGTACCGCAGCCGCCCGGCGGCCTCAACCTCCGCCCCGTCGGCCGCGATCCGCAGCGTGTACCGTGCGGAACCGGCCCTCGGGGCGCTCACGGCAAGTACTGTCATAGCGACTGTGTAGGTTGCCGGCATACCGAGACGATGAACGACGACCTAGCGCCGACGTGGATTCCTGGTGAACGACTGTGGCCGGCTACTCAGGCACCCCGCTCGCCCGCAAGCTGGGCATCGCCCCAGGCAGCGCGCTGCTGCTGGACGGTGCACCGAAGGGCTTCACCATCGATGATCTTCCCTCTGACGTAATCGCCTCGCACCGCAGCGGGGACGGCCCGTACGACGTGATCCTCTGCTTCTGCCGCGACCGGGCCCAGTTGGAGCGCAGGTGGCCGGTGATGCACGCGCGCACGACGACGGCCGGCGCCCTGTGGATCGCCTGGCCGAAGCGGGCCTCCGGGGTGGCCACCGACCTGGACGAGAACGTGGTCCGCGGGCACGCGCTGGCCAACGGCAGGGTGGACGTGAAGGTGGCGGCGATCGACGAGACGTGGTCCGGCCTGAAGAACGTCATCCGCAGGTCCGACCGGCCCGCGTGATCCCGATGTCCACGCGGGTGGCCTGCGTCTGGCACCCTGGTCGGCGACAAGAGCGGGAGGAACCTTATGGCGGATGAACGCCAGCCTGCCGGGGCGGCCAACGTGCCGGACCGAAACGGCGAGATAGTCATCTCCAACCTGAGCAAGGTCTACAACACGGTCCGCGCGGTCGACGACCTGTCCTTCACGGTGCGGCCGGGCCGAGTCACCGGCTTCCTGGGCCCGAACGGCGCCGGCAAGACGACCACCCTGCGGATGCTGCTCAACCTGGTCCGGCCGACCAGCGGCACCGCGACGATCGGCGGCGTTCGCTACGCCGACCTGCACGACCCGATCCGGCATGTGGGCGCGGTGCTGGAGGCCAGCAGCGCGCACAAGGGCCGCACAGGCCGCAACCACCTGCGGGTGATCTGCCAGTCGGCCGGCATCCCGTTGACCCGGGCCGACGAGGTGCTCGCCCTGGTCGGCATCAGCGCCGCCGGCAAGCGCAAGTTCAAGGGGTACTCGCTGGGCATGCGCCAGCGGCTGGGCATCGCGGCCGCGCTGATCGGCGATCCGCAGGTGCTGATCCTCGACGAGCCGGCCAACGGGCTCGACCCGGAGGGCATCCGCTGGATGCGTGACCTGCTGAAGCTGCTCGCGTCGCAGGGCCGCACCATCCTCGTCTCCAGCCACCTGCTGTCCGAGATGGAACTGCTCGCCGACGACATCGTGATCATCGCGGCCGGCAAGCTGGTCAGGCAGGGCACGGTCACCGAGGTACTCGACTCGATGGCCCAGTCCGGGCGGGTGCGGGTACGCACGCCGGACGCCGACAAGCTGATCGCGGCGCTGGACGGGGCGGCCACCGTGGAGACCGGCGACGACGGCATCCTGCTGGTGTCCGGGGTCGAGGCGCCGGCGGTCGGTGCCGCGGCGCTGCGAGCCGGCGTCGAGCTGCATGAACTGGTCGCCGACCGGCCCGACCTGGAAGCGGTGTTCCTGGAGCTGACCAAGGGAAAGGCGAGCATCCGATGACCATCCTGGACAGTCCCCCGCTCGCGCGGCAGCAGCACACCGGTCCGGGTGGCCTGCGGCTGATCCGCGCCGAGATCATGAAGATCCGCACCACCAACACCTGGTGGCTCTTTGTCATCGGGATGGTCGTGGTGACCGCACTCGCGTTCACGGTGAACGCATTCGGCCACCACTACAACGACCTCCAGCCGCCGATGGGATCGATTCCCGAGGGCCAGCGGGCCGAGGTTGCCGCCCGGGTGGCCGCTGCCCACACGCCGGCCGGGCTGGCCAAGATCGCGGCCGACATGATGACCTCGGGCCAGTTCTTCGGCCTGCTCTTCGCGATGATCATCGGAATCCTGGTGGTGACCAACGAGTTCTTCCACCAGACCGCCACGACCACCTTCATGACCAACCCGCACCGCACGGCGGTCATCCTGGCCAAGGCGGTCGCCGCGCTGCTGTTCGGGGCGCTGTTCTGGCTGGTCGCCACCGTGCTGGATGCGATCGCCACGCCGATCTACCTGCACAGCCAGAAGGTGTCGGTCAGCATCACCCAATGGACCGTGGTCCAGTCGGTGCTGCTCAACCTCCTGGCCTTCGCCGTTTGGGCGATCTTCGGACTCGGCCTGGGCACGCTGATCCGCAGTCAGATCGGCTCAGTGATCACCGGGATGGCCCTCTACCTGCTCGGCTTCGCCGCCGTGCTAGTGATCTTCAACCTGATCCACGCCGCCTACCCGCACGACTGGGTGCTGACCGCCCAGGTGATCGCTCCGGCGGTGGCATCCACCGTGATGATCACGCCGGGCCGGGCCTTCGAGCACGCTCCGCCCCAGTGGGTGGGCGCGGCCGTGCTCATCGGGTACGCGCTGATAACCGGCGCCTTCGGCGTCTGGCTGACCCGCCGGCGCGACATCTCGTAGGCACTCGGGGCCTGCCGGTGACGGCGGGCCAGGCACTCGGGGCCCGCCGGTGACGGCGGGCCCCGAGTTCTTTACGGAAGGGTTCCTGTGAGGCGCGACACGGGACGAAGCCGGGTGACTCGACAGATGCTTGACCGCGTAGCCTGAGGACACCTTCAGGTCAACGAAGCTCGTGGAGAAACGAGAGAGCGGCAGTGTCGACTCAACAGGCATCGCAGGAGAATCCGCTGGCCGATTTCGGGCCGAATGAGTGGATCGTCGAGGACATGTACCAGCGGTACCTCGCCGACCCGGCGAGCGTGGATCCCGCGTGGCACGACTTCTTCGCCGACTACAAGCCGGCGCCCGAACCGACCGGAGCCGCCGAGCCCACACCACCCGCCGCTACGGCCGCACCGGCGACCGGCCAGCCGGCCGTCACCGAGCCGAAGGCGCCCGCGGCGAAGGCCGCCGCGAAGCCGGCGCCCGCGAAGGCCGAGCCGGCCGAGAAGCCGACCACCCCGGCCCGGCAGGCCACCGCCGCCAAGCCCGTTCCGGCCAAGGCCGCCCCGCCCTCCGCCGCCGCGCAGACCAACGCCGCCTCGGGCGCGCACACCACCGTGCTGCGCGGGGTCGCGGCCCGGATCGTCGCCAACATGGACCAGTCGCTGACGGTACCGACGGCGACCAGCGTCCGGGCGGTACCGGCGAAGCTGCTCGCGGACAACCGGATCGTCATCAACAACCACCTCGCCCGCGGGCGTGGCGGGAAGGTCAGCTTCACGCACCTGATCGGCTACGCACTGGTCAAGGCGCTGGCCGCGCACCCCGAGATGAACAACTCGTTCACCGAGGTCGACGGCAAGCCGGCCCTGGTCGCGCCCGAGCACGTCAACCTGGGCATCGCGATCGACCTCGCCCGCCCGGACGGCTCCCGCACCCTGGTGGTACCGAGCATCAAGGCGTGCGAGGCCATGGACTTCCGCCAGTTCTGGCAGGGGTACGAGGACATCATCCGCCGGGCCCGGCGCAACGAGCTGACCATGGACGACTACGCCGGTACCACCATCTCGCTGACCAACCCGGGCGGGATCGGCACCGTGCACTCCATGCCCCGGCTGCTGGCCGGTCAGGGCGCGATCATCGGTGTCGGCGCCATGGAGTACCCGGCCGAGTACTCCGGCATGTCCGACGAGGCGCTGGCAAACGCGGCGGTCAGCAAGATCATCACGCTGACCTCGACGTACGACCACCGGATCATCCAGGGCGCCCAGTCCGGCGAGTTCCTCAAGGTCATCCACGAGCTGCTGCTCGGCGAGCACGGCTTCTTCGACGACATCTTCACCGCCCTGCGCATCCCGTACGAGCCGGTCCGGTGGGTACGGGACGTGGCGCACACGTCCGAGGGGCAGATCGAGAAGCCCGCCCGGATCATCGAACTGATCCACGCGTACCGGGTCCGCGGCCACCTGATGGCCGACACCGACCCGCTGGAGTTCCACATCCGCCGCCACCCGGACCTCGACGTCCTCGAGCACGGGCTGACCCTGTGGGACCTGGACCGCGTCTTCCCGGTCGGCGGCTTCGCCGGCAAGCAGAAGATGAAGCTGCGCGACGTGCTCGGTGTACTGCGCGACTCGTACTGCCGCCGGGTCGGCGTCGAGTACATGCACATCATGGACCCCGAGGAGCGGCGCTGGATCCAGGAGCGGGTCGAGCGCAAGTACGAGAAGCCGAGCCCCGAGGAGCAGAAGCACATCCTGTCCCGGCTCAACGCGGCCGAGGCGTTCGAGACCTTCCTGCAGACCAAGTTCGTCGGCCAGCGGCGCTTCTCCCTGGAGGGCGGCGAGAGCCTGATCCCGCTGCTGGACGAGATCCTGTCGGACTCCGCCCGGGGCGGGCTTGACGAGGTCGTCATCGGCATGGCCCACCGCGGCCGGCTCAACGTGCTGGCCAACATCGTGGGCAAGCCGTACGAGAAGATCTTCTCCGAGTTCGAGGGGCACCTCGACCCCAAGAGCGCCCAGGGCTCCGGCGACGTCAAGTACCACCTGGGCCAGGTCGGCAAGTTCAGCACCCCGGACGAGGAGCACGCCATCACGGTGTCCGTGGTGGCCAACCCGTCCCATCTGGAGGCCGTGGACCCGGTGCTGGAGGGCATCGTCCGGGCCAAGCAGGACCGGATCGACCTCAAGCTCGAGGGGTACACCGTGCTGGCCGTCGCGGTACACGGCGACGCCGCATTCGCCGGCCAGGGCGTGGTGGCCGAGACGCTGAACCTGTCCCAACTGCGCGGGTACCGCACGGGTGGCACGGTGCACGTGGTCGTCAACAACCAGGTCGGCTTCACCACCGCCCCGGAGTACAGCCGTTCCAGCCTGTACTCGACGGACGTGGCCCGGATGATCCAGGCCCCCATCTTCCACGTCAACGGCGACGACCCCGAGGCCGTGGTCCGGGTGGCCCGGCTCGCCTTCGAGTACCGGCAGGCGTTCAACAAGGATGTCGTCATCGACCTCGTCTGCTACCGGCGCCGGGGGCACAACGAGGGCGACGACCCGTCGATGACCAACCCGCTGATGTACCACATCA
>CAZYCD010000106.1:0-16206 GCA_964645345.1 uncultured Micromonosporaceae bacterium
AAGACGATCACCGACCCCGGCTTCCTGCGCGCCTACGTGGAGTCCAGCGACGACGAGGACGCCGAGGCCGAAGACGCCGAGCGGCGGCTGCCCAACCTGGTCAAGGACCAGGGGCTCAACGCCGAGCGGCTGGCCCCGGTCGGGCACACCACCCAGCCGCCAGCCCGGTACACCGAGGCGTCGCTGGTCAAGGCGCTGGAGGAGCTGGGCATCGGCCGGCCGTCCACGTACGCCAGCATCATGGCGACCATCCAGGACCGCGGGTACGTGTTCAAGCGAGGACAGGCGCTCATCCCGTCGTTCACCGCCTTCGCCGTGACCAACCTGCTGGAGGGCCACTTCCCCCGGCTGGTGGACTACCACTTCACCGCGTCCATGGAGGACGAGCTGGACGACATCGCCGACGGCGAGGCGTCCGCGGTGGACTTCCTGACCGCGTTCTACTTCGGCGGCGGTATCGGCGAGGAGGGCTCGATCGCCCGGGCCGGCGGCCTGAAGAAGATGGTCACCGAGAACCTCGGCGAGATCGACGCCCGGGGCGTCAACTCGATCCCGCTGTTCGCCGACGACTCCGGCCGCGACGTGGTGGTACGGGTCGGCCGGTACGGGCCGTACCTGCAGCGCACGCTGCCCGGTGAGGAGCCCGGCGAGGACAACCGCACGGCGCTGCCCGAGGGCCTGGCCCCCGATGAGCTGACCCCGGAGAAGGTCGACGAGCTGTTCCTCGGCGGCGGCGGCGAGCGCAAGCTCGGCGAGCACCCGGAGACCGGCGAGCCGGTGGTGGTCAAGTCGGGCAGGTTCGGTCCCTATGTGTCCAGCGGCGAGCGCAACGCCTCGCTGCTGCGCACCATGTCGCCGGACTCGGTCTCGCTCGCGGACGCGCTGAAGGTGCTGTCCCTGCCGCGCCTCGTGGGCCGGGATCCGGAGGGTGCCGAGGTGTTCGCGGGCGCCGGCCGGTACGGGCCGTACGTGAAGCGCGGCGACGACTTCCGGTCGCTGGACTCCGAGGACAAGCTGTTCACGGTGACCATCGAGGACGCGCTGGCCCTGCTGGCCGCTCCGAAGACCCGCCAGCGCCGGCCGGCCGCGCCACCGCTGCGCGAGCTGGGCGTCGACCCGCTGACGGACAAGCCGCTGGTCATCAAGGACGGGCGGTTCGGCCCGTACGTCACCGACGGGGAGACCAACGCCTCGCTGCGCCGCGGTCAGACCCCGGAGTCGCTGTCCATCGAGCAGGGCTCGGAGATGCTCGCCGAGAAGCGGGCGAAGGGTCCGGCCGCTCCGCGCAAGAAGGCCGCGGCCAAGAAGGCGCCGGCGAAGAAGACCGGTACCACCGACGCCAAGAAGGCCACGGCGGCGAAGAAGGCGACCACGGCCAAGAAGACCACGGCCGCCAAGAAGGCCCCGGCCAAGAAGGCGGCGCCGCACAAGGCGACCTGAGCGGAACCGCCGGCCCGAGCGGGCCGGCGGCGCGCTACTCCTGCTCGGTGGGGCGGATCAGCATCTCGTTGACCGCCACGTGCCTCGGCCGCGTCACGATGTAGGCGACCGCGTCGGCGATGTCGCCCGCCTGCATGGGCTCGACCCCGGTGACCTGCCCGCGCATGACCTCGATGACCTCGGGCCGGTTGTGGCCCACCAGTTCGGTCGCGACCGCGCCCGGCTCGACCAGCGAGACGCGTACGTGCTGCCTGGTGACCTCCTGGCGCAGCGCCTCGCTGAACGCCCCGATGCCGTGCTTGGTCAGGTTGTAGACGCCCCGGCCGGAGCGCGCGACCCGGCCGGCCACCGAGCTGATGTTGACCATGTCGGCCACCCGGCGCGGGCTGTCCTGCGCGGCCTTGAGCAGGTGCGGCAGGGCCGCGTGGGCGCAGTACAGCAGGCCGAGCACGTTGAGCTCGACCATCCGCTGCCACTCCGACAGCGGCGCGCCGACCGCCGGCCCGAGCAGCATGACGCCGGCGTTGTTGACCAGGGTGTCGAGCCGGCCGAACTCGGCGACCGTCGCCTCGATCGCGTCGCCGGCCTGCCGCTCGTCGGTGATGTCGGACTCGAGGACGAGCGCGGTACCGCCCCGTTCGCGGATCGCCGCCGCCAGCGCGTCCAGCCGGTCCTTGCGCCGGGCGACCAGCGCCACGTGGGCGCCGCGGGCGGCGAGCACGCCGGCTGTGGCCGCGCCGATGCCGCTGGAGGCGCCGGTGACCAGGGCCACGGTGCCCCGCAGCGGCGTGGCCGTGGGCAGGGAGTCGGCGATGTCCACCTCGGTGGAGTCGTCGAAGAATGCGGGAGCCGTCATGGCTCCAGCGTAACCGGAGTTCCCTCCGGTTACGCTGTGATTCCCGTCAACTGCCCAGGACCCTTTCGGTGTACCCGTTGCCGAACACCCGCTGCGGATCCAACCGGTCGCGTACCGCCAGGTAGTCGTCGAACCGCGGGTACGCCGGGCGCAGGTCGTCGCGGGTACGCCAGTGCATCTTGCCCCAGTGTGGGCGGCCGCCGAGTCCCCGGGCGACCTTCTCGAACGCCTGGAAGTAGGGCTCGTACGGCATGCCGACGTACTGGTGGATGGCGACGTACGCGCTGTCCCGCCCGTACCCGTGCGACAGCCACACGTCGTCCCCCGCGGTGAACCGCACCTCGACCGGGAAGATCACCTTGAACGGGAGACTGTCCACAATGGACCTAAGGCCGGCGAACGCCTCGGGCAGCGCCTCGCGGGGCAGCCCGTACTCCATCTCCACGAAGCGGACCCTGCGTGGGGTGCAGAACACCTCGTGGGAGGGGGCCGTGTAGACCCGGGCCGACAGGGCGCGCGCCTCGATCGCGGCGATTCTCGGTACCAGGGCCGGTACCGAGCGGCCGACCCGGCAGGCCACCCCGAACACCGTGTTGGACAGGAACTCGTCGTCCAGCCAGCCCCGGAACCGGCCCAGCGGCTGGTCGGCCGCCGGCACCCGGTTGTTGCACTTGGTCTGCACCCGGTCGGTATAAGGGAACCAGTACAGCTCGAAATGCTCGTTGCCCTCGACGTGCTCGGTCAGCCGGGAGAACACGTCGGCCAGCCGCTCGGGGCGCTCCTCGGCGCGCAGCACGAAGGCGTCGACGCACTGCAGGGTCACCTCGGTCAGCACGCCGACGGCGCCGAGCCCGACCCGGGCGGCGGCGAACACCTCGGGGTTCTCGGCGGCCGAGCAGTGCAGCACGGAGCCGTCCCCGGTTACCAGGGTCAGCGCGGTGACGAAGGTGGACAGGCAGCCGAGCGTGGCGCCGGTGCCGTGGGTACCGGTCGAGATGGCCCCGGAGATGGTCTGCACGTCGATGTCGCCGAGGTTCGGCATGGCCAGCCCCTCGCCCGCCAGTACCCGGTTGAGCTCGCGAAGCCGCATGCCGGCCTGGACGGTGACCTGCCGGCTGTCGCGGTCGACCCGTACCGCTGCGGCGAGCCGGTCGAGCTCCAGCCGCACCCCGCCGGTCGCGGCGGCCGCGGTGAAGGAGTGCCCGGCGCCGACCGGCTTGACAGTCAGCCCGTCCGCGGCCGCCGCCCGTACCGCCGCGGAAACCTCGTCGGTACTGGCCGGCCGTACCACCCGGGTAGCGTCCACCCGCTGATTGCCCGCCCAGTTGCTCCATGCCCGCACATCGGGAACCTCAGCCATCAGCTCACCTCTCGTGGGAGGGTGTCCAAAGCCGGACAGAGCCGGCTCGGAGCCCCGGTGTGGACGTAGCTTTGGGTAGATTTGACGCGAGCGGGCGCACAACGCCCGCGGTGGTGAGGAAGGAGTCCCGGACGCCGTGACGACTCAGGCCTCCACCCGCCCGCTGCGCCGGGTGCCAGTGCAGGGGCGAAGCGTCGCCCGGGTCCGGCGGATGCTGGACGCCTGCGCCGAGCTGGTCGACCAGGTCGGCTACGAGGCGCTGACCACGACCATGCTGGCCGAGCGGGCCGGCGTCGCGATCGGGTCGGTGTACCAGTTCTTCCCCGACAAGCGGGCCATCGTGCAGGCACTGACCCAGCGCAACCTCGAGGCCTACCTGGAGCGGATCACCGCCCGGTTCGCGGCGGCCCGGTTCGGCCACTGGTGGGAGGTGGTTGACGCCGGCATCGACGAGTACATCGACATGCACCGCAATGTCCCCGGCTTCCGCACCCTGCACTTCGGCGACGTGGTCGACGTGCACCTGCTCGACGCCGAGCGGGACAACAACACGATCATCGCGGAGCGCCTGGCCGGCCTGCTGGTCAACCACTTCGGTGCGGCGGCTGGGCCGCGGCTCGACTTCGCACTGGCCATCGCGGTCGAGGCCGGGGATGCGTTGATCAAGCTGGCCTTCCGGCGCGACCCCGAGGGCGACCCGGAGGTACTGGCCGAGGCCAAGACCCTGATCCGGGACTACCTGCACCGTCACGTCAACACCATCGCGAGGTAGCCGCCGACCGGTCAGAGGAAGGCACGGCACTCACCCCGGTAGGTGGGCGCCTCGCCGACCAGCGTGTCGCCGGAGACCAGATGCAGCGTGTCCACGTGCTCGCACAGTTCGCCGGCCTTGGCGTGGCGCAGCCAGACCCGGTCGCCGACGCGCAGCGCGTCCGCGGCCGGACCGGCCACCGGGGTCTGCACCTCGCCCGCACCTTCGGCGAGCAGCAGCCTGAGCCCGGCGGGCAGCCAGGGCTTGGGCTGGCGCATCCTGCTGGTCTCGCCGGACGCGATCCAGCCGCCGCCCAGGACGGTCGCGATGCCGGGCGCGGGCCGGCGGACCACGGACAGCGCGAAGAATGCGGCCGGCTCGGGCCGCCAGGCGCGGTAGTCGTCGAACAGCGCCGGCCCGTACAGGCCGGAGCCGGCAGTCACCTCGGTCACCGCGGACTCGGCGGCGGTCTGCGCGACGCTGCCGGTACCGCCGGCGTTGACGAACTCCAGGTCGGCGTGGCGGCGCACCGCCTCGACCGCGGCCGCCCGCCGGTCGGCCAGCTCGGCGCGGGAGCGGCGCTGCATCGCCCGGATCGCGGCGCCGCGCAGCGACCGGCCCGCGGGGGCGTCGCCCAGCCCGGCGATCTGCGCCTCGTAGGACATCAGCCCCACCAGCCGGTACCCGGGGCGGGAGGCGAGCCGCGCGGCCAGCTCGGCGGCCTGCTCGGGCGTGTGTACCGGCGAACGCCGCACGCCCACGTGCAGCCGACCGGCGGCCAGCCGCCATGACGCGTCGAGGTCGAGGCACAGCCGCAGGTCGGTCTCGTCGGTGCGGTCGGCGGCGACCGTCTCGTCGACGAAGTCGACCTGCGCCGTGGAGTCGACCATGATCGTGATCGCCCGGGCCAGCTCGGGATCGCGCGCCAGCTCGCACAGGGCAGCACGGTCCGCCGTCGGGTACCCGACGAGGACGTCGTCGCTGACGCCGCTGCGGACCAGCCAGATCGCCTCCGGCAGGGTGAACGCCATCACCCCCCGCCAGCCGGGCGTGGCCAGGATCCGGCGCAGCAGTTCCCGGCAGCGCAGGGATTTGCTGGCTACCCGGAGGGGCTTCCCGCAGGCCCGCCCCGTCAGTGCCTTACCGTTGGCATCGAAGGCGTCCAGGTCGACCGCTGCGAACGGTGGATCGATCGCCGCGGTCGCGCGGTCGAGTCGTTCCCGCAGGGCAAGGCGGTTGGCTGCGACGCTGGACACAGCAATCACGCTAGTCGCTCCATGCGGAATGCGAAACACTCTCGCGTAATGGGAGCGGCCGCGCCGCCCGGTCGGTGATCGGAAGCGCGGCTAGAGTGAAGGCAAAACGGGGGCTGCCGCTTGACAGCCGGGTACGCGCGGAGGTAACGGCCATCGCTACGACGTCCGAGCCGCGAGGGCGGCCCACGCCG
Organism: uncultured Micromonosporaceae bacterium; assembly: GCA_964645345.1. Classification (GTDB taxonomy): domain Bacteria; phylum Actinomycetota; class Actinomycetes; order Mycobacteriales; family Micromonosporaceae; genus Rugosimonospora. The sequence continues at coordinate 5,855 of CAZYCD010000106.1, forward strand.
CCGCCGGCGGAGGCGGCCGGCAGGCAGTCGACCCCCGCCGGGGAGTCACCCGTCGACCTGTCGGGTGGCGCCGGACTCAAGGCCATCCTCCGCATCCGTCCGTTCCGCAGGCTCTGGCTCGTGCTCGGGCTCTCCTCCCTCGGCGACTGGCTGGGCCTGCTCGCCTCGTCGATCTTCGCCAGCCAGCAGGTCAGCGGCTCGGCCGCCAAGGGTGCGGCGTTCGGCTCGGTGGTCGCGGTACGGATGCTCCCAGCCCTGATCATGGGGCCGCTGGCCGGCGTCGTGGCCGACCGCTGGGACCGCCGGTACACGATGGTGGTCTGCGACATCGGCCGCTTCCTGCTGTTCGCCTCGATCCCCGGGATCACCCTGATCACCAAGGACTCCCGGCTGGTGGTCGGCTGGGCCGCGGTCGCCACGTTCATGATCGAGACGCTGCAGATGGCCTGGGGGCCGGCGAAGGACGCCTCGGTACCCAACCTGCTGCCGCGCGGCCGGCTGGAGTCGGCCAACCAGCTCACGCTCGCCACCACGTACGGCGTCACGCCGGTACTGGCCGGTGCGATCCTGGCCGGGCTCACCACGATCGTCAACGCGGTGCACCGGTCCAGCGGGCACAGCGCGGTCAACCCGACGCACCTCGCGCTGTACTTCAACGCGCTGACCTTCCTGGCCACCGCGCTGACCGTGACCTTCGGCATCAAGGAGATCAGCGGCCGGACGGTCGAGCGGCAGGCCAAGCAGTCCAACCTGTGGCGCGAGTTCATCGGCGGCTGGGCCTACGTAGGCAAGACACCGCTGGTACGCGGGCTGGTGCTGGGCATCCTCGGCGCGTTCGCGGGCGCGGGCGTGGTCGTGGGTACCGCCCAGTTCTACGCCCGTTCGCTCGGCGGCGGCGACTCGACGTTCTACATCCTGTTCGCGTTCCTGTTCGTCGGGTTGGCCCTGGGTATCGTGGCCGGGCCGCGGCTGGTCGGCGCCCTGTCGCGGCGCCGCTGGTTCGGGCTGTCCATCGTGCTCGCCGCGCTGTCCGTGGCGATCCTCGCGTTCGCCTGGCACCTGGTGATCGCGGTGTTCGCGGCCATCGGCGTCGGGGTCGGCGCCGGCATGGCGTTCCTCGCCGGTACCACGCTGCTGGGGCGCGAGGTCAGCGACGACATCCGGGGCCGGGTGTTCTCTTTCATCCAGACCGGTACCCAGCTCACCCTGCTGTTCACGGTGTCTCTGTCGGCCTTCGTGGTCGGCCTGGGCGGATCGCGCCGGATCCTCGGAATCAACATCTCCACCACCCGGCTGCTGCTGCTCGCGGCCGGTGTGTTCGGCATCGTCGCCGGGCTGACCGCGCTGCGCCAGATGGACGACAAGAAGGGCGTCCCGCTGCTGCGCGACCTGCTCAGCTCGGTGCGCGGGCGGCCGCTGTCCCTGGCCGAGCATGCCGTGCGGGTCGGCCGGTTCATCGTCTTCGAGGGCGGCGAGGGCGCCGGCAAGTCCACGCAGGTGCGGCTGCTGGCCGACCGGCTGCGCACGGCCGGGTGGGACGTGGTGGTCACCCGCGAGCCGGGCGCTACGTCGGTCGGCGCGCGCATCCGCGGCCTGCTGCTGGAGCGGAACCCCGCCGAGGCCGGCGCGATCGCCCCGCGGGCCGAGGCGCTGCTGTACGCCGCCGACCGCGCTCACCACGTGGCCACCGTGATACGGCCGGCGCTCGCCCGGGGCGCGGTGGTCATCAGCGACCGGTACGTCGACTCCTCGCTGGCGTACCAGGGTGCCGGGCGGGTACTGCCGGTGGAGGAGGTGAGCTGGCTGTCCTCGTGGGCGACGGGCGGGCTCAAGCCGGACCTGGTGGTGCTGCTGGACCTCGATCCGGCCATCGGGCTCGGCCGGGTGGCCGACCGCGGGGCGGGTGTGGACCGGCTGGAGGCGGAGGCGCTGCCGTTCCACGAGCGCGTCCGTTACGCCTTCCTCGACCTCGCCTCGGCGGAGCCAGGCCGGTACGTGGTGCTGGACGCCAGCCGGTCTCCGGAAGCGGTGGCGGAGATGGTCGCCGACCGGGTCGCCATGCTGTTGCCGGAGGCGGTGCGCCCGGCTCCCATCGCCGAGGGGCCGAACGGCGGTACGCCGCACGGCGACGAGCGCGACCACGAGGCGGCCACGGACCTGCCGAACCCGACCCGCCTGCTGGAGGGTCCTCTGTCCACCGTGGAGAGCCGCTCGACGGTAGAGAGCAACCGTCCATGAGCAAGGTGTTCGACTCGCTGGTCGGTCAGCGCGACGCGGTCGACGTGCTGCGCCGGGCGGCGGCCGCCGCGGCCGGGGTGGTCGCCGGCGGGGCCGGTACCGGCATGACCCACGCGTGGATCTTCACCGGCCCTCCGGGCTCGGGCCGGTCGGTCGCGGCCCGCGCGTTCGCGGCCGCCCTCCAGTGCGAGAACCAGGGCTGCGGCGAGTGCGCGGCGTGCCACACCACCCTTGCCGGTACCCACGCGGACGTGCGGTTCGTGGTACCCGAAGGGCTGACCATCGGCGTCGGCGAGATGCGCGCCCTCGTGCTGCGCGCGGCCGGGGCGCCGACCCAGGGCCGCTGGCAGGTGCTGCTGGTCGAGGACGCCGACCGCCTCACCGAGCAGGCCGGCAACGCGCTGCTGAAGGCGATCGAGGAGCCTCCGCCGCGCACCGTATTCCTGCTGTGTACGCCGTCCACCCACCCTGACGACATCTCGGTCACCATCCGCTCCCGCTGCCGCATTGTGACACTGCGCCAGCCGCCGGCCGACGCGGTCGCATCGGTGCTCGTCCAACGGGACGGCATCGACCCGGCCGACGCCGCCTGGGCCGCCGCCGCTGCCCAGGGGCATGTAGGCCGGGCCCGGCGGCTGGCACGCGATCCGCAGGCCCGGGCGCGCCGGGAGAAGGTGCTCGCGGTGCCGCGCCGGCTGACCGGGATCGGCGCCTGCTTCGACGCCGCCTCCGCGCTCATCGAGGCGGCCGAGGCGGAGGCGGTCGCCGCGGTGTCCGATGTGGACGTTCGCGAGCGGTCCGAGCTGGAGACGGCGCTCGGAGCTGGGGGTACCGGCAAGGGTGCGGCCGCCGCGGCGCGCGGCGTGTCGGCCGCGGTCAAGGAGCTGGAGCGCCGGCAGCGGTCCCGGGCCACCCGCGCGCAGCGCGACGCCCTGGACCGCGCCCTCGTGGACCTCGCCGGGTTCTACCGCGACGTGCTCGCCCGCAGCTTCGCCGCACCGGTCGCACCGGTACACGTGGACGGTGCCGAGACGGCCGGACAGGCCGCGGCGCGCTGGACGGCGGAGAGCACGCTGCGCCGGCTGGAGGCGGTGCTGGCCTGCCGCGAGGCGATCGAGCTGAACGTCAAGCCGCGCATCGCGGTCGAGGCGATGATGCTCACACTCTGGCGGGGCTGAGCAGGTACCAGCGGCCGGGTAGCCACAGGCGGTCCCTGCACGTTCCGCCCTACCCTCCGGTGCCGCTCTGCTGATCAGGCGGGAGGGGGCCCGTGGCGCGCGAGATCGATGGGCGTCCTACCGGGTGAGGCGCTCGACCCATCTCACCGATGGCGGCGGCCGAGACGCTGAGTTGCGCCACCGGCCCAGGGACGCTCTGCGGTCGTCGTGCCGAGCACCGCAGGCAGCTGGAGATCGGCTGGCAGTCGTCCCTGGACAGGCCGTTCGGCGGAGATAGGGTGGCCGAATGGGAATGCTGTGCGCGGTCAGCTTCAACCGGTATGGCCGGTTGTATTACCTTGATCCCGGCGACCTGACCATGGCCGTCGGCGACAAGGTGCTGGTGCCGACCGACGACGGGCCCGAGGTCGCCGAGTGTGTGTGGGCGCCGCAGTGGGTATCGGAGGACACCGAGGGCTTCCCCCGCGTGGCCGGCCTCGCGGCCGACGAGGACCTGCGCCGCGACGAGCTGATCCGCCGCAGGAAGGCGGAGGCGAAGACGGCCGCCAAGCGCCTCATCCGCGAGCACGACCTGCCGATGAAGGTCGTCGCCGTCGACCACGTACCCGAGAGCCCCGGTACCTCCGGCGGCCGCACGACCATCTACTTCACTGCCCCGCACCGGGTGGACTTCCGCTCCCTGGTACGAGACCTGGGCGCGACCCTGCACTGCCGGGTGGAGCTGCGCCAGCTCTCCGCCCGGGACTCGGCACGGGTTCAGGGCGGGATCGGCTCCTGCGGGCGAGACCTGTGCTGCGCCACCTTCCTCACCGACTTCGAGCCGGTGACCATCCGGATGGCCAAGGACCAGGATCTGCCGCTCAACCCGCTGCGCATCTCGGGTGCCTGCGGGCGGTTGATGTGTTGCCTTAAATACGAACACCCGCTGTACCAGCGGTTCCAGGCGAGCGCACCGGCGGTCGGGAGCCGGGTGTCCACACCGGACGGTGACGGCCGGGTCGTCGGGCACAGCGTGCCGCGCGACGCGGTGGTGGTGCGCATGGACGCCGACGGCTCCCGCTGCTCCTGCAGCCGCGCGTCGGTGTGCGGCCCGCGCCAGGCGTACGAGAGCCGCTGACTCCCCGGGCCGGGCGGCCTACCACCCGGCTCATTCGATCCGGATCGGCGGCTCGGCCAGGTGGGTCGCGATCGGCGTGCGGGGCTCGATCCACGGGTCGCTGGCCCGCTCCGCGTCCGGCCGCGCCTCCCAGGACCGGGCGGCCCGGTCGATCGCGATCGGGTAGATGGTCAGCGAGCCGTCCCGGTCGAAGTGCAGCCGCAGGAACGACTTCGAGTCCATAATGGACTGTCCGGCGAACAGCTCGTTCAGGTTGACTCCCGAGGCGCCGGCGACCAGCAGGTACAGGCAGAACACCTCGGTGGCCAGGAACCCGGAGACCGGCAGGTACACCACTGCCGCGGCGACCACCGGCAGCGGCCAGGGCCAGTTGATGAACGGCAGGTGCAGCCAGGCCCAGGTGCCGAGGGTACCCAGTCCAATGTGGACTATCCCGTGGCCGGCGCCGAACAGCCAGTGCCTGGGTCGCCGTACCCCGTTCTGCGGCATGGCGAACAGCATCGCGCCGGCCAGGATGAGCACGCCCATGATGGCGACCGGGATCGAGAACAGGCGCTGGGTCACGCCGGTGGGGTGGTCGAGCTGCTCGACCAGAGCCAGCGCGTAGAGCGTGTGCAGCAGACCGAGCAGCATCAGGAAGCTGGGGTTGCGGGCGACCGTGCGGGTGAAGACACCCAGGGAGTACCGGCGGGAGCGCGCCTTCGTCGGGAACGTCGAGCGGAGGGTGTAGTTCTCCACCGGAGACTGCTTGCGCGACCGGCTCGCCGGTGGCGGTACCGGAATCTGTTCGGGCAACCGGTGCGTGGCGTACAGGTAGGCTCCGCCGCCCCCGCACGTGATCAGCTCGCGGTCGGGTCCCTGGTACCGGGCGTAGTGATGCAGGTCGCCGGAGAGCATAAGCTTCACGCTCGCGCCGGTCGGCGCCAGCACGGTGCGCACGAAGTAGTCGATGGCGTCGTAGGCGCTGGGATCGCCCTCCGCCTCGACCCAGCCCGGGGTCGGCGAGCACAGGATGATCCGGTCGCCGGCGCCCAGCCCGGCCGCGACATCGTGGAAGTACCGCAGCTGCGGGTCGTCCAGGTACGCGCCGAACTGGGTGTCGATCGCCAGCAGCCACCACCGGTGCGGCAGCGAGATGGCGAAATAGGAGCGGGCCTGCGCGTTGACCCAGGCGCCGATGCTGTCCGTCTCGTTCTTGGCGAACAGCCGCAGGAAGGCGGTCAGGCCGTCGTACCAGTCGTGGTTGCCGGGCAGCGCGTACATCTGCGGCTGGTCGCCGTCGTCGGCGCAGGGCAGGGACGCCTTGTACGGCCCCTTGGTGCGGTCCTCGTACGCCTGGGTGCCGGCCGTCGGGTACACCTCGTCGCCGCCCATCATGAGGACCTTCCCGCGGGGCAGCTCGTGCCCGTCGACGGTCAGGCTCGGCCGGCCCAGCAGGTACGCGACGGTGTAGGTCGAGTCGAACCCGTCGCCGATGTCGGCGACGAAGTCGAACCACAGCTCGTCCCGGTCGGCACCCTCGTCGTAGATCCGGGCGGGCAGGGTGTTCTGCAGCTCGCGCTTGTCCAGGTAGGCACCGAACAGGTGGGAGAGCAGGACACGCAGGGCGGTACCGGACAGCTGGACGGGCTGCAGCCAGCCGACGGGCGGCTGCGGGCTGAACCCGAGCTGCTGGGGGGTCAGGTCGCGGGGCCGGGGCTCGGTGTCCAGCCGATCATCGACGGTCATGGGTCCGGAGGGTATCCGGTACGGGCGCCGGCCGGCAGTACCGTACACTTGCTCGGGTTGCCGCCTTAGCTCAGTCGGTCAGAGCGACGCACTCGTAATGCGTAGGTCCCGAGTTCGATTCTCGGAGGCGGCTCAGACAAAGGCCCAGGTCACCCGGCTCGCAAGCCGATCATGGCCTGGGCCCGATGCGTGTTGAAGATCAAAAGCAGCCAACCGAGCAGCCATTAGCCCCACAGCGCGCCTTCGATCCGGTCGGCCGCCTCCCTTACGATCTCGGGAGCAACGTGCGCGTAGGTGTTCAACGTGACACTGATCTGCGAGTGCCCAATATTTCCATTACGACCCGCGCGGGCACACCTTCGCCGAGGTCTACCTGACGGATCCGAACTATCCCGGTCACTACGAGAACGCCACCAAGATTGACGTCAGGCCCGACGGGCACCTGGTGGTCAGCAGCGGCGATGACAACATCGCCATCTACGCCCCTGGGCATTGGCGGTACGCCACGTACACCTGGGCATCACCTCAGTTCTGACAGGGGCTCCCGCCCGAGACGCGCCGGCAGCCCCGAACCGTCCGGGGCGTCTCGTTGTCAGGAACGGGGCGGATCCGCCATCCGCTCAAAGGCTCTCGGCATAGCGGCTAGATTCCGATCGCCGACTTGATTGCGGCGGCAGCGACACCCGCTCCCATGCTTGTCGCGGCGCCGAGGGCCCACTTTCCTACGGTGCGCAGATGCCTGAGGGCGCCTGGGCCGTTTCCGTTCCTGGCTGCCAGCTCGGCTTGTCCGACCTCAGCCACCACCTGGTCCTGCTCTGGTGTGGTAGCCATGGCCCGAAGGGCGGCGCGTAGCCGGCCCAGCTCTTCCGTTAGCGTCGGCAGGTCGAGGTGCTCCGCGTCGCGCAGCCAGATTTGGTTGAAGGTCGAACCCTCCACGCTGGCGTTCGGGCCAATCGCGCCTGTCTGCCCGTGTATGTCGTATCTGTCGCCCATAATGACCTCCATACCTTGAGCTCTTGTACGGACGGCGTACCGACCGCGCCCACCAAGATCGAACAGGAAACGCATGTAACGATCTTTACTATCCTCATCGTCGAGGTCGAGGAAGTCCTCCTCATACAATTCCAACTCAGTGGCAAGCATGGCCGCCAGTGTCTGGACGTTGGCACCGACCGGTATCCGGCGCGGACGGTACTCATCGGGAACATTGCCGGATGGCGGGAAAGCCTCGTCGGAGGCGAATACGATTAGCGGCTTGCAAATGCCTTGGACCAGTCCAAGCAGGAAGCTGTCGAGTTGGTGCATTGTCGGGGCCGCAAACGCAACGACGAGCTCGATCTCGCGGAGGGAGTCGTAGCCGAGCGGATGTTTTCCGATTTCTTCAATTAGCTGTCTCGACGTGACGACGTGATACCTACGCTCGCGTTCAATGAAGTCGATCACACCGGCGAGGGGCAAGTCAGACCAGGTTGAACCACCGAGGACGAGGCAAGTTCTTGGAGTGAGAAGCCCCTGGTACGCCGGGGGCGGTTCGCCGATATAGTCACGCAGATTCGCGAGGCTCTGTCGATGCTCGCGCACGTGCCGAGGGAACGACCGAAACGAGAATCGTCGTTGGAGCACACGTTCCGGCAGGATAGCTGCGGGCAGCGTATCCTCGACGAACACGAGCAGCGGCTTGCGAGACCGGACGCCCAACGCGATTTCGTACAGAATGTGTGGGGAGACCCCGCTGTCGCGCGTAGTAAGAATTGCGATCATAGCGTCGCTTTGACCTAAATGGCGCTCCAACTTCGCAGAATTCACGGTAGTCGATGGCGGATCGAGGCTGGCGATCAGCCCCTCGGTCTCCATCAACCGAACAAAGTAGTCGTTAATGATCGCGTCCCGGGGTCGGTAGCTGTGGGACAGGTACACGAGACTGTTCACAGCGAACCTCTCTCCACACGACGGTCGGAGTCACCGGAAGCCTATGTACTAACGGCAATGGACAACAGGGGTGTCGTGAGGGCCAGTGACGACCGAGACCCTAGACTCGACGATGGACACCACCGGACGTGGTGGCTGGGGCGCCGGCCAGTTGCCCCGCCGCTGGAACCGAACTCGGAATTAGTAGGCCCAGGCACAGGCCCGCCCGGATGCCAGCAGCGAGGTACAGCAACGGTGACGCTCGAGCCCGACCGCGAGGAACGCCGCAAACTTCCCGACCTCGTATCCGACTGTCAGCAACCGCGTTGCCGATAGTCCCTCGGTCGCGGGTCCGAGTCCGGTCCGATTCCCAATCGGACAGCGCCCGGTATCCGGCCGGGCTGGACAACGGGTGAGAGACTGGCGACGTGGTCAGCATCCTCGATCGTGAGATGTACTCGGAGGCGGAAGCAGCCCGGCTGCTGCGCGTGCCGCAGTCGACGCTGCACTACTGGCTGGAAGGCGGCGACCGACGCGGCAAGGCCTATAAGCCGGTAATCCGCGTGGAGCCCCGCCGCGGACGGTCGGTCACGTGGGCGGAGTTCGTGGAAGCCGGGCTACTTCGCGAGTACCGCCGGACCCACGGCGTCCCCATGCCGGAGCTTCGCTCATTCATCGACCAACTTCGGCAGGATTTCGGCGTGCCCTATCCACTAGCCCACAAGCGTCCGTACATCGCCGGACGTCAGCTGGTGATGGAGGCGCAAGAAGCGGCGGGCCTCGACCCAGAGTTCTACCTCGTCGCACCGGTCAGCGGACAGCTTGTGTTGACCTACGCTTCCGAGAACTTCCTCGCACGCGTCACCTGGGACGGTGACATCGCCGCGACTTGGCGACCGGACGCCAACCCTGAGTCGCCGGTGAGGATCGAACCTGACGTCCGGTTCGGCCGACCCTCCATCAAAGGAATTAGTACTGAGGCGATCTGGGAGCAGGCCGACGTCGGCGAGGACGTTGAGGACATCGCCGAGACCTACGGGCTCGAGGTTACCGATGTCCGTTGGGCGTTGGGCTACGAGAACTCCCAGCGCGCGGCCGCGTGACCCGCGTCAAGCCTGCCGAGGTCCGGTTCTACATCGACGCCGATATCCTCGGCGTCGGCCACGTGCTCGCCGGATTGCGTCCTGATGTCACCTACCCCGGCGATCCTGGGGCGGTCGTTCACAAGCGTCAGCGGCCGCCCTGTCCAATACAAAGTCCCGCGGTTAAGGACCCCCTGTGGATACCCGAGGTCGCACGACACGGGTGGCTGATCATCACCCGAGATCGGCACATCCAGGAGCATCACCGGGAGATCGAAGCGGTGCGAGACAACGGCGCCCGGATGGTCGCGCTGACGGGCGAAGACGCGCGCAGCGTATTCGACCAGCTCGAGGTCATTATGTGCCGGTGGCGAGACATCGAGCGATGCCTGACCGAGGCGGCGCCCTTCATCTACGCCGCGACCCGGACGAAACTCCGGCCGGTGTCCCTCACTTGACTTCCCGGTGCCGCGCGAGTGCGAGGCGGACGTATGCCAGCAGCAAGTACAGCAACCCTGGCGACCGAACGGGACCCAGAACAGCTCCGAGACTCCGCCTGACCTCGCATCAGATCGTCAGCGACCTCGTTGCCGATAATCGGAAGGTTGGGGGCCGCCGGTCACCGCAGCTCGAACTCGAACCGCTCGTCGTAGCCAAGCTGTTGGTCCTCAACCTCGACGGCCAGCAGGAGGTCACGAATCTTCTTGAACGTCTCGCTGCCGAGGTTCCGCTCGCTTACCGGCCAATGCGACCAGACAACTCTTACCGGACGCGGGACGTCCCTGGTCAGCCGGTCCCATAGCGCGGCCAGGTTCCAGCCGTAGTAAGGCCCGAAGACGAGCGCCTGGTCCAGCACAATGTGAACGTCTCTCTCGGTCCGCACCTCGCGGCCGTCGATCTCCACCAGCACAGACCCTCACCTCGTTTCCCTTACTGCGACGCCGGCGGTCGGTAGACCCGGCATGCTAACGGCCGTGCTAACGAAACCGTCTGGGACGAGCAGGACCAGGCCCCCGCAGCGGGGTGTCGCGGACAGGGCGGAGCCGGGTGACCTGGACCAAAAGGGACGGGGGAGATGCCGGGGACTCGGCTTGACCACCT
>CAZYCD010000107.1:0-16164 GCA_964645345.1 uncultured Micromonosporaceae bacterium
TCTGCTGCCACGCGGCCGGCCGGTACAGGTGGTTGGTACCGATCAGCAGCGGCGCGTGCAGGCCGTTGCCGCCGCGCTCCACCACGCCGCTGAAGATGTACTGCTGCACCGAGGCGCCATGCGTGATCCAGTTCTCGAAGATGTTGCCGTAGACCTGTGGCGCCACAACGAAAGCGACGTCGGGATCGCGGAAGTACCCGAGGGTGCGCTGCAGGAAGCAGGGCAGCGGCACGTGGTCCGGGTCCATCTGAGCGACCACGTCGTACTCGCGCTCGTGCTCGGCGCGCCAGGCGTTGTGGTTGCCGGCCTTGGTACGCGCGCGGAACTCGCCCTCCGGCTGGTTGTACTCGGGCCGTCCCAGCCGGCTGAAGTGCCGTACCCCGAGCCGCTGCGCCAGCGCCTTGACCCGCGGGTCGTCGCCCTCGTCGAGGACCCACACGTCGACCTGCCCGGCGTACGCGATCTGCAGCATCTTCCGCAGCGTGCGTTCCAGTATTTCCAAGGGTTCCCGGCTGGGCACGATGGTGGTGAGCATCGCCACCCGAAGCCCGACGGGCGGCTCGACCGGTACCGGATCCTTGGCGTTGAAGGCGAAGACCCACATGGCGACGTTCTGACCGAGGCGGATCACCTCGACGGCGATGACCAGGATGAAGCCGACCAGCGACGCGACCAGTGCCGGCGCGGGCAGCCCGCCCGCCCAGCCCGGTACGTGCCAGGGCAGCAGCAGCCAGCCGATGAACCCGATCGCGGTAGCTGCGTTGAGCAGTACCAGCAGGGTCAGCACGAGCCGCTCCCGGCCCGAGACGACCGAGCGGAACCGCACCGGCTGCTCGGTACTGGCGGCCGGCGTCAACGGTCCGGCCACGTCGTAGCAGTCGGCGTACGCCTGCCGGATCCGCATGTTGCGCCTGCGCGTCAACGAACTCTCCTCCTCGTTCCGTGCCGCTCAGGCGACCAGCAGTGCCAGGGTCACGTTGCGCAGCCGCCACACCTTCTCCACGTGGTACCCGTGGCGCAGCACCTTTTCCTTGCCGGTACCCAGGCCGCTCAGGGGATCGGAGAGGTCCCCCATCCGTACGACCCAAACCCGGTCCGGGGTACCGAGGCAGCGCGCCACGTCCTGGCACTCGCCGGCCAGCAGTTGGCCGTCGGTACGCGGCGGGCGGGTCATCAGCGGATCGCGGGGGCGCCGGTCGGCGGGTACGTAGTGCGCCACAAGGTCCCGTGTCGTCCAGCCTCCGCGCGGTTCGTCGGCGGCGTAGACCGCGACGTCACCGGGGCGTTCCTGCGCCGAGATGATGGACGCCATGGCCTTTGTCGCCTCGTCGTGGCCGTCGCCGCGCCTGATGGCCACCTGGGCCGGCAGGCCCAGCAGGACGAGCAGGCCAACGGCCGCCGCCGCCCAGCGGACGGGTACCCGCGTCAGGGCGAAGCCGGCCAGCAGCGCCCAGGCCGGCAGCGTGAACACGAGGTACCGGGCCAGGAGCATGGGTACCACGAGCGAGACGACCACGAGCGCCGCCACGGGTACCACGGCCCAGGCGCTGTAGAGCGCCGACGGCCACCGCAGCGGAAGGGCGAAGGCGGCCAGAACGACGACCGCGATCCCGACGGCGAGGCTGCCGAACAGGGTGGCGGTGGTCGGTTCGATGGTGCCCAGACCGACCCGCGGGATGTACGCCACCTGGTGGCGCTGCCCCGACCCGAGCCAGAGCAGCGGCAGCAGTAACACCCCCGCGAGTGCGGCGCTGGCCACCCACCACCAGGCCAGCCCGCGCCGCCACGCGAATACCAGCCAGCAGTGCCCCACCAGCAGCAGCACCGCGACGACATGCATGGCGCCCAGCAGCGCGACCGCGAGCGTGTACACCCCGAAGCGCCACCAGGCGGGCCGGTCCAGCGCGAGCACCAGCAGGCAGGTGGCCAGGACGGCGAGGAACGCGGTCAGCGCATACGGGCGTGCCTCCTGTGCGAAGCGACTGGAGGCAGGCAGGACGGCCAGCACGAGGCCGGCGGCCAGGCCATGGCGCGGCGAGGCCAGCCGGGTACCGAGCCAGCCCACGAGCGCGGCGGTGCCGATCATCGCGAACACCGACGGGAGCCGCAGCGCGATGTCGGAGGTGCCGGCGATCGTCGACCACAGGTGCATCAGCACGTAGTAGGGCGCTAGGACCGCGTCGACCCAGCGCAGCACCGGCCAGAACTGGGACCATGGCGCACCTGCCATTCCCCAGGTCGCCAACTCGTCGGTCCATAGGCCGGGCCACGCCAGGCCCAGGCCGCCGACCACCGACATCACCGCGGCCGGCACCAGCCAGGCCGCGGTACGCCACCGGCCGGTGCGCTCCGGGCGCGGGCCCGCGGCCTTCGATACGAACAGTGGCTCGTCCCACGGGTCCGCCGCCCGCACTGGCTCCAACTGGTTGATGGCCACCGTGGCCGACGCCGGTGCGGTGTGCACCGTCGGTTCGTCCGACACCCCCGGCTGCGGCCAGGCATGCGTGTACCCATCGACGGCGGGCATGCCTCCTCCTCACGTGCCCGTCGGCCCGGGTACCACCGCACCGGGGCCTTGTCTGCGCACGGTGACCCTCCGTGCCCAGGACATGCGACTGTGTGTCTGTCCGGTCCCGTACCCTGGGGCGCACGGATCGAATCCAGTGGCTGCCGGGACACATGGAAAGCCCGCCGTCACCGCTGCCCGAAGGCGCGGCGACGGCGGGCACCCCTGGGGATCAGACCGCTTCCAACACCTGTTCGTCCACAGTGGCCATCTCGGCCGGCCGGTTCGCCCGGCCTAGTGTGAACAGGCTGACCGGTACCCCGACGGCGACCAGTACCGCGGCGATCACGAGAGCGAACTGGTACCCCTCGAGGAACCTGTGCAGGGGCGCGCCGGTGACCGCGTTCTGCCGGGCGTTGAGGATCGCGCCGAGGATCGTGATGCCCAGCAGCCCGAACACCTCGCGGGAGACGTTCAGCATGCCCGCGGCCACGCCCGCCCGCTGCGCCGGCATGATGCTGATGATGACGTTCGTCAGCGGGATCAACAGGCCGCCGCCCAGGCCGTAGACCAGGAACCAGGGCAGCACATCGGCGTACGACGAGCCCTCCCCCACTGTCGACAGCCCGGCGATCGCCACTGCCATCAGGCCCAGGCCCACCGCGACCGTGCGACCTGCGCCGAAGCGCGCCTCGATCCTCGGTGCGAGCGTCGCGATCACCGCGAGCACGAGCGCCATCGGTACGAAGCCGGCACCGGCGACGCTGGGCGAGAAGCCGAGAACGTTCTGCAGGTAGATGGCGGTGAAGAAGTAGATGCCGAAGACCCCGAAGGCCCACAGGCCCGTCGAGACCAGGCCGCCGCTGAACTCCCGGATGCGGAAGAAGGACAGGTCCACCATCGGGTCCGCCGTCCGGCTCTCCACCGCCAGGAACGCGGCGGCCGACACGGCGGCGACCCCGAAGGCGCCGAGGATGCCGGCCGAGGTCCAGCCCTTCGGGCCGCCCTCGATCAGCGCGTAGGTGAGGGCGAACATGGCCAGCGCCGAGGTCAGCAGGCCGGGCAGGTCCACCCGGCGGGCGGTGCGCTGACCGGCCGGTACCGAGAGGGCGGCGAGCACCGTGGTGGCGATGCCGATCGGTACGTTGATCAGGAAGATCCAGCCCCACGACACGTGCTGGCTCAGGTACCCGCCGGCGAGCGGGCCGACCGCGAGCGCCAGCGCGCCGACGCCGCCCCAGATGCCGACCGCCGCCCCGCGCTCGCGCGGATCCGGGAACAGCACCGGCAGCAGGGCGAGGGCGGTCGGGGTGAGCAGCGCGGCGCCGACCCCCTGCGCGGCCCGCGCGCCGATGAGCACCTCCTGGCTGCCGGCGAGGCCGGCGGCCAGCGAGGCGGCCGTGAAGATGCCCAGGCCGGCGTAGAACAGCACCCGCATGCCGAACACGTCGGCCAGCCGGCCGCCGACCAGCAGCAGCCCGGCGAACACCAGGATGTACGCGCTGGCGATCCACTCCAGTCCGGAGATCGTCAGGTGCAGGTCGCGCTGGATCGACGGCAGCGCGACGTTGACGACGTTGTTGTCCAGGTACGTCATGAAGGTCGCGAGCGCCACGGCGACCAACGCGACCCACCTTCGGTTGTTCCCCACGTCCCAGTCCCCCTCGCAGCTATACGTTGTACCTGTACGGCGTACATGTACGTAGTACATGAGACCCTGTACGTTGTATAGTTGTCAAGTGGGTACCGACCGGCTCAGCAGAGCGACCGTCGCCGAGCACGCGCTGAAGCTCGCCGACACCGAGGGGCTGGAGGCCGTCACCATCCGGCGCCTGGCCCAGGAGCTCGGGGTCACGCCGATGGCGCTGTACTGGCACTTCAAGAACAAGGACGAGCTGCTGCTCGGCATCGCCGACCACGTGCTGGCCGGGGTGAAGGCCACCCGGGACCCGGGCGACCCGTGGCTGCGGCAGCTGCGCGCGATGGTCGAGACCCTGGTCGGGGTGATGCGCGAGCACCCGAGCCTCGCGGGCCTGTTCCACGGGGTGGACAAGGAGCAGGCGCCGAGCTTCAGCCGCGCCACGAACGACGCCCTGGAGCTGCTGACCCGCGGCGGGTTCAAGCTCGACGAGGCCTACTGGGTCGCGTCGTACCTGCTGCAGGGCTCCATCGGCCTGGTCGCGGCGCAGCCCGGCTGCCCCACCACGATGACCGCCGAGCAGGGCGCGGAGTGGCGCCGGCAGAAGCGCCTCGCGATGGAGAAGCTGCCGCCCGCGGAGTACGGCATGGTGGTGGCGTTCGCCCGCACGCTGGAGCAGGAGCCGGACATCGAGCAGTACTACCGGTTCGGCATCGACCTGCTGATGGCCGCGGTCGAGACGGCGGCCGCGCGGGCGGGCACGCCGTCTGACTAGATCGCCAGCAGGGCTACCTGCGTCGGCGCTTCAGTAGGCTGCGCAGGGTCAGGATGCCCAACCCGGCCACGATCTGACCGCCCATGACGATCCTGTTGACGTCGACCGAGGGCCGCCAGGCCACCTTGCCCTGACGGATGACGAATGCACCCACCGGGCGGGCGGACAAACCGAAGCCGCCGCCCCTTCCGCGCTGGGTCTGACCGTCCTGTGCCGGCCCCGTCCCACCGCCGCCGCCGCCCTTGGTGTTCACCCGGGCCACCGGTATCACCGTCACGCCGTCCTGGGTGATCGGCTCGCCGAACACCATGGCGGCGCGGGCATTGTCCATGACCTTGCCCATACCGTGCGGCATGCCGGTCTCCGGCGTCGCCGGCTGTGGACTGCCGGGCGCGCGGACGTTCTGGTCGGCCGCTGTCATTGTTCCCATTCCCCCACCTTTCCTGTAGCCAGTCCGTACCCCCTGTCGCAGGCACAAACCCGAACACCCGGCAGGCCTGGGCGGAGGCCGGCCGGGCTCCGGAACCGACCCCCGATTTCCGCCGCGACCCGGGTCGCAGCCGGCCGTTCACTGAATCGATGAGGCGGACCATCCTTGACGATCGAGGCTAATTCGATTAGCTTTACGGCTATGATTAGCAGCTACGAAGCGAGCGGCGCGCGTGCCTAGGGCCGGGCTCAGCGCCCGGGCAGTGGTCGACATCGCCGTCGACATCATCGACAGGCAGGGGCAGGAGGCGTTGGCGCTGTCGTCGGTCGCGGCCCGCGCCGGGGTGGCGCCGCCCTCGCTCTACAAGCACGTCGCCAGCCTCGGCGAGCTGCGGTCGCTGGTCGCCGTACGGGTACTGGAGGAGATGACCGGCGAGGCCACGGCGGCGGTGATGGGGCTCGCCGGCGACGCGGCCATCGTCGCGCTCATGCGGCGCATGCGGGACTACGCGCTCGCCCATCCGGCGCGGTACCTGGCGGTGCCGCCGGACCCGCTGCACGACCCGGCGCTCACCGAGGCCGCCGAGCGCTTCCTCGGCGTGTTCCTCGCCGTCCTGCGCGCCTACGACCTGCAGGGGCCCGCCGCGATCCACGCGGTACGGGCGCTTCGGGTCATCATCCACGGCTTCGCCGCCATCGAGTCCAGCGGCGGGTTCGGCCTCACCGAGGACCCCGCCGAGACCTACGAGCACCTCATCCAGATGTACCTGGCCACGCTGCCCCGGCGCTGACTGCCGCCGGTACTCACGGGAGGAACCCCTTGTCCACCAACACTTTCCGTATCCGGGCCGGAGCCCTGGCGCTGGTGGCGGCCGGCGTGCTGTTCGTCGGGTACCCGGCGGTGCGGCCCTGGCACGACGAGAACACCGTGGGCGGCGCGACCGCCTCGATGTCCTCGAACGCCTGGGTGGCGGCGCACTTCTTCGCCATGGTCGGCTTCATCCTGATGCCGCTGGGCCTGCTGGCGCTGCGGCGGGCGATCGCCTCGACCCGGGCGGAGTCGACGGCGGCGGCCGGCGCGCTGCTCGCCTGGATCGGCACGGGGCTGACCCTGCCGTACTACGGCGCGGAGGACTTCGGGCTGCACGCGATCGCCGGGCCGCACGGGCACGGTACCGACCTGCTGGAGCTGGTGAAGGCGGTCCGGTACCAGCCGCTGGCCATCACCATCTTCGGCGCCGGACTGATTCTCCTCGCCGCCGGCGCGGTGGTCGGGGCCGTCGCGGTATGGCGCTCGGGCGTGCTGGCCAAGGCGTCCGGTGTGCTGTTCGGCGCGGGCTTCGCGCTCTACCTGCCGCAGTTCTTCGGGCCGGCGGCCGTGCGCATCGGCCACGGCGTGCTTGTCGGGATCGGGTCGGTGGTGCTGGCCGTCGCGCTGTGGCGGGCACCGCAGAGCTGACCGCCGATCGGCGATTCAGGCGGCACGGCGCCGGTGGAACGGCCGTGGAACGGGATGGAACGCCTCTCTGGTTGGAGGCCGCCGGGTACCCGTCCCCGGCGGCTTCCGGCCGCAGGATCAACCGGCCGGCGGGGCATGCAGGGGCCCGATCGGCCAGACACGAAGGAACGAGCATGCCGAAGGTCATGGACGTGCACGAGGGCTTCGTCGGTGACACCGCCGAGCAGCTCAAGCAGGCACACGAGGCCGACGTGGCTCACGAGGGCGCCGAGGGCGTCCACTTCGAGCAGGCCTGGCTGGACCCGGAGTGGGGCAAGGTGTTCTGCCTGTCCAGCGGGCCCGGCAAGGGGGCCGTGCAGCGGGTACACGAGAGGCCGGGCACCCGGCCGACGAGGTGTACGAGGTAGCGATCGAGGTCTGACGACCACCGAGCCCGCCGGACCGCGGCCACGGTCCGGCGGGCTCGGCGTGTCCCGTGCCGCCGCTTGCCGGGGCCGGTCAGGACAGGTCGCCGAGCGTGACCGGTTCCCCGAGGAACCGGCCGAGGTCCGCCGCCTCCTCGGCGCACCGGTCGGTCAGCCTCTCCAGCGTCCGGCCGAACCGTTCAATGTGGACGGTCCGGCCGGACCTCGCCCGCTCCAGCCGCCACCGGCCCACGACCCGGCCGTCCACCACGACCGCCGGGTGGATCACCCCACCGCCGGCCTGGATCCGCTTGGCGTACCCGGCCGCCAGCGCCGGCTCCCGGGAGCGGTACCCCAGCAGGTAGGTGTCGTACGCGCCGAGCAGCCGCACCACCGGCGGCCGGTCCTCGGGCGGCGGAGTCGAGCCGGCGGCGACGAACAGGTCCGGCGCGACGGGCGTCAGCGCCTCGCCGAGCGCCGCGAACGCCGCCCGCGCCGCCCCGCTCGCAAGCCCAGACCAGGCGGCGAAGTCGGCCGGTGAGGCGGGCCCGAACCCGGTCAGGTACCGGCGGGCCAGTTCGGTCACCGCCTCGGCTCCGGCGGGCCCCCAACCGGTACCGGCCCACGCGTCGAGCAGCACGTACCCGGGCTCGTCACGGTCCAGGTCCGGTCCACGGCACAGGACGCCCACCGCGGCCGCGTACCCGACCAGGTGCGCCGGGGCCTGTCCGGTCGCGTCGATCCGCACTCCCCGCCGGGCGAGCCGGTCGACGAGTTCCGCCCGGCTCAACGGCTGCCCGCCCAGGATGTCGGGCAGCGCGGCCACCGCCGCTTGGCACGTCTCGTCGTCCAGGCCTAGCTGCGCCCGGCGCCGGGCTCCCCCGGCCGCGTTGCGCGGCCCGAGCAGCGCCAGCATCCACCGCGCGTCGGCCGCCGGTACCAGGTGCAGGGTGCCCCGCACGAGCCAGGTGCGCACGAGCCGGCCGGGCACCGCGCAGTCCCGGCGCACCGCCTCCAGGGTCGGTACCCCCGACCGGGCGCGCACGGCCAGCCGTACCGCCCCGGTGTCCTGTGCCTGCAGCCCGGCTACCCGCCCGGCCGCGTCCACTGTGGACGGATCGGCGCGGCCGGCGAGCCCCTGGGACGCGAACCTCCAGGCGAGCAGTTGCCGGTCGGTCAGCGCCATCACGGCTCAGGGTACCGGTACCGCCCGGATCACCACCGGTCCGAGGCTGCGGTCCAGCTCGGTCGCCTGGCTGACCCCGGCCGGGGTGATCACGTCCATTGCCTTGGCGACGGTAGCCGGGTCCACGGAGCAGATCGGCGCCGAGCCGCCCGGCGCGCAGACGCCGAACATGTAGCCCTGCGGTGTCGGGGCGAACCCGCGCGCCTGGTCCGGCGAGTAGCCGTCCTGGCCGGTGAGCACCACCGCGAACGACCAGCCCGAGGCGGGCGTGCCGAACTGCGCCTGCGGCAGGGCGACCGTGATGGTGTCGGTGATGGTGGAGGAGACCACCGCGGTCACCGCGCCGGGCGCCGCGCCGTTCGCGTCCAGCCAGACCGGCGACGCCCAGCCCTGGATCTCAAGGCGTTGGCTCCAGGCGTCGGCAGCCGCGATGGTGTAGTTGCGCTGCGGGAAGGCGGCCGCCGTGGAGGTCGCCGCCGCGCCCGGCGTGTGCACGTACACGTCGAGCATCTGTGCGCCGATCGGGTTGCCGAACGTCGGCTCCAGCGTCCGCAGCGTCGTGCGCAGGTACACCACGCCGTCCTTGGTCAGCACCTGGAACCTGGTGATGTCGAAGGACCCGGCAGTGAACGCGGAGGACGTCGGGTAGGCGTAGCTGCCGGGGCCGTTGTCGTCGCCGGCCGGGTCGGTGGTGTCCAGCACGGTCACCCCGCCGACCAGGTCCCCGACGACCGCCACCTGGGCGTAGCCCGTGGCGCCGCCGAGCGTCGCGGCCGCGGTGATCACGTTGGTACCGAAGCCGACGGGTACCACGGCGGAGAAGGCCCCGCCCGAGTCGGCGGTGACCGCGACGGTGGCCCCCGCCCCGGCCACGTCCGTGTCGACGGCCGAGATGCTCACTCGCGCGCCCGGGGCAGTGGTGCCGGCGACGGTCGTGGAGTCGCCGCCCACGACGCTGTTCGGCGCCGGAGAGGTCAGGGCGACCGTGAGCGCGGCCGGTGGCGCGTGCCGCACGTACCGGTCGGCCACGATCTGCGGCTGGTCCACGAGCCGGCCGCTGCCCGCGTCGACGATCAGCCGCAGTTGCTGCGCCTGCGCCCAGGTGAGCGGGGAGGCGGAGCCGGCCGGTTGTCCATTGTGGAATCCGATGGACGCGGTCGTCGGGTCGCTGCCGTACGGCGACGCGGCCAGGTCCGGGTCCTCCCACACCTGCTCGGGTACCAGCCCGGAGCCGGCGCCCGCGTCGCCGGACGCGGAGCGCAGCATGAAGCCGAGCAGCGTACCGGCGGCGGCCCGGTCACCGGTCAGCAGGGCGGACTCGGCCCGCTCGCCGGAGAGCACCGGCCACAGGTGACCGGTACCGGTGTTGGTCGTGGGCCACGGCTGTCCCGTCAGCGGACAGGTCGACTGGCTGGGGTGGAAGCAGTCGCCGTACCCGTCCGCGCTGCCGGCCGCGGCCGAGGTGCCGTACCGGTAGTAGCCGGTACCGGTCGAGGTGGCCACCGAGATCTGCTTGTCCAGCACGGTCAGGGAGTTGCGGAACGCCGCGTCGTTCGGTGACAGTTCGCCGAGCCGGGTCAGCTCCTGGAAGCCGCCGTCGACCACCGCCCGCTGGTCCCGGTCCGGCTGCACGCCGTTGCCGAGGTTGTAGGAGATCGCGGCGTTGGGGTCACCGGTACGCGACAGCCGCAGGTAGTAGGGCGAGGCGCTGTACGGGCCGGTCGAGGTGACCGTCCACCCCGCCACACTGCGCTGGTACCCGTCGGCGACCGCCTGGTACACCGCGGCGTCGGCGGCGTCGCCCTGCCCGGTCGCGATGGCGGCGGCGGCCGTCAACCCGGCGATCTCGGCGGCGATGGTGGACGGCGAGTACCCGGACTGCTCCTCCCACCGCTCCACGCCGAAGGACGGCCCGTGCGCGATCACGAAGTCCGCGGCCGGCTTGATGTGCTGCCGCCACAGGGCTGAGTCGCCGCCGAGGCCGGACAGGTAGGCCATGAGGATCGGGTACGCCGTCTCGTCGAGCTGGTCACCTCCGGTGTCCGGGGCGACCTTGCCGTTGACCAGCGAGTTGCGCGGCAGCTCCCCGGTCGGCAACTGCTGCCGCTGGAACAGGAACCGGGTGGCCGCCTGCGCGGTGGCCACGTCGCCGTCGGCCATCAGGCCGGTGAAGCCCTCGTAGAGGTCGCGGGAGAACACCTCGCGGTAGGAGCCGAAGTAGACCGGCTTGCCGCCGACGAGGGTACCGGCGGCGACCGCCTGGCCCCACGGGCTGGACAGCGACGCGACGATCGCGCCCGGGAAGGTCTTGTCCTCGCTGGACTTCAGCACGTTTGCGCTGGTGTAGTAGGCGCGCAAGGCCTGCACGGTGCTGACGCCGGGCACGGTCAGCGGCGGCCGGTTGAGTCCCGCGTCGTACTGCGTCCAGCCGGCCAGGTAGGCGGCGAGGCTGGCGCCGTAGGGGTGGCTGGTCGCGGCCTGCGCGACCGAGACCGCCTCGGCCTGGCTGCGCCCGAAGCCCAGGGCGAGGTCGAACGAGGTGCCCCCGTGCAGCGCGGAGGTGAGCACGATGTGCCCGTCCGGCGCGCTGGTGTTGACGGTACCGAGGCTGTGCGTCGCGTCCAGTGTGGACAGCCCGTCCGAGGCACTGCCGGCGTACCCGACGCTGGCCTGCGCGAGCTGCGGCGAGCCCAGGGCCATGAAGGTGGGCACCGCGTAGTCCCGGTTGGCCGCCTGGCTGGCGGTCGAGGCGTCGCCGATCACGCCGGTACCCGACGGGTCGACCACGCCGCTGTCCGCCCCGCCGTTGTCGGAGCCGCCCCCGCCGTTGCCGTTGACGTGGGCGTCCAGGTACGCGTAGACGTGCAGCTGCCCCACGTCGGTGTGGGTACCGGGGCGGCGCTCCAACTGGGTGTGTACCAGGACGGCGTCGCGCGCCGGGTCGGTGAGGTAGGTGGTCACCAGCTGGTACCCGTGGGCCGCGCTGGTCGCGGTGACGGTGCAGGACATCCCGGTCCGATCGGTCGATACCGTGTACGTCGTGTCCCGCTCCTGCAGGTCGGTGAAGGTCGCGCCGTCGGTGACCACGTACTGCAGGGACTTCACGTTGGTGTTGTCGATGGTCGGCTCGTAGACGTCCGACAGCACCCCGTCCGCGACCGTGAACCACACCTTGGACGTGGTGTTCCGGGCGGTACCCACGCAGTCCTTGCGAGCCAGGTCGAACCGGGACATCACACCCGGCGCCCCGGCGGCCGGGGTGGCGGGCGGCCCGGCGTGCGCGGCCGACGCGGGCGGCGCCACGACCGCGACGACGGCCAGAACGGTGAGGACTGTGCGTCGGCGCGATGTCATCGGTGACTCCTCGGACACGTCGGCGTAACAACTGTTGGCGATTGTTGCCGAGGACCACAAATGCGTCAATGAACCTCCGGGCAGGTATCTGCTAGGAGCTTGCGAGGAGTTGCGCCGGAGCCGGCGGCGGGTTGACCGGGCACGGCGGGTTGACCCGGCACGCGATGCTGAACGGATGAAGACATCGGGCAGGTCGGCCGCGATGCTCCTGACCGGGCTCGGCCTCGGTGCCATCGCTGGCGGGTACCTGCACACGGCCGCGGCCTGGACCGGTCTGGCTCTGCTGATGGTCGGTGTCGGCATGGCCCTGGCAGGCCGTTCACGCCGGCCGGTCGACGCGCCCGCGAGCCCGGCCGACCCGAAACGGGAGCCCGCCGCGGAACGGCCGGGGTTGCCCGGCCTGGGGACGAGGGTCGAGCAGATCCTGCGGCTGGCCGAGAAACAGGCCGACGACCACCGTGCAAAGGCCGCGCGCGAGGCGCAGCGGATCGTGGCCGACGCCCGGGCCGAGGCACAGGGGATCATCGAGAAGGCCCGGGAACAGGCGCCATAGTGGATCGCGCGAACGGCCGGTCAGTGGTCCAGGAGCACGAAGAACGCCTCGCTATTCGCCTCGTCGAGGTAGAGTCGCCCCCACTTCGAGTGCTGACGTGGGTACCCGCGTAGGTCGTGCTGTGCAGCCACCGCGCGCCTGGGGAGACGAAGGGCACGAGCCCGGCCACATCCGATCCGGCGTCTCGATGCCGGAGATACCAGGTCCGGGGAGGGGTCATCACAGTGCTGACGGCGCAACCGCGGCTCCGCGCTCTGCCGCCGAGCGTGGCCGCGCGGCTGGACAAGGTCCGGGACGCTATCGAACCGGCGCGGCTGCGCCGGCATGTCGAACGCCTCGACGAGCCGCGCGGCCGCCGGTTCGCGGTGGCCGCCATGCATCGGGCCGAGCACTACGTCACCCGCGAACTGGAGTCGGCCGGCTGGCACGTGCGCCGGGACAGCTTCACCGGTACCGGCACGGCCGGCGTCAACCTCGTGGCCACGGCCGGCCGCGACGGCGAAGCGACCGCGGGCGGGTTGATCGTCGGCGCGCACCTGGACACCGTGCCCGGCAGCGCGGGCGCAGACGACAACGCCTCCGCCCTCGCCGCGCTGCTGGAACTGGCCCGCCTCCTGCCGTCGCTCGGGCTGGGCGACCGTGTGCGGCTGGTCGTCTTTGACGAGGAGGAGTCCGGGCTGCACGGCTCGCGCGCGCTCGCCGACCGGATGCACGACGATCCGCCCGCCGCCGTCGTGGTGCTTGAATGCATCGGCTACTTCAGCCCGGAAACCGGTACCCAGCGGCTGCCGCCCGGTGCGTCGTTGCTGTTTCCGCAGCAGTATCGGCGGCTGCGCCGGCGCGGCTGGCGGGGGGACTTCACCCTGCTGGCGTACCGGCGTTCGGCCGAGCGGCCGGTGCGGTTGCTCGCCGAGTGCCTGGTACACCTGCGCGGCCGGCACGCGGTCATGCTGGCCCGCGATCCGCTGGACCTACCGGGCGCCGGGCCGATGCTGGGCCGGTTCGTGCCGGTGACCAGGCACTTCGCGCGCAGCGACCACCGGCCGTTCTGGGACATCGGGGTACCGGCGATCCAGGTCACGGACACCGCCGAGTTCCGTAACCCGCACTACCACCGGCCCACCGACACCCCCGACACGCTGGACTACGGCTGGATCGCGGACATCGTCGCCGCCACCGCGGTCAGCCTCGCCGAACTGGACCGGCATCGCGACGCAGCACCCGGGCGCGGTCGGCCACCCCGATCGGCAGCAGGATGAGGTCGACCGCCGCGGCGGCGGCCGCCGCCACGACCATACTGCGGCGAGGGGTGGCAGGTGCATCGTCACCGGCCTGACCGCGACCATCGCGACGATGCCGGCGACCCGCGGATACCGGTCAGGTCAGGCGGTCAAGCACGTGCGCGGTGGCCTCCGCGTACCGCCGGCGGACGGCCGGCGCCGCATCGGCCTCGTACGTCTCGGCCGAGCCAATCGTCCACTGTGGAGGCTCAGGTGCGCCAGACAGGGCCCAGGCCGCCTGCCGGGCCGCGCCGTCCGCCACGTACTCGCCGGGCGGCGGCACCACGACCGGCACCCCGAAGATCGCCGGCGCGACGGCGCGCACCGCGGCCGACCGCGCCCCGCCGCCCACCAGGATCACCCGGCGCGGCACCACGCCCTCGGCCAGCAGCGCGTCCAGCCCGTCGGCCAGCGCGCAGAGCATGCCCTCGACGGCGGCCCGGGCCAGGTGGGCAGGCGTCATGGTGTCCAGCCGCATGCCGTGCAGCGAGCCGGCGGCCAGGGGCCGGTTCGGTGTGCGCTCGCCCTCCAGGTAGGGCACCAGCACCAGGCCGTCTGCTCCGGGCGCAGCGGACAGGGCGAGTTCGGACAGCCCGGCCGGGGTCACCCCGAGCAGCGCGGCGGTCGCGTCCAGCACCCGGCTGGCGTTCAGCGTGCAGACCAGCGGCAGGTAGCCGCCGGCCGCGTCGGCGAAGCCCGCAACGATCCCGGACGGGTCGGCCGACGGGCGGTCCGACGGCGTGAACACCGTGCCCGAGGTGCCGACCGAGACCACCACGTCGCCGCGCGCCGCGCCGACGCCCAGCGCCGCCGCGGCGTTGTCGCCGGTACCGGCGCCGAGCAGCGCGCCGCCACGCGCGTGCCCGGCCGCCTGCGCCGGTCCCAGGACGGTCGGTACCGCCGCGTCCCGGCCCAGCGCGGCGCGCAGCAGGTCCGGCCGGTACCCGCCGGTGGCCGGCGACCAGTAGCCGGTACCGCTCGCGTCGCCCCGGTCCGTGGTGACCGTGCCCGGGTCGGTACCCCCGGCGAGCCGCCAGGTCAGCCAGTCGTGCGGCAGGCACACCGCGTGTACCCGCGCCGCCGACTGCGGCTCGTGCTCAGCCAGCCAGCGCAGCTTGGTGATGGTGAACGAGGCGACCGGAACGCTGCCCACGGCGGCGGCCCAGAAGTCCGGGCCGCCGCGCTCGGCGACGAGTTGCCGGGCGGCCTGCGCCGACCGGGTGTCGTTCCACAGCAGGGCGGGCCGGACCACCGCGCCCGACTCGTCGAGGCAGACCATCCCGTGCTGCTGCGCGCCGACCGCGATCGCGTCGACGTCATCCAGCCCGCCGGCCTGCCCGACCGCCGCGGTCAGCGCGTCCCACCAGGCGTCCGGGTGCACCTCGGTACCGTCCGGGTGCGCCGCCCGGCCCTCGCGCACCAGCGCGCCGGTACCGGCGTCCCGGACCACCACCTTGCACGACTGGGTCGACGAGTCGACCCCGGCCACCAACGCCACCGAGAACTACCGGGCGCCGAGGAGGTGTTCGACGGCGAGCTGGTTGAGCCGTACCGCACCGAGCCCCCGCACCGCGGCCGCCTCGACGTCGAAGTCCTCGAAGGCGGACCGGTCGGCCAGCAGGTCCTGGTAGGACTCGCCCGGGTTGAGTGTCGGCGTGGCCAGCTCGCCGACCCGGCTCGCGGCCAGCGCCTCCCGCACCTCCGGGTCCGCCCGGAAGGCCGCGGCCCGCTCCTTGAGCAGCAGGTAGGTGCGCATGTTCGCGGCCGCCGAGACCCACACGCCCTCGATGTCCTCGGTACGGGACGGCTTGTAGTCGAAGTGCCGCGGCCCGTCGTAGACCGGGCCGGTACCGTCCGGCCCCGATCCCCGGCCGGCGCCGGACTCCAGCAGGTCCACGAGGAAGAAGGCGTTGAGCAGGTCGCCGTGGCCGAACACCAGGTCCTGGTCGAACTTGATGCCGCGCTGGCCGTTGAGGTCGATGTGGAACAGCTTGCCGGCCCACAACGCCTGGGCGATGCCGGCGGCGAAGTTGAGCCCGGCCATCTGCTCGTGGCCGACCTCCGGGTTGACGCCGACCATCTCGTGGTGCTCCAGGCCGGCGATGAAGCCCAGCGCGTGCCCGAGCGTGGGGAGCAGGATGTCGCCGCGCGGCTCGTTCGGCTTGGGCTCGATGGCGAACCGGATGCCGTACCCCTGGTCCTGCACGTAGGCGGCGAGCATGTCGATGCCCTCGCGGTACCGGTCGAGGGCGGCGCGGATGTCCTTGGCCGCGTCGGACTCGGCGCCCTCGCGGCCGCCCCAGAACACGTAGGTCTTCGCGCCCAGCCGGGCGGCCAGGTCGAGGTTGCGCATCACCTTGCGCAGCGCGTAGCGCCGGATGTCCCGGTCGTTGCTGGTGAACGCGCCGTCCTTGAACACCGGGTGCTGGAACAGGTTGGTGGTGGCCATCGGTACCACGAGGCCGGTCTCGGCGAGCGCGTCCTGGAAGCGGGCGATGTGCTTGTCCCGGGTCGCGTCGTCGGAGCCGAACGGGATCAGGTCGTCGTCGTGGAAGGTGACGCCGTACGCGCCCAGCTCG
>CAZYCD010000108.1:0-5016 GCA_964645345.1 uncultured Micromonosporaceae bacterium
TCGGTGACGGTGCGCCGATCAACGCGTGGTGGCACTGGAGCCAGAACTGGGGTCAGGTGCCGTCGCCGAGCAACAATGTGATCAAGGGGTGGCCGGACCTGCGGGACTACACCGCCACGTACCACACCGGGTACGCGAACTTCGGTAACGGTCAGCCGGCGAACCTGTTCTCCTCGTACGACCAGTCCACCGTGGACACCCATTTTCTGTGGATGCAGCAGAACGGGTGTGACACGGCGGCGTTGCAGCGGTTCAACCCGAACAGTTCGGAGGGTCCGACCCGCGACGCGATGGCGGCGAAGGTGCGTTCGTCCGCGGAGTCGCATGGCCGGAGGTTCTACATCATGTACGACGTGACCGGCTGGACGAACATGCAGTCGGAGATCAAGACGGACTGGACGTCGAAGATGTCCGCGCACACCGCATCCTCGGCGTACGCCCGGCAGAACGGTAAGCCGGTGGTCTGCATCTGGGGGTTCGGGTTCAACGACGCCAACCACCCGTGGGACGCCAACACCTGTCTGGACGTGGTGAACTGGTTCAAGGGCCAGGGCTGTTACGTGATCGGCGGGGTGCCCAGGGAGTGGCGTACCGGGGTCGGCGGGTCCCGGGCCGGGTTCCTCGGTGTGTACCACGCCTTCAACATGATCTCCCCGTGGATGGTCGGGGCGATCGGTACGGTGGCCGACTCCGACAGCGTGTACCAGAACATCACGCTGCCGGATCAGGCCGACTGCAACGCCAACGGCATCGACTACCAGCCGTGTGTGCTGCCCGGCGACGTGTCGGCCCGGCAGCGGGCGCACGGGGACTTCATGTGGCGGCAGTTCTACAACATGGTGCGGGCCGGGTGTCAGGGCATCTACATCAGCATGTTCGACGAGTACGGGGAGGGCAACCAGATCGCGAAGACCGCCGAGTCGCAGGCGTTCACCCCGACCGATTCCGGGCTGCTCGCGTTGGACGAGGACGGCACCGCCTGCTCGGCCGACTACTACCTCCGGTTGACCAACGACGGAGGCCGGATGCTCAAGGGCCAGATCGCCCTGACCGCCACCCGACCCACCGTACCGTTCCCCGGCAACAACGGCGGCGGAGGCGGGGGGAACCTGGCCGCGGGCAAGGCGGTCGCGGCCAGCAGCGTCAACTCCGGCTTCCCCGCGTCCAACGCGAACGACGGCAACCAGGCCAGCTACTGGGAGAGCACGAACAACGTGTTCCCGCAGTGGATCCGGGTCGACCTCGGCTCCTCCCTCGCCATCAGCCGGTTGGTGCTCAAGCTGCCGACCGGCTGGGGCGCCCGTACCCAGACCCTGTCGGTGCAGGGCAGCACGGACGGGTCGAGCTTCGCGACGGTACTGGGACCGGCCGGGTACGTCTTCGACCCGAACGCCGCCAACACCGTCACCGTCCCGCTGACCACCACGACCCGGTACCTGCGGCTGAACATCACCGCCAACACCGGGTGGCCGGCCGGGCAGCTGTCCGAGTTCGAGGTCTACGGACCGTCCACAAGCGACACCCAGCCGCCGAGCGCGCCGGCCAACCTGACCGTCACCGGCCACACCTCCAGCAGCGTCTCGCTGTCCTGGTCCGCGTCCACCGACAACGTCGGCGTCACCGGGTACCAGGTGCTGCGCTCGGGTACCGTCGTCGGCTCCACGTCCGGCACCTCGCTCACGGTCGGCGGGCTCGCCGCGGGTACCGGGTACAGCTTCACGGTCACCGCCCAGGACGCCGCCGGCAACGTCTCCGCGCCGTCCAACGCGGTCAGCGCCACCACCGATCCGGCGGCCTCCGGCAACCTGGCGCTGCGCCGGCCGACCTCGGAGAGCAGCCACACGCAGACCTACGCCTCCGGCAACGCGGTCGACGGGGACGCCAACTCCTACTGGGAGAGCGCCAACAACGCCTTTCCCCAGTGGTGGCAGGTCGACCTGGGCGCGGCGACGAGCGTGTCGAGGCTGGCGCTCAAGCTCCCGCCGGCGACCGCGTGGGCGGCGCGCAGCCAGACCATCCAGGTCCAGGGCAGCACCGACGGGTCGGGCTTCACGACCCTGGCCGCCGCGGCCGGGTACCGGTTCGACCCGGCGTCGGGCAACACGGTCACGGTCAGCTTCGCCGCAACGTCGACCCGGTACCTGCGGCTGACCGTCACCGCCAACACCGGTTGGCCGGCGGGTCAGCTCTCCGAGGTCGAGGTCTACCCGAGCTGAGCGGGGCCGGCGGGCCGCCCGACCGGGCGGCCCGCCGGCTCGCGTGTCCGCGGATACCGGGAACGGCCGGGTGTCAGCCCGCGGTGGAGGTGAACACCGGGAGGTAGCCGCCGGACTGGCCGTCCGCGGTCGGGTGGTACGACTCGCTGATGTCGGTGAAGTTCAGCGCGTGCAGCCACTTGGTGCCGTAGCTGCACAGCTGGTGCCCGACGAAGATGCTGCGCACGTCGGCGAAGGCGAAGCCGTGGTTGGCCGCGGCCGTGCTGATGACGCCGTCCAGGATGTTGATGCCCTCGTCGATCTTCGCGTGGGACGTGTCGCTCAGCCCGATGCAGAACGTGCCCAGCTGGTAGAAGACCGGGTAGTCGACGACCACCACCCGGGCGTTGGGCGCGGCGGCGCGGATCCGGTTGTAGAGGGTGTTGAGCAGGCCGGGCAGCGTGCTCTGGGCGGTGTTCTCGGCGGCCTGCACCGCGTTGACACACGCCGTGGTGCCCTGCAGCGCACAGGTCTCCATGATGGAGCTGAAGCCGACATCGTTGCCGCCGACGGTCAGGCTCACCAGCGTCGTCGAGCTGCTGAGCGCCGACAGCTGGCCGCTGGCGACGCTACCGGTGGTCGCGCCGGAGCAGGCGACCGAGGTGTACGAGGCGGGGGAGTGGGCGGCGGCCCACAGCGCCGGGTACGCGTTGGTGCTGCGGTCGCACGAGCCGCTGGAGCTGATGTAGCTGCCGGCGCCGACGCCCGAGGCGTACGAGTCGCCGAGCGCCACGTAGCGGTCGCCGGCCGCGGCGGCGGCGGGGGTGGCGATGGCCAGCACGGCGGCGGTTGCCGTCGCGAAGCCGAGGATGAGGGTCACGGAACGCGGTCTGCGCACGTCGTCCTCCACGGGGTGATGGGGTGTACCGGGTCGGTGCCGTATGAATAGCACCCCATCTATGAATTGCGGAAGACCCCCACGTGCAGGGCAGACGAACCGATCACGCGGGCCGGAAACCGGCCAATGGTCGCGGAGTGACGTGACCGCCCCCCGGGCGGGCGGTTGATGGTGCACAATCCTCCGCTGTGACAGCCGATCCCGCCGCCGGCAGCCGCTGCCCCCGTTGCCAGGCGGCGCTGTTGAGTCAGCGCGGCGCGCTGCCGTGGTGCCCGGCGTGCGAGTGGGGGCTCGACCGGTACGAGCCGGACCGGCGCCGCCCCGAGTTCGGCTGGCGTTGGGTCGACCGCCGGCTGTTCCGCCTCGCGTACCGGCTGACCGACCGCCAGTACTCGGCACTGCTCGGGCGGCCGGTGGGCGGGGGCGGCTGGGGAGCGGCCAGGATCGCGCTGACCGTCGCGGCCGTGACCCTGGTGGTAGCCGTCGTGGGACTGCTGGCGCTGGGCGTCTACCTCATCGCCCACCAGTTCCCGAGCTGGCGGATCGCGCCCGGAGTGCTCCTCGTCCTCGTCGCGCTCGCGCTGTGGCCCCGGCTGGCGCGGCCGGACCGGCACGGGCGGCGGCTGCGGCGGGAGGACGCGCCGGTGCTGTTCCGGCTCGTCGACGACGTCGCCAGCGCCGTCGGCGCGCCGGTACCGCACGTGGTCGAGGTGGACTCGACGTTCAACGCGTCGACGACCGCGGTCGGGCTGCGGCGGCGTCGGGTACTGCGGCTGGGGCTGCCGATGTGGGCCGTGCTGCCGCCCCAGCAACGGGTCGCGTTACTCGGGCACGAGCTGGGCCACTTCGTCAACGGGGACGTGCGGCGCGGCCCGGTGACCCGGGTACCCCTGACCACGCTCGGGCGGCTGGCGGACCTGTTGCGCCCCGGCCGGCCGCTGGGAGACCACGGGCTGGCGGGGATGATCGGCGACGTGCTGGCCCGCGTCATCTTCGGTACCGCTCGCCGGGTCGTGCAGGCCGGCCACGTCGGCCTGGTGTGGATCTGCCTGCGCGACAGCCAGCGCGCCGAGTACCTCGCCGACGAGCTGGCCGCGCGGGCGGCCGGCAGCACCGCGGCCGCGCGACTGGCCGACACGCTCGTGCTGTCCGACGCGCTGTTCATGGTGGCCCGGCGGGAGGCGCGCAAGGGCATGGCCGCGCCGGACTGGCTCGTCGCTGCGGACGCGGTACGGGCGGAGGTGGTGCCCCGGCTGCCCGGCGCGCGGCAACTGTCCGTACGCGACGAGGTGTCCCTGTTCGCCACGCACCCGCCGACCGGACTGCGCGCCCGGATGATCGAGTCCCGCCCGTACCACCCGGCCGCGGTGACCCTCACCGCGGCGGACTCGGCCCGGGTGGACGAAGAGCTGACCAAGGCGTACGACGTCGCCCGGCGGGACATCGCCCTGCTGTGACCGCCTAGTGCTCCGGTACCTCCGCCTCGGGTACCGCCGCCGCGTCCTCGGCCGCGCGCGCGGCGACGGCGGAGTGCGCCCGCAGCGGCAGCTCCGGCAGGAACAGGATGATGACCAGCCCGACCAGCATCACGCCGCTCGCCGACCAGAACACGATGTGCATCGAGTCGGAGAACCCGACCTTGAACGGGTGCGCCAGGGCCGACGCCAGCCGGTTGATGAACGCCGTGTCGTTGAGCGAGCTGGTACCCCCGCCGGAGGCCGCCTGCTGCAGCGTCTTGAGCTGTTCCGGGTGCGCGTGGGCCGCCGCCTGGAAGGCCGGGGTGGCCTGCGCCGCCCCGAACGCCGCGGTGATCTTGTTCTTCAGCACGCTGAACAGGATGGACAGGAACACGGCCGCGCCCAGCGTGCCGCCCATCGACCGGAAGAAGGTCACCGACGAGGTGGCCACCCCGATCTCGCGCGG
>CAZYCD010000108.1:5116-16099 GCA_964645345.1 uncultured Micromonosporaceae bacterium
GCGCCCTTGACGATCTGCAGGTACAGCGGGAGGACCAGCAGGCCGCCGAACATCGCCATGCCCAGCACGAAGCTGCTGGCCGAGCCGATCGCGTAGGTCCTACCGCGGAACAGCCGCAGCGGCAGCAGCGCCTCGTCCTTGTACCAGTTCTCAATGAGCGCGAAGGCGACCAGCCCGACCGCGCCGACCAGGTAGCAGGCGATCGAGCGGCCCGAGCCCCAGCCCCACGACTGGCCCTGCTCCGCGGCGATCAGCAGCGGTACCAGGCCGACGATCAGGGCCAGCGCGCCGGGCCAGTCGATACGGTGGTCGCGCCGGGTGTGCGGCAGGTGCAGCACCCGGCTGATGACGATCCACGCGGCCGCGGCGATCGGTACGTTGATGTAGAAGATCCAGCGCCACCCCGAGACGCCCAGGATCGAGGCGGTACCGGCGAAGAAGCCGCCCAGCAGCGGGCCGAGCACGCTGGAGGTACCGAAGACGGCCAGGAAGTACCCCTGGTACTTGGCCCGCTCCCGGGGCGGCACGATGTCGCCGATGATCGCCAGCGCCAGGGAGAACAAGCCGCCGGCGCCCACGCCCTGGATGCCCCGGAAGGCGGCCAGCTCGTACATCGACCGGGACAGCCCGCACAGCGCCGAACCGACGATGAAGATGCCGATGGCACCCAGCATGAACGCCTTGCGGCCGTACAGGTCCGACAGCTTGCCGTACAGCGGCGTGGAGATCGTCGAGGTGATGAGGAAGGCGGTCGTCGCCCACGCCTGGAGGGAGAAGCCGTGCAGGTCGTCGGCGATCGTGCGCATGGCGGTAGACATGATCGTCTGGTCGAGCGCGGCCAGGAACATGCCCATCAGCAGGCCGACCAGGATGGTGACGATCTGCCGGTGGCTCAGGCCGCCCCCAACGGGCTGAGACGGGTTGGCGGCGCGGTCCGTGGCCGCGTCTGCTGACGTGCTCACAAGCTCTCCTGCCTGGGTGCCGCGGCGGCGTCGGCCGCGGGCTGGTCAGTGCCGGCGACCCGGCCTTGCTGGTGCGCCTCGACGCAGGCGTTGAACTCCCGGAACAGCCGGGCGAAGGTGGTCAGCTGCTCGTCGGACCAGTCGCCGAGCGCCTCGGCGATGGCCGCCGCACGGGCCTCGGTCATCCGGCGGCACGCGGCCAGGCCGGCGTCGGTCAGCGCCATCCGGCGCGCCCGCCCGTCGGCCGGATCGGCCTCGCTGCTGACCAGGCCGGCACTGACCAGCTGGGCGGCCTGCCGGCTGACCGTGGACGGGTCGGCGCCCTTGGCGGAGGCGAGGTCGCGCAGGCGCATGGGTCCGTGGTGCACCAGGGGGATGAGCAGCAGGAGGGCGGACCGGTCCAGCCCGGGCTCCACCGGTACCGTCATCTTCAGCAGCCGTAGGAGCCGGAGCACCTCGTCGGTCAGCTCTCCGGCCACGGTGGACCGCTCGGTCATCGTCCCCCCAACCATTGCATGCACCATACAACTATCCCCGCGGGCGCCGCGAACCGGGGGTACCGGCGGCCTGCGCAGGTCGGGACCGTCGGGCAGACTGGTCCGGTGACCGAGTTGGATGTCCGAGAGATCAACCGCACCGTCGTCGAGCGGTTCCGCTCCGGCGGGGACCTGCCGCAAGGGATGCACCGCGATCGGCTGGTCCTGCTGACCACCACGGGCGCCCGGACCGGCCGCGTGCACACCACGCCGATGATGTTCCATCGCGACGGGGACCGGCTGCTGGTCATCGCCTCGAACATGGGCGCCGCGCGGCACCCCGACTGGTACCGCAACCTGGTCGCCGACCCGCGGGTCACCGTCGAGGTCGGCGACGAGCGGTACCGGGCGCTGGCCGCGCCGCTGACCGGCGACGAGCGGGCGCGGGTGTGGAGCATGCTCAAGGAGAACTACCCGTTCTTCGCCGACCACGAGAAGCAGACCGCCCGGCAGATCCCGGTGGTCGCGTTGGCGAGGGCCTGACGTGGCGGCCGAACCCGCGGTCGTGGCGCGCAGCGAGCAGCCGACCGTCGGGATCAGCGGCGCGGTCACCATGCGCACCATTCCGGCGATCGCCGACCGTTTCCCGGAGGTGTTCGGCTGGCTCGCCGCGCGGGGGATCGAGCCGGCCGGCGCGCCGTTCCTGCGGTACCACGTCATCGACGCGTCCGGCGAGTTGGTGATCGAGGCAGGGGTACCGGTGGCGGAGCCCGTGGATGGCGACGGCGACGTGCGCCCGGGCGTGCTGCCGGGCGGTCGGTACGCCACGATCGTCCACATTGGACGGCCGGACGAGCTGATGGGGGTCACCGCCCTGATGCTGGACTGGGCCGCCGCCCAGGGTCTGTCCTGGGACGCGACCGGGACGGACGCGGGCGAGCGCTGGGGCTGCCGGCTGGAGATCTTCCACACCGATCCGGCGGTGGTACCGGACCCGGCCGACTGGGAGACCGAGCTCGCCTTCCGGCTGGCCGACTGATCAGCGCAGCAGGCGCAGTTGCTGCGCCAGGTACACCAGGGACAGGAGCGTGAGCAGCGCGGCGACCGCCCAGCCCGCGGCCAGCAGCCAGCGGCCCGGCCGGTCGTGGCGCAGCAGCCGCGGGTTACCGGCCACCAGCACCAGCAGCACCAGCCCGATGGGCGTCGCGAGCCCCGCCGCCAGGCTCGCGGTGAACAGCAGGTGGATCGGGCTGCTCACGAACGCCGACAGCACCACCCCGGCGGCGGCCACCGACGCGATCGTCGCGTAGAAGGCGGGCGCCTCCGGCACCCGCCTGGACAGCCCGCGCGGCCAGCGGAAGAAGGCGGCCATCGCGTACGCGGCCGAGGCCGTGATGACCGGCAGCGCGATGAGTGCCGAGGCCAGCAGTGCGATGGCGAACAACGCGGAGGCCAGCGGTCCGGCCGCCGGGCGCAGCGCCGCCGCCGCCTGCCCGGCGGTGTCCACCGGTTCGTGGTGCTTGCCGAGGGTGGCGCCGCTGGCCACCAGAATCGCCCAGAACACCGCCGAGGCCAGGGCGGTACCGGCGATCGCGTCGAACTGGCGCAGCTTGACCCGCCAGCGGGCGGCCGGCTGTTCGATCTGCTCCACCGTCTGCCACTGGTACATGTAGGCGGTGACCGTGGTACCGAGCAGGGCCAGCGCGCCCGCCACATGGTCGTGGTCCAGCCGCAGGCCCGGTACCAGCGTGCCGCGCGCCACCTCTGTCCAATGTGGACGTGCCAGTACCACGGCGACCCCGTAGGCCAGCAGCGAGAGCAGGACGTACTTCAGCACCCGCTCCACCTCGTCGTACCCGTTGCGGAACAGCAGCACGACGACGAGCACGGCCAGCGGTACCACGAACCAGCCGTAGTGCACGCCGGTCAGCAGGGCCAGCGCGGCGGCGCCGGCCTCCAGGTCGGCGGCGACCGTGAGCAGGTTGACCGCGACAATGGACAGCAGCAGCAGCCCCGCGACCACCCGCCCGTACCCGTCGCCGACCGCGCCCTGCAGGTCGCGCCCGCTGACGAAGCCGACCCGGGTGGCGAGCACCTGGACGATCGCGAGCAGCGGGAAGACGAGCAGGCTGAGCCAGGCCAGCCCGTACACGGTGGTGGCACCGACCACGACCAGGGTGGCGACCGTGGTGGGGTCGGTACCGGCGGCTCCGGAGACCAGCCCCGGTCCCAGCTCGCGCAGGTAATCGTGGTGGCTTGGCCGCACATCGCTCGGCGGCGTGCTGGCGTCGGGAGTCCGCACGACCGTTCCGCTCGGGGTCTTGATGGCCGTGCCGCGCCGTCTGCGCCCGAAGGCCACGGCAGGCGTCTCCCGTCCGGTACGTCGCTGGGTCCCCGGTGCTCTTTCCGCTGCGGGCCGGATCAAACGCCGCCGGGCCCACCGGGCATGATGGGCGCATGGACCATCACCACAGCCATGGGGAGGATCCCTACGAGGTCAACTGGGAGGAGCACGCCCAGCGGCTGGCCGTCGCGGCCCACGCGGACGCCGACTGGTACGCGTCGGTAGCGGCCCACCTCGTCGGCCCGGACGATCGGGTCGCCGTCGACATCGGCTGCGGCGGCGCCGGGATGGCCGTCGCGCTGGCCCGGGCGCTGCCGGCCGGACGGGTACTCGGCGTGGACGGCGATGCGGCGGTACTGGACGTGGCCCGCGCCCACCTGCCGGCGACCGGCCCGGTACCGGTTGAGCTGGTCCGCGCCGATCTCGATGGTGACCTGGCTGACGTGTCCGCCGCCCTGCGCGGCCCAGCGGACATCGTGTGGGCGTCCGCCTCGGTGCACCACGCGGGCGACCAGCAGCGCGCGGTCGGCCTGCTGGCCGGCCTGCTGCGCCCGGGTGGCCGGTTGGCGCTGGCCGAGGGCGGGCTGCCGCTGCGGGTGCTGCCGTGGGACGTCGGGGTCGGCCGCCCGGGCCTGGAGCAGCGGCTCGACCACGCGCAGGACCGGTGGTTCGGGGAGATGCGCGAACGGCTGCCCGGCGCGGTGCGGATGCCGTACGGCTGGACCGAGGCGCTGCGCCGGGCCGGCCTGGAGGGCGTCGTCACGCGGACCTGGCTGCTGGAGCAGCCGGCGCCACTGTCCACACCGGACCGGGAGCGGGTGGTCACCGAGCTGCGCACCCGGGTCGACCGGTTCCGGGCGGCGGACCTGCTGGACGCCGAGGACCTCGCGGCGTGGGACGGGCTGCTGGACCCCGAGGGCCCGGACTGGCTCGGCAACCGCGACGACCTCTACCGCCTGACCGCGCGCAGTGTCCACATCGGACAGCGACCGGCCAGGGCCTGACGGTCAGGCGGCGACGCCACCGGAGCCGGCTCCGGTCGGCGGTTCTCAGGGTACCGATCTGATCCGGGACACCAGGACCGCGCCCGCCACCGTGACGAGCGCGGTCAGCGCGTAGAGGGCCGGGTACCCACCGAGCCCGCGGATCAGCGGCGCGGCCACCACCGGCGCGATCACCTGCGGCGCGGAGCTGGCGATGTTGATCACACCGAGGTCCTTGGCCCGGTCGGTCACCGCCGGAAGCACCTGGGTCACCAGCGCGTTGTCCACCGCCAGGTACACGCCGAAGCCGGCGCCCATCACGCCGGCGGCCACCATCGCCATCGGCCAGGTCGGCGCGGCCGCGAGCAGCACGGCGGCCAGCGCCATCAGCAGCCCGGACACGATGACGAAGACCTTCCGCTTGCCGGTGCGGTCGGAGCGGCGGCCGGCGACCACAGCGGTGGCCAGGATCGCGACCGCGTAGATGAGAATCAGGACCAGCAGGCCGCCGGCCGGGTCCGGGTAGTGCACCGCGTCCTCGAGGAAGTACAGCAGGTACAGGGTGCCCAGGGCGTTGCCGAAGAAGACCAGGAAACGGGTACCGAAGGCCCACGCGAAGTCGGGATGCTCGCGGGGACTGATCCAGAACCGGCGCAGCCGCAACGGCGGGCGGTGCTCGGCCGGCAGCGGATCGTCCGGAGTGGACAGTGGGAACGGCAGCGTCAGCAGCACCACCGCGAAGGCGACCGCGAGGTACCCGGCGGCCACCCCGTGCACGAACTCGGTCACCAGCAGGACGCCGAGTACCAGCCCGAGGATCTGGGGGATGCCGACCCAGCCGGACACCGCGCCCCGCTGGGCCACCGGTACCCGGTCGGGTACCGCCGCGGTGATCGAGGCGAGCATGGCGTTGAAGCCGGTCTGCGCGGCGAACCAGCACACCGCGACCCCCGCGATGCTGTGCTGGCCGGCGAGGGCGACCAGGGCGGCCGCGCCGAGCAGGCCGCCGCCCAGCGTCCACACGTGCCGGCGGCCGCGCAGCCGGGTGGGCAGCGACCGGATCTCCGACGTGCGGTCGGACAGCGCGCCGGCCAGCGGGTTGACGAATACCGCGGCGAACGCGCCCAGCCCCGTCACCCAGGCCAGCATGCTCTCCTTGTGCGCCGGGTCGATCGCCTTCACCTGTTCGGGCAGCAGTTGCTGGATCGGCGTGAAGAAGCCCATGAACACCGCGAGGTTGGCCAGCGCCAGCAGGCCGACCCAGCCGAACCGCACGGGCCGTACCGGCTCGGCGAGCGCCGCCGGGAGCGGGTCCCCGGTCGCCGGGCGCGCGGCGGGCAGTTCGGTGGTCACCGCGACCTCGCGATCAGGTCCCGGTACCAGTGGTATGACGCCTTCGGGGTGCGCACCTGGGTCTGCGGGTCGAGGTGCACCAGCCCGAAGCGCTTGGTGAAGCCCTCGGCCCACTCGAAGTTGTCGGTCAGCGTCCAGACGAAGTACCCGCGCACGTCCGCCCCGCCGTCCAGGGCCGTCCGTACCGCGTCGACATGGGAGGACAGGTACGCGATCCGCTCGGGATCGTCCGACGTGGACGGATACGAGCAGCCGTTCTCCGTCACGTACAGGGGCAGCCGGTACTCGCGGTGCAGGCGCAGCAGCAGCTCGGTCAGGGCCTCGGGTACCACCGGCCAGTCGAAGTCGGTCACCGGGTACCCGTCCAGCGGTACCAGGTCGAACGGCAGCGGCCCGTCCGGGTCCCCGGGCGCGCTGACCCCGGTCGGCGCGTAGTAGTTGACCGCGAGCGCGTCCAACGGGGCGGCGATGACCTCCAGGTCGCCGTCGCGTACCGGAAGGTCGAACCCGTCCGGGTACCCTCGGCCGAACAGCGGATCGGTGAACATCCGGTTGTGCAGGGCGTCGTACCGCGCCCCCGCCTCGCGGTCGGCGTCGGTGTCCCCCACGACCCGGACGGGGGAGTAGTGGTTGGCGATGGTCACCGGCGAGCCGCTGGCCGAGCGCAGCGCGGCTACCGCCAGGCCGTGCCCGAGCAGTTGGTGGTGCCCGGCCGGCAGGGCGTCGAACAGCAGCGCCTGCCCGGGCGCGTGCAGCCCGAAGGCGTGCCCGTAGACCATGTGCACGAACGGTTCGTTGAGGGTGACCCACAGCTTGACCCGGTCGCCCAGCGCGCCCGCCACCAGCCCCGCGTACTCGGCGTACCGGTACGCGGTGTCCCGCTCGAGCCAACCGCCGCCCCCGCCGTGCCGGCTCTCCTGTAACGGCTGCGGCAGGTCCCAGTGGTAGAGCGTGGCGACCGGGTCGATGTCCGCGGCCAGCAGCGCGTCGACCAGCCGGTCGTAGAAAGCGATGCCCGCTGGGTTGACCTGGCCCGTGCCGCTGGGCTGCACCCGGGACCAGGCGACGGACAGGTGGTAGGAGTCCACGCCCAGGCCGGCCATGAGCGCCACGTCCTCCGGGTACCGGTGGTAGTGGTCGCAGGCCACGTCCCCGGTGGTACCGTCGGCGACCCGCCCCGGCTCGTGCGCGAAGGTGTCCCAGATGGACGGTCCGCGGCCGTCCTCGTCCACCGCGCCCTCGATCTGGTAGGCGGTGGCGGACACGCCCCAGCGGAAGTTGGCGGGGAAGCTCAATCGACCCTCCGCTCGGCAGGGGAAGCGACCTGACTGGCACGATAGCCGGCCAGGGCGCCGGCGGCACTCCCCGCGAGCGGAAGTCCGGGCAGCAGCGCCGCCTGGTAGGCGTGGTACACGTCGGGCCGGCCCTGCCAGACCGTGGCGGCCGGCGCGTTGCCGGCGTCCAGTTCGTGCCGCCAGCTCCCGTCTACCGGGTCGATGAGGTAACGGCGGGCATAGTCCCAGAACGTCCGGTACCACCGGTCATAGCCGGCCTCGCCGGTATCCCGGTGCAGGGCGGCCGCGGCGGCGATCGCCTCGGCGACGACCCAGTGCATCCGGGAGCGGACCACCGGCCGGTCGTCCCAACCGAGGGTGTAGACGAAGCCCTCCGCACCGTCGACCGACCAGCCCCGCTCGACGGCCGCGCCGAACAGCGCCCGGGCGTCCGCCAGCAGCCAGGCCGGCGGGTCCGGTACCGCGGCGGCCACGTGCAGCAGCAGGCGGGACCATTCCAGCCAGTGCCCGACCGTCGTGCCGTACGGGCGGAACGGGTCGGCGACCCGGTCGGCGTTGTACTCCGGCAGCGGGCGCCAGTCCGGCGTGAAGTGCTCGGGCAGCCGCCAGCCGTACCCGGCCGCCACCCGGTGTACGAGGTGCTCGCAGATCCGCAGGGCCCGCGCCGCCCAGGCCGGGTCGCCGGTCGCGTCGCCGGCCGCGAGGAACGCCTCGACCATGTGCATGCTGCTGTTCGCGCCCCGGTACGGCTCGCTCACGCGGAACGCCCGGTCCCACGACTCGACGGTCCGTCCGGCGTCGTCGTCCCAGAACCACCGGCGGACCACGTCCAGCGCCTCGTCCAGCAGGTCGGCGCCGCCGGCTCGCCCGGCCACCGTCGCGCTGCTGGCCGCGAGGACCACGAAGGCGTGCGGGTACGCGGCCTTGCCGTTGTCGACCGGGGTACCGTCGGCCGCCACGCTGGCGAACCAGCCGCGGTACCGGTCGTCGCGCAGCAGCCCGCGCAGCGTGGCGATCCCGTGGTCGACAGCGGGCGCCGCCGCGGCGTGCCCGCGCAGCACCTCCAGCGCGAATACGTGCGTCATCCGGCAGGTGATCCAGGCGTGCAGCGGCTGTGTCGGGTCGGGTCGGCCGCGGTCGTCCAGCCACCAGAACCCGCCCCGGTCGCGCAGCGACGCGCGGGCGAACCGGGCCAGGGCGTCGGCCTGCCCGTCGAGCCAGGCGGTCAGCTCTTCACCGACCCGGCCGTCAGCCCGCCGATGAACCACCGGCGCAGCGCGACGTGGACCACCAGCGTGGGCAGCGACGTGATCAGCGCGCCGGCCATCGAGGCTGCGTAGTCCGCCGACTGCGCGCCGCCCATCTGGGGAGACGCATCCTACCTCCAGGGTCTAGATGACATCGTTGTCTTGCCTGGCCCACAGCGTGGTCTGGCGCCCCACTCCGCGTCAACGAGTGTTTCGGCTACGTTTCGGTCTCGGTCCACGACGTCCTGCTCACGCCGCTGCGGGAGCGGTAGTGGTCGATGGCCGTCGACATCCGTACATGGAAATTTGGCACGTTCGTTCGAATCTGCCGGCGTGTCGATGCCGGTGCGTCGCGCCGGGCTTGCTAGCGTCCTCCTCTGGCACATCCGCTAGACGAACGCTGACTGAAGCCGGCTCCGCATGCGTCGCCGGCCATCGGCTCCCGGCGAACGTGGTGAGGGGTGGACGGGTGGAGAACGGGACGAGGACGCAGATCGCCAACGGTCGGCCGATGGCCGGCACCGCGGGGGGATTCACCGCCACGCGCCGGTCCGATCTCCCCGTCGCCGAGGACGTCCTCGACGCCGACCTGGCCCGCACGCTGCGCCACACGTCCTGGATGCGCCAGGGCTTCTACGTCGTCGTCCTGCTCGTCGCGCTCGCCGGCCAGGTCTCGGGCGCAGTCGAGGCGCTGCACATCCCGATCGCGGCCGCGGTTCCCGCGGTGGGCGCGCTCGAACTCGGCGGTATCGTCGTGCTCGCCAACGCCGACGTGCGGCGCCGGCTCGGCGAGCGGGCCGTCGCGTCCCGGGTGCTGTCCGCCGCGATCGCGGCCGGCGCGGTCGCCTTCAACTGGCTGGCCCACGCCAACCACCTGCTCGGCGCTTTCTTCGCCGGCATGTCCGCGCTGGGTTACCTGGTCTGGCTCATGCACACCGAGAACCAACGGCGCGACCGGCTGCGCGTCAAGGGCGACCTGCCGCCCACCTCACCCGCGTACGAGATGGTGGGGCACTGGCTGCGCCACCCGTGGCTGACCCAGCGGGCCAAGGGGATGGCCAAGGCCGATCCCCGCCTCGGTCTGTACGAGTCGCTGGCCGCCGCCCGCGCCGAGGTGCGCCGCGAGCGCCGCCAGGCGGCCATCTCCAAGGTCCTGCACCGCAAGATCCGGGCCGCGGTCGACCCGAAGACCGCGGACATCGCGATCGCCGTCTACGACCTCGACGAGATCGCCACCCGGCTCGCCGACGGCGCCGACTACGACGGCCTCACCGCGCTGATAGCGGCCGACCTCGCGCCCTCGCGGCTCGGGCTCGCCCTGGGGGTGCCGGTCGCCCCGGCCGCCAAGGCGATCGAGGCGCCCGAGCCGGCCGCCGAGCCCGAGCCTGAGCCCGAGGCCGCCGAGCCACTGTTCCCGCCGGACACGCGGCGGGCGCTCGCGCAGGTGCTGCCGCAGGCGGCGGGCGCGGAGGATCCGGTCCGCCGCGAGCGGACCCGCAGGCAGCCCGCGAACCGCACGGCACAGCCCGCGCTTCCGGTCGCGCCCCCGGCGCCCCGCGCCCCGTCCGGCTCGGCGACGGTCGCGGCTCCGGTGTCGCCCGCCCCGGCCGGGCTGGACAGCCTCCGGGCGGCCGGCACCGAAGGGTCGATGCGGCGCAGGGTGCACGCGGCGCTCGACGCCCTGGTACCGGTCGGCGACGAGCGCGACGAGAGCGGCCTGACCGACCTCGTCGTCGAGGAGCTGGGGCTCAACGGCGCCGAACGGCTGACCGCGCAGACCTACGTGCAGAGCTGGCTGCGCTACGGCTCGTCGGCCC
The DNA here is from genome assembly GCA_964645345.1 of uncultured Micromonosporaceae bacterium. Taxonomy (GTDB): domain Bacteria; phylum Actinomycetota; class Actinomycetes; order Mycobacteriales; family Micromonosporaceae; genus Rugosimonospora. Next base: position 15,594 of record CAZYCD010000108.1, read on the forward strand.
GCCAGATGCTGCCGTCCACCCGCTGACCCACGACCTGCCCGCCGTCGCGGGAAAGGTGCCGGCGCACGACGACCGGCGCCACCCGTGCGACACGCCGAGCCGCTGCCGCGGTGGGGCGCAGCCGGCTCAGCCGATCTCCTCGTCCACGAAGCACCAGCGCCAGGACTCGCCCGGCTCGTACGAGCGCATGACCGGGTGGCTTGTCTCGCCGAAGTGAAGGGTCGCGTGCCGACGGGGCGAGGAGTCACAACAGCCCACATACCCGCAGTCCAGGCACAGCCGCAGGTGCACCCAGTCCGCCCGCCCCTCGGCCACGCACCCGAGGCATTCGTCCTGCGACTGCGCCAACGGCTCCTGTGCCTTGTCCAGATGCGAACAGCTCACCTTTTACGCTCCAGCAACGATTCCTCCAGGTCCATGTCGCGCTGCGCCTCGCGCAGCACCTCCTCCGGGATGCGCCCCTCGTCGCGCGCCTTGCGGAACACCTCCCGCTCGGCCTCCAGCAT
>CAZYCD010000109.1:0-363 GCA_964645345.1 uncultured Micromonosporaceae bacterium
ATCTCGGTGTCGAAGTGCCCGCTGTTGCCCACGATCGCCTGGTGCTTCATCTTCGCCATCTGCGCGGCGGTGATGACGTCGCGGCAGCCGGTCGCGGTGACGAAGATGTCCGCCACGCCGACCATGTCGTCCACAGTGGACACCTGGTACCCGTCCATCGCGGCCTGCAGCGCGCAGATCGGGTCGACCTCGGTCACGACCACCCGGGCACCCTGCCCGCGCAGCGACTCGGCGCAGCCCTTGCCCACGTCGCCGTAGCCGCAGACCACGGCGACCTTGCCGCCGATGAGCACGTCCGTCGCGCGGTTGATGCCGTCCACGAGCGAGTGACGGCAGCCGTACTTGTTGTCGAACTTCGACTTC
>CAZYCD010000109.1:373-16020 GCA_964645345.1 uncultured Micromonosporaceae bacterium
GTGACCGAGTCGTTGACGTTGATCGCCGGGAACAGCAGCTGGCCCAGCGCCTTCATCTCGTACAGGCGGTGCACGCCGGTCGTGGTCTCCTCGGTGACGCCCTTGATGCCCGCGGCGATCCGGTTCCACCGGTTGCCGTCGGCGGCCAGCGAGCGGCGCAGCGTGTCGAGGATGACGCCGTACTCCTCGGAGTCGTCCGGGCCGGCGTCCGGCACGGTACCGGCGGCCTCACACTGAACGCCCTTGTGTACCAGCAGGGTCGCGTCCCCGCCGTCGTCGAGGATCATGTTGGGTCCGGCGCCGTCCGGCCAGTCCAGTACCCGCTCGGTGCACCACCAGTACTCCGGCAGCGTCTCGCCCTTCCAGGCGTACACGGGTACACCGGCCGGGGCGTCGACGGTACCGGTCGGGCCCACCACCACCGCGGCGGCCGCGTGGTCCTGGGTCGAGAAGATGTTGCAGCTTGCCCACCGGACCTGCGCACCGAGGGCGACGAGCGTCTCGATGAGCACCGCGGTCTGGATCGTCATGTGCAGCGACCCGGTGATGCGGGCACCTCGCAGTGGTTGGGCCTCGGCGTACTCCCGGCGCAGCGCCATCAGGCCGGGCATCTCGTGCTCGGCGAGCTGGATCTCCTTGCGCCCGAACGCGGCCAGCGACAGGTCGGCGACCTTGAAGTCGCCGTCGGTCAGCGACCTGGCCACGGTATCGGCGGGCGGTGGGAGCGTACTGGTCATGACAACCCCTGTCGTCGGCGGCGTTGCGTGTGGCGGCAACCCTCGACCTTACGCGGCGGCCGAGCGTGGCGGCGACCGGACGGGCGCAGCGTGCGGGGCGGTGGCAGCGGGCGGACTCGTCCGCCACGCACTCCACCGCCCCGCACTTCCCCCCGGTTTGGTTTCCCCGCGCGCGCCGCGGAACGGAGCCCGCGTCACGCTGCGTACTTCAGAGGTTACTCTCCGGAGACACCGTCAAGGCCGAACTCCGATAAATCCGGGGCGGCTCAGGCAGCGACGTCGGCCTGGAAGACGGCACCTTCTCCGGAGACCTCCACCGGTGGCTCACCCGCTGCAGCGAACAGGGCCTCGCCCTGTGCCACGTCCAGCGACCGGCCCCCGCCGGCCACCGTCACCGCGCCGCTGACGCACAGCACGATCCGCGGCCCGGTGGCCGGAAGCCGCACCGGCGCACCACCGGCCACCTCGGCCTTGTGCAGCACGAACTCCCGGACGGGTACCGACCAGGTCACCAGGCCGGGCCCGACCGATACCGGCCGCACCACCGGCCGCTGCAGCACCTCGAAGCGCAGCACCCGCAGCAGTTCGGGCACGTCCACCCGTTTCGGGGTCAGCCCGCCGCGCAGCACGTTGTCGCTGGCCGCCATGACCTCCACCCCCACCCCGCATAGGTACGCGTGCAGGTTGCCGGCGGGCATGAAGACCGCGTCGTCGCGGCCTAGCCGCACCCGGTTCAGCAGCAGCGCGACCACCACGCCCACGTCACCCGGGTACCGGCGGCCGAGGTCCGCCGCCAGCGGCTCGCCCGACCGGGCCACGGCCGCGACCAGCTCCGAGCGCTCCTCGGGCGGCCACGACATCAGCAGCTCGACGCCCGCGCGCAGGCGCTCGCCGACCGGGCCCGACCCGCCCAGCGCCTCGACGACCGGGCGCAGCGCCGGTACCCCCAGGGACGCCAGCAGGGCGGCCGAGTCGGACGGATCGCGGAAGCCGCACAGCGCGTCGAACTCGGCGAGCGCGACCAGCAACTCGGGCTTGTGGTACCGGTCGGTGTAGCCGGGGTGCTCGGTGTCGAACGCCACCTCGGCCCGCGCCGCGTCCGGGTGGGCCTGCAGCGACAGGGGCTCCTCGGCGGCGAGCACCTTCAGCAGGTACGGCAGCCGGGCACCGAACTCGCCCACCACGCCGGTACCCAGGAGCCCCGCCGGGTCGGCGGTCACCGCGTCGAGCAGCGACCCGCCGGGTACCGCCGACGGATCGTCGGGGTGGGCGCCGAACCACAGCTCCGCCTCCGGCCCGGGGCTGGGCTGGGGACGGCCGGTGAGCTGGGCCAGGGCCGTACGCGAGCCCCAGGCGTAGTCGCGCACGCGCCCGGAAAGCGGCCGCATCAGCCGGCCCGGTAGATGTCGGGCTCGAGGTAGATGACCCGGGCGATCGGTACCGCGGCCCGGACGCGCGCCTCCGCGGCGTCGATGGCAATGGCCACCGCCTGGGCCGTATCGTCGTGCGCCACCGCGATCTTCGCGCCGATCAGCAGCTCGTCCGGGCCGAGGTGCAGGGTGCGCAGGTGGATGACCCGCTCGACCTCGGGCCCGCCGAGAAGCGCCGCCTCGATGGCGTCCACCTGGTCGCCGGTCGCCGACTCGCCGATCAGCAGGCTCTTCATCTCGATGGCCAGGATGACCGCGACGACCACCAGCAGCACCCCGATGGCCAGCGTGCCCAGGCCGTCCCAGACGCCGTTGCCGGTGATCAGCGTGAGCCCGACGCCGAACAGGGCTAACACCAGACCGAGCAGGGCCGCGGTGTCCTCCATCAGCACGACCGGCAGCTCCGGGGCCCGGGCGCGGCGGATGAAGGCGGCCCAGCTGAGGCCGCCGCGTACGGGGTTGGACTCCTGCACGGCGGTACGGAAGGAGAAGCCCTCCAACCCCAGGGAGATCACCAGTACCGTGACCGGTACCCACTGCCAGCTGCGTATCGGCTCGGGGTGCGCCAGCTTGTGCAGGCCCTCGTAGATCGCGAACAGGCCACCGACGCTGAACAGCACGACCGACACGATGAACGCGTAGACGTAGCGCTCCCGCCCGTACCCGAAGGGGTGCCTGACGGTCGCCTCCCGCAGCGACCGGCGGCCGCCGATCAGCAGCAGCACCTGGTTGCCGGAGTCGGCGACCGAGTGGATCGCCTCCGCCAGCATCGACGACGAACCGGTCAGGCCGGCCGCTATGAACTTGGTGGCCGCGATGCCCAGGTTGGCGCCGAGCGCGGCCAGGATCGCCCGACTACCACCGCTGGCACTCACGGTGTAAGAAAGTCCTTCATCTCCGAGACGGCCGGTACCGCCATCGGGTCCAGCCCGTGCGCCATGGCCAGGTAGATCGACGCGAAGTCCGGTACCGCGACGAGCGACGCCAGCCGCTCCAGCGGCGAGCCGCCCTCGGCGGTCAGCACGGAGACCCGCACGGCGCGCCGCTCGGCGATCTCCTGCAGCGCCTCGGCGCGGCGCTCCTCCAGCTCCATCGGCTCCGGGTCGCTGCCGTCGTTCTCGGTCAACCCGCCGTCGCGCAGCACGACGACCCGCAGCCGGGTCGCGTCGTCGCCCGACCAGTCCTCGGGGTCGGCGAAGATGTCCCGGTCCGCCTCGGCCAAGCCGCCGTACACGCCGTCGATCAGTCCGACGCTGCCCCGCCCCGCCTCGCCCAAGGCGCCGGCCACCACCGGGTACCTGGCGTTGGCCGACAGGGTGTCCGCGAACCGGCGCGCGGCCACCGCTGCCAGCGGCGAGGAGCCCCACACGACGGGTACCGAACCGGCCAGGTCCAGGGCCAGTGACTTGCCCGGGTTGACGAAGGACTCCGCGCTCGGCCGGCAGCGCTCCGCGTCGGCGTCCAGCCGGGCTGCGGTCTCCGCCAGGTCCGCCTCGTTGAGCTTCACCAGGCTCAGCGCGCGGGCCGCCAGCATCACCGGCACGGTCAGGCTCCAGATGCTCGCCCGGGCCGGGGCCCGGCGCGGGACCGGGATGAACGGCGCCCTGGCCCGCTCGGCGACCGCCTGCAGCTGTGAGTCCGGCGGACCGATCGCGACCAGCCGGGCGCCCCGGCGGGCCGCCGCGTCCGCCGCCGCCAGCGCCTCCGGGCTGCGACCCGAGCCGGACACCGCGATCACCACGTCGGCCGCGCCGACCCAGCCCGGTACCCCGGCGCTGCGGTGCACCAGTACCGGTACCGGGCAGCGCGGCCCGGCGACCGTCGCCAGCACCTCGCCGGACAGCGCGGCGGTACCCTGACCGGCCACGACCACGGCCCTCGGCCGCCCCTCATCGGCGATGCTCGTCAGGTTCGCCTCGGCGGCGAGCGCGGCCGACTCGCGGACCTGGGCACCCGCCGACGCCGTGGCGCGCAGCATGCCGCCCGGGTCGGCCGCGGCCAGGGCCTCGGGGTCGTCCAGCAGGGCCTCGTCGACGTGCCGGTGCCCGCGTACCCCGGCGGTACCGTCGATCACGGCTCCACCGTCGCGTCGGCCTCGTCGGCACCCGAGGGTCCGCCGGTTGCCTCATCGAGCAGCAGCACGGGAATGCCGTCCCGGATCGGGAACACCCGGCCACACTCCGTACAGGTCAGCGTCTGGCCGGACTCGTCGTAGTCCAGCGGCGCGTGATGGGTGTCCGGGCAGGCCAGGATATCCAGCAGTTGGGGGTCGAGTGCCACGGCGAACTCCTCGGTCCAGGGTCTCCAGCGCGGTCAGGCTCGGACGATGGCCAGCACGCGGTCGCGTAGCTGGGCCATCCGCTCCGCGGTCGGCGCCTCCGCATTCAACCGCAGCAGCGGCTCGGTGTTGGACGGGCGCAGGTTGATCCACGCGCCGTCCGCGAAGCGTACGGTCAGGCCGTCGAGATGGTCCACCTCGGTACCGTCGCCGGACAGCTCCTGGAGCACCTCGTCCAGCTTCGCGGCCTGGTCCGCTACCGTCGAGTTGATCTCGCCGGAGGCCGAGTACCGCTCGAACCCAGCCGCCAGGTCGGACAGCGGGCGGTCCTGCTCGGCGAGCGCGGCCAGCACGTGCATCGCGGCCAGCATCCCGGTGTCGGCGCCCCAGAAGTCCTTGAAGTAGTAGTGCGCGGAGTGCTCCCCGCCGAAGATCGCGCCGGTGCGCGCCATCTCACCCTTAATGAAGGAGTGGCCGACCCGGCTGCGCAGCGGCTGGCCGCCGTGCTCGGCCACGATCTCGGGTACCGCGCTGGACGTGATGAGGTTGTGGATAACCGTACCGCCCGGGTGTTTGGCCAGCTCCCGCGTTGCCACCAGGGCGGTGATCGCGCTGGGTGAGACCGGGTCGCCGTTCTCGTCCACCACGAAGCAGCGGTCCGCGTCGCCGTCGAAGGCCAGCCCGATGTCCGCGCCGTGCTTGCGCACGGCGGCCTGCAGGTCCACCAGGTTGGCCGGCTCCAGCGGGTTGGCCTCGTGGTTGGGGAAGGTGCCGTCCAGCTCGAAGTAGAGCGGCTCGATGCGCAGCGGGAGGGCGTCGAGCGCGGCGTCGCCGAGGACCGCGGGAACCGTGTACCCGGCCATGCCGTTGCCCGCGTCCACGACGACCGACAGCGGCCGGCCGCCGGACAGGTCGACCAGTGTGCGCAGGTGCCGCGCGTAGTCGGTGAGTAGATCACGCCGCTCGACGGTGCCGCTGCCGGTGCCGAGGGCGGCAGTGCCGTCGAGGATCGCCTGCGCCTCGTCGCGCATGTCGGCCAGGCCGGTGTCCAGCCCGATGGCCAGCGCGCCCGCACGGCACAGCTTGATCCCGTTGTACCGGGCCGGGTTGTGACTCGCGGTGAACATCGCGCCGGGCAGGTCGAGGTGGCCGGAGGCGAAGTAGAGCATATCGGTCGAGCCGAGGCCCGCCAGCACCACGTCCACGCCCTGCGCCGTGGCGCCCTCCGCGAACGCGTCGGCCAACTCCGGCGACGACGGCCGCATGTCGTACCCGACGACGATCGCCCGTACCGGAGCCGTCCGCCCGAGTACCCGCACGAAGGCGGCGCCGAAGGCCCGCGCGACCTCGGGACCGAGCTGGTCGGGCACGGTACCCCGGACGTCGTACGCCTTCACGAAGCGGGACAGCTCGACTGCCACCTGGTCGCTCTCCTCTGGGCTGGGTGCTCGGTCCGGATGCCGCCGAGCCTACCGTCCGCGCTCCCGGCCCCGGACCGGACCGGCACGCCGACCGTGCCAGAGGGGCATTCGGCCGGACGGGTCTTGTTCCCCGACGGTCCCGGGCAGACCATGGCTGCATGAACGCGGGGATCGTCCACCATCAACGGCTCGCCTGGGACTGCGCGCGCGCCTTCATCGCGGTCGCGGACAGTGACCGGGACTACTTCTGGTTGTGCAACGAGGTGCGTCGGCTGCTCGGACCGCAGTACGAGATGGCGCTGTTCGACGCGCGGAACAGGCTGATCCTCGCCGCCCGGCCGGACACGCGGCAGATCGAGGCCGGCCTGTGGCGGGCGCGGATGGAGGACGCGCTGCGCGAGCGGCCCGAGCTCGCGCTGGCCCTGGCCTCGCTGGTGGAGGACGCCCGGCAGCGCGCGGAGGAGCTCTACCCCATCGGCTGAGCCAGGACGACTACAGCCGGCTCACCGAGCCGGCTGCGGTCGTCGTCACTGGACCCGACGGGTCACTTCTTCTTGCCCTTCTTCCCCTTCTTGTCCTTCTTCGACTTCTTGGCCATATCCCCTCCCCTACCGGTAACTCGTCGTTCACCGGACCATAGCCGCAATGTCGTCCGGGCGATGTCGGCTGTTCGCCCGAGTGACAGTACCTTGCGCCCTGCGTCCCACGGATACGGTGGCGGAGGGCCTTGTCGGCTTCGGATTCGGTCGCCAAGATGAGAGCTGGCAACCGAGTCAGGAGGCGCCATGGAGCTTCGCAACTTCGTCGGGGGCGCGTACGTCGACGGGGTCGACGGAAAGCGGTCCGATCTCGTCGACCCGACAACGGGCGAGGTGTTCGGTACCGCGCCCGTGTCCACCGCGGAGGATGTCGACCACGCCATGCGGGTCGCGGCCGGCGCTTTCGAGACCTGGCGCGACACCACCCCGTCCGAACGGCAACGCGCGCTGCTGCGCTTCGCCGACGCGGTCGAGGCGCGGGTCGACGAACTGGTCGACGCCGAAGTGCGCAACACCGGCAAGCCGCGGGCGCTGACCGCCAGCGAGGAGCTGCCCCCGGCCCTGGACCAGATCCGGTTCTTCGCCGGCGCCGCGCGGATGCTCGAGGGCAGGTCCGCCGGCGAGTACCTGGCGGGGTACACCTCCTACGTGCGGCGCGAGCCGATCGGCGTGTGCGCCCAGGTCACGCCGTGGAACTACCCGCTGATGATGGCCGTCTGGAAGATCGCCCCGGCACTCGCGGCCGGCAACACGGTGGTCCTCAAGCCCAGCGACACCACCCCGGTGACGACCCTGCTGCTCGCCGAGATCGCCGCCGAGTTCCTGCCGCCGGGCGTGCTCAACGTGGTCTGCGGTGACCGGGACACCGGGCGGGCGCTGGTCGCACACCCGGTACCGGCGTTCGTGTCGATCACCGGCTCGACCCGGGCCGGGCGGGAGGTGGCGGTCACGGCCGCGGCCGACCTCAAGCGGACCCACCTCGAACTGGGCGGCAAGGCGCCGGTGGTGATCTTCGACGACGCCGACCTGGCCGCCGCTGCCGAGGCGATCGCGGTCGCCGGGTACTTCAACGCGGGCCAGGACTGCACGGCCGCGACGCGGGTACTGGCCGGGCCGCGGGTACACGACGACTTCGTGGCGGCCCTGGCCGAGCAGGCCCGGTCGACCCGTACCGGCGCCCCCGACGACCCGGACGTCCTCTACGGACCGTTGAACAACGTCAACCAGTTCGCGCGGGTCGCCGGGTTCGTCGAGCGGCTGCCCGACCACGCCGACGTGGTGACCGGCGGCAACCCGGTGGGCGGCCGGGGCTTCTTCTACCAACCGACGGTGGTCTCCGGGCTGCGGCCGGGCGACGAGATCGTGCGGGACGAGGTCTTCGGGCCGGTCATCACGGTGCAGCGGTTCACGGACGAGGACGAGGCGGTGCGCTGGGCCAACGATGTCGAGTACGGGCTGTCCTCCTCGGTGTGGACCAGTGACCACGGCCGGGCCATGCGGATGACCCGCCGCCTGGACTTCGGCTGCGTCTGGGTCAACTGCCACATCCCCTTGGTGGCCGAGATGCCGCACGGCGGGTTCAAGCACTCCGGGTACGGCAAGGACCTGTCCGCCTACGCGCTGGAGGACTACACCCGGATCAAGCATGTCATGCACAGCATCGGGGGCTGAGACAATGGCCATCGAACCGCTCGGCGGCTCCTCCAGGTCCTCCGTGGACATCCACAAGCGACGGCAGGCCGCGGTGTCACGCGGCGTCAGCTCGGTACTCTCGTCCTATGTGGACACGGCGGCCGGCGGCACACTGACCGATGTGGACGGTCGCGAGTGGATCGACTTCGCGTCGGGCATCGCGGTCACCAGCGTCGGCAACAGCGCGCCCCGGGTGGTGGCCGCGGTACGGGAGCAGGTCGAGCGGTTCACCCACACCTGCTTCATGGTGGCGCCGTACGAGTCCTACGTGGCCGTCTGCGAACAGCTCAACGCGCTGACCCCCGGTACCTTCGACAAGCGGTCGGCCCTGTTCAGCTCCGGTGCCGAGGCGGTCGAGAACGCGGTGAAGGTGGCCCGGCACTACACCGGGCGGCCCGCGGTCGTCGCGTTCGACCACGGGTACCACGGCCGGACCAACCTCACCATGGCGCTGACCGCCAAGGTCATGCCGTACAAGCACCGGTTCGGCCCGTTCGCCCCCGAAGTGTACCGGGCGCCCCTGTCGTACCCGTTGCGGGACGGCGGTCTGTCCGGCTCCGAGGCCGCCCGGCGCGCGATCGCCGTCATCGACAAGCAGGTCGGCGCGGACAACGTGGCGGCCCTGGTCGTCGAGCCGATCCAGGGCGAGGGCGGGTTCATCGTGCCGGCCCCCGGGTTCCTGCCCGAGCTGTCGGCCTGGGCCCGAGACAACGGCGTGGTGTTCATCGCCGACGAGATCCAGACCGGCTTCTGCCGCACCGGCGACTGGTTCGCCTGCGAGCATGAGGGCGTCGAGCCGGACCTGCTGACCACCGCGAAGGGGATCGCGGGCGGCCTGCCGCTGGCCGGGGTCACCGGCCGGGTCGACATCATGGACGCGGTGCACCCCGGCGGGCTCGGTGGCACCTTCGGCGGCAACCCCATCGCCTGCGCGGCCGCGCTGGCCGCCATCGAGACCATGCGGGAGCTGGAGCTGGCCTCGGCCGCCCGGGCGATCGAGGCGCAGCTCGCGCCGCGGCTCGCCGCGATCGCCGCCGCCCACGGCGGTGAAGCACGCGGCCGAGGGGCGATGCTGGCCCTCGAACTGCTGGTACCGGGCAGCCTGGAGCCCGACCCGGCCCGCACCGCGGCGGTGTCCCGCGCCTGCCACGAGGCCGGCCTGCTGACGCTGACCTGCGGCACCTACGGCAACGTGCTGCGCCTGCTGCCGCCGCTGGTCAGCCCGCCCGAGGTGCTGGCGCGCGGCATGGACGTCCTGGAGGCGGCGTTCGCGGCCGGGTGACGCGGTCCCGGCCGCTGGCCGCGAGGGTCAGCGGCCGGCGAGCGGCGGCGGACGGTCAGCGGCCGGCGAGCAGCGGCCGGCGCGGGTCCCACGGGTCACCGCGCCGACGGCGGGCGATCGCCGACAGCGCCTCCAGGACGACCCGGTTGCCCAGGTACGCGGTCACCTCAGCGTGGTCGTACGGCGGCGATACCTCGACCACGTCGAGGCCCGCGACGGGCAACTCCAGGCAGCACCGGCGTACCGCGTCGAGCAGTTGCCGCGTGGTCAACCCGCCCGGCTCCGGGGTACCGGTGCCCGGCGCCATCCCCGGATCGACCACGTCCACGTCGACGGAGAGGAAGACCGCGTCGCAGCCGTCCACCGCGATGGCGAACGCCTCGGTCAGGCACTCGTCCAGGCCGCGCGCCACGACCTCGCTCATCTCGTACGAGCGCATGCCGCGCCTGGCCATCCAGTCCAATGTGGACGGTTCCGGCCAGTACCCGCGCAGCCCGATCTGCAGGAACCGGTCGCCGCGTACCGCGCCCGACTCGATCAGCCGGCGCATCGGCTGGCCGTGGCCGTACAGCGAGCCGAACTCGATGTCCCCGGTGTCCGCGTGGGCGTCGAAGTGCACCACCGACACCCGCCCCGGCCCGACCACCCGGGACACCCCGGTAACGTCCGGCAGCGCGATGGTGTGGTCGCCGCCGAGCACCACGGGGATGGCCCCGGCCGCGGCGACCCGGTGCACCGCCGACTCCAGCGCGCCGATCGAGCGCTCGATGTCGCCGGAGAACAGCTCGACGTCGCCGGCGTCGAAGACGCGCAGGTCGCGCAGGCCGTCGGTGCGCAGCGCCAGGGACGGGCGGGAGCCGTCGTGGGGGAGGTAACAGGCCTGGCGGATCGCCATCGGCCTGAACCGGGTACCCGGCCGGTGCGAGGTACCACCGTCGAACGGCGCGCCGAGAATCACCACGTCGGCGTCGGGCAGCGCCTCCAACGAACAGCGGTCCACGCCCAGGAAGGTCAGGTCGGGGCCGTACATCGCGATCACCGCTCGCTCACACCCCACGGCGAGCCGTACTCCACGAGCATGTCCAGGAACGGCAAGGGTTCCATGGCCTCCGGGCCGAGCACGCCGGTACCGCGCCAGGCGCCGATGGCCAGCAGCTCCAGCGCGACGACCGGGTTGATCGCGGTCTGCCACACGACCGCCTGGTGCCCGTACTCCGCCATCGACCAGGCGTTGTCCACCACGTGGTACAGGTAGACCTCGCGCGGGTTGCCGTCCCGGCCGGTACCCCGGACCCAGGTACCGGCGCAGGTGCGCCCGCGCATCCGGTCGCCCAGGGTCGCCGGGTCGGGCAGGCAGGCCGCCACCACATCGCGCGGCGACACCTCGACCCCGCCCACGCGCACCGGGCGGGTGGAGTCCAGCCCCAGCTTGTGCAGCGTGCGCAGCACCTCGATGAACTCGGCGCCCAGCCCGTACTTGAAGGTGACCCGTCCCGCCTTGACCCAGCGCGGGATCAGCAGCACCTCCTCGTGCTCCACGTTGACGCACTCCACCGACCCGATCCCGTCGGGGAACTCGAAGACCTCCGACTGGGAGAACGGCTCTGTCGTGTACCAGCCGCGGCCCGACTCGTAGACCACGGGCGGGTTGAGGCACTCCTCGATGGTGGTCCAGATGGAGAAGGACGGCGCGAAGTCGTACCCGTCGACCGTCAGGTCGGCACCGTCGCGTACCCCGATCTCGTCGATGGTCGCGAACAGTTCGTCGGCGGCGTACCGCGCGAACACGTCCGACAGGCCGGGCTCGACCCCCATGCCGACCAGCGCGAGCCGGCCCGCCTCCGCCCACCGGTCGGCCGCGGCGAACTGGTCGTCGCCGAGCTTGACCCCGCACTCCCGGTACGGGTCGGTGGGGTGCGGGCGGGACAGCGACATGGCCATGTCGAGGTAGTCGGCGCCGGCCGCGAACGCCCCCTCGAAGACCGGCAGCACGAAGCGCGGGTCGACCGCGTTGAGTACGTGCGTGATTCCGTGTTCGCGGCACAGTTGCGCGATCTGCGAGGCGGACGAGGCGTCCACCGTGGTGGCCACGAACCGACCGGCCGCCGCGTAGCTCGTCGCAGCGGCGCCAAGGCGGCGCTGGTCGGCCACCCGGTCCACCGCCCGCCGTGCCCGGTCCGGGTCGTGGTCGGCGACCACGAAGCGCTCGAAGAAGTTCCGGCGGGCCGCGATGGCTACCGCCGCGGAGCCGACTCCGCCTGCGCCGACGAGGAGTACGCGCATGGATCCGTCGCCTCTCCGGCCGGGACGCCGACCGACCTAACGCCTATCGCAGCGCAGCCCAGCGAGCGTTTTGAAACTGAAACAGTGTTGTTCGTAGGTTACTGCGACGGAAACCCTTGTCAAGCGCTTCTGAACCTGCGATAAACGCAGCAACGGCAATCACCCCCTCGGCCGTGAAAGAGCACCGCAAGCCAGCCGCTGTCCACGCATCCGCATCCCAAGGATGGCCTCATGACTACCACTGCACCCCCCGCACCACCCGCCGAGCGGCAACCCTCCTTGGCGCGCAAGGGGCTCAAGCTCGGCGCTCTCGGTCTGATCTCCAGCGTGGTCATCGCGATCGCCTCGACGGCGCCGGCCTACAGCCTCACCTCCGCGCTGGGCAGCGTGGTCGGCAAGGTCGGCACCCGGGCACCCGTGGCGATCCTCATCGCGTTCGTACCGATGCTGTTCATCTCCTACGCCTACAAGGCGCTCAACCGGGTCGACCCCGACTGCGGCACCAGCTTCACCTGGGTGGCCCGCGCCTTCGGCCGCCGTACCGGCTGGATCACCGGTTGGGTGATCGTCGTCGCCGACATCATCGTGATGGCCAACCTGGCCCAGATCGCCGGCCAGTACACCTTCATGCTCTTCGGCGCGGACGGCCTTGCCGGCAACACCTTCTGGGTGACCTTCGTCGGCTGCGCGTGGATCCTGCTGATGACGCTGATCGCCTGGATCGGCATCGAGCTGTCCGCCCGCACGCAGGTCGTCCTGCTGAGCCTGGAGCTGTTGATCCTGGCCGTCTTCGCGGTCACCGCGCTGGTCAAGGTGTATGCCGGGCACGCCGGCAGCCTGGCGATCCACCCGTCGCTGTCGTGGTTCAACCCGTTCGGCGGCGGAATGACGTTCGGCGCGCTGTCCGCCGGCTTCCTCGCCGCCGTCTTCATCTTCTGGGGCTGGGACTCGGCCGTCGCGGCGAACGAGGAGACCAGCGAGTCGCACATCACCCCGGGCCGCGCCGCGGTCATCTCCACCGTGATCCTGGTGGTCACGTACCTGCTGGTGACCATCGCCGCTCAGGCGTACGCGGGTGTCGGCTCGGACGGCATCGGCCTGACCAGCGACGCCGCCAGCACCGACGCGCTGTCCGGCATCGGCCAGGCGGCGCTCGGCAGCTGGGGCTTCAAGCTGCTGGTACTGGCGATCCTGTCCTCCTCGGCGGCGTCGGCGCAGACCACCATCCTGCCGACCGCGCGGACCACGCTGTCCATGGCGGCCTACAAGGCGCTGCCGAGGATCTTCGGTCAGGTACACCCCAGGTTCCAGACGCCGACCGCCTCGACGTGGGCGATGGGCCTGCTGTCGATCGCCTTCTACGCGATCATGGCGGCGATCGACAAGGGCCACGCCCTGGGTGACCTGATTCTCGCGCTGGGCCTGCAGATCGCGTTCTACTACGGGCTCACCGGATTCGCGTCCGCGTGGTACTTCCGCCGGGAGCTGACCGCGAACGCGAAGAACCTGTGGCTCAAGGGGATCCTGCCCGTCATCGGCGGCGTGGTGCTGTTCGCCGCGTTCGTCAAGAGCGCGGTGGACTTCTGGAAGGTCGACTCGGGCAACTCGCACTTCTTCGGCATCGGCGGACCGTTCGTCCTCGGTATCGGCGCGATCGTGCTCGGCGTACCGTTGATGATCATCTGGAATCTGGTCAACCGCAGCTATTTCAAGGGCGACACGATGACCTCGGCCGACGAACTGGTCGCCGCCGGCGAGCAGGCCTGAGCCTCCGCGACCGGGCCCGGCGGCGTTTCCCCCGTTGCGTCGCCGGGCCCCCGCGGAACTGCGTCCCAAAACCGAGCAACCTTCGGAATCCGCAATGAGCGACCGCCCTGCCGATGGAATCATTGCCAATAGCGGAGCGCTAAGCAAGAATCCAAACGTGACCGAGCCATACCTCCTCGACGAGGTCAACAAGCAGATCATCGACCAGCTGCAGCGCGACGGCCGGATGTCCTACGCCGCGCTGGCCAAGGTGGTCGGGCTGTCGGAGGCCGCCGTACGGCAGCGGGTACAGCGACTGCTGGACAGCGGCGTCATGCAGATCGTGGCCGTCACCGATCCGTTGACCCTCGGCTTCACCCGCCAGGTGATGATCGGCCTCAAGGTCGACGGCGACCTGCACAAGGTGGCCGCCAGCCTCGCCGCGATCCCCGAGGTGGACTACGTGGTCATCTGCGCCGGCCACTACGACCTGCTCGCCGAGCTGGTCTGTACCGACGACGAACACCTGCTGCACCTGCTCAACGACCAGATCCGCGCCGTCTCGGGGGTCCGGTCGACGGAGACCTTCGTCTATCTCAAGCTCGCCAAGCAGACCTATGCATGGGGTACCCGATGAACGACCTTTCGCAAGACGCCCGCGACCACCTCTGGATGCACTTCACCCGGCTGTCCGCGTACGCGCAATCGCCGGTACCGATGATCGTGCGGGGCGACGGGCCGTACATCTACGACGCCGACGGCAAGCGGTACCTGGACGGCCTGTCCGGGCTGTTCGTCGTGCAGGCCGGGCACGGCCGCACCGAACTGGCCGAGGCCGCCGCCAAGCAGGCTGCCGAGCTGGCCTACTTCCCGCTGTGGTCCTACGCCCACCCGAAGGCCGTGGAGCTGGCCGACCGGCTGGCGTCGCTGACCCCGGGCGACCTCAACCGGGTCTTCTTCACCACCGGCGGCTCGGAGGCCGTGGAGTCGGCGTGGAAGCTGGCCCGCTCCTACTTCAAGCGCACCGGCAGGCCCGGCAAGGTCAAGGCGCTGTCCCGGCACATCGCGTACCACGGCACCTCGATGGGCGCCCTGTCCATCACCGGGCTGCCGGCCATCAAGCAGGAGTTCGAGCCGCTGGTGCCGGCGACCTTCCGGGTACCCAACACGAACTACTACCGGCGGCCGGCGGGTGCCGGCGACACCCCGGAGGAGTTCGGCGTCTGGGCGGCCGACCGGATCGCCGAGGCCATCGAGTTCGAGGGGCCGGACACTGTCGCCTGCGTGTACCTGGAGCCGGTGCAGAACTCCGGCGGCTGCTTCCCGCCGCCGCCCGGGTATTTCCAGCGGGTACGGGAGATCTGCGACCGGTACGACGTGCTGCTCGTCTCCGACGAGGTGATCTGCGCGTTCGGGCGGCTCGGCGAGTACTTCGGCGCCCAGCGCTACGGGTACCAGCCGGACATCATCACCTGCGCGAAGGGCATTACCAGCGGGTACGTGCCGCTCGGCGCGATGATCGCCAGCGACCGGCTGGCCGAGCCGTTCCTCGACGGCACCAACTGGTTCGCCCACGGGGTCACCTTCGGCGGACACCCGGTCGCCTCCGCGGTCGCCCTGGCGAACCTGGACATCTTCGCCCGTGAGGACCTCACCGGCCACGTGCGGGCCAACTCCGACACCTTCCGGGGGTACCTGGAGCGCCTGTCGGACCTGCCGATCGTCGGCGACGTGCGGGGCGACGGGTACTTCTTCGGCATCGAGCTGGTCAAGGACAAGGCGACCAGGGAGACGTTCACCGACGAGGAGTCCGAGCGGCTGCTGCGCGGGTTCCTGTCCCGCGCGCTGTTCGAAGCCGGGCTCTACTGCCGCGCGGACGACCGCGGCGACCCGGTCGTCCAGCTCGCCCCGCCGCTGATCTGCGAAGAGACGCACTTCGCCGAGATCGAGCATATCTTGCGCGACGTGTTGACCGAGGCATGGCGACGGATCTGAGCGCGCCGTCCTTCTGGCTGTCCCAAGTGGACGGTCAGGATCCGCCGCGCCCGCCGCTGGACGGGGACCTCGACGTCGACGTCGCGATCGTCGGGGCGGGGTACACCGGGCTCTGGACGGCCTACTACCTGAGCCTCGGCGAGCCGTCGCTGCGGATCGCCGTGTTCGAGCAGCGGTTCGCCGGGTACGGGGCCAGCGGGCGCAACGGCGGCTGGTGCTCGGCGCTGCTGCCGATGTCGGTACC
>CAZYCD010000110.1:0-15810 GCA_964645345.1 uncultured Micromonosporaceae bacterium
GCGAGGCCGGCGCGGGCGAGGCCGGCGAGCGCGACCCGTTCCGCCGCGCGCTGGTGGTCAGCCTGCTCAACCCCAAGGCGATCCTGTTCTTCATCTCGTTCTTCATCCAGTTCGTGCAGCCCGGGTACCCGCATGCCTGGCTGTCCTTCCTGATCCTCGGCACGATCGCGGAACTTGTCAGCGCGGCCTACCTCACCACCCTGATCTTCACCGGCAGTTACCTGGCCACCCAGTTCCGCCGCCGCCGCAAGCTGGCCACCGCCCTGACCACCGGGGTGGCCGCCATCTTCGTCGGGTTCGCCGTCAAGCTCGCCACCGCCTCCCTCGGCTGACCCTGCGTCACGCGGAACGGGCTCAGCCGGGCCCGGTCAGCCCGTGCCGGTACGCGTACTGGACCGCCTGCGCCCGGTCCCGTACCCCGGTCTTCGCGAACAGCCGGTTGATGTGCGACTTCACCGTCGCCTCGCTCACGTACAGCCGCCCGGCGATCTCCCGGTTGGACAGCCCGGCCGCGATCAGCCGCAGGACCTCGCCTTCCCGGGCGGTCAGGCCGTCGGGCAGCGCGCCGGGTGCCACCGGTACCGGCCCGGACCCGGCCGCCGCGAGCAGCCGCTGCTGCACCTGCGGGTCGAGTACCGACTGCCCACCGGCGGCCGCCCGTACCGCCGCCGCAATCTGGGCGCGGCCCGCGTCCTTCGTCAGGTACCCGAGCGCCCCGGCCCGCAGCGCGGCCAGGATGTCGGCGTCCTCGGCATAGGTCGTCAGTACCACGACCCGGGTGTCCGGGTACCCCTCGCGCAGCCGCGCGGTCGCGGTGACCCCGTCGCACCGCGGCATCCGCAGGTCCATCAGCACCACGTCGGCGCCCCGCTCGGCGACCAGCCGCACCGCCTCGTCGCCGTCGGCCGCCGAGCCGACCACCGTCACGTCGTCGAGGAGATCGAGCAGCAGCGCCAGCCCCTCGCGTACCGCGGTCTGGTCGTCGGCCACCACGACGCGGATCGTCATGCGGGAATCCTCACATCGACCCGCCAGCCGTCGCCGTGCGGCCCCGCGCTGAACTCGCCGCCCGCCAGCTCCGCCCGCTCCCGCAGCCCGGTCAGCCCGTACCCGCCGCCCGAACCGGCCAGCGGGCGGTCGGACGGGGGCGGTGCTCCGTTGGCGACGGCCAGCTCCACCGAGTCCGGCCCATACCGCAGCGTCAGCTCGACCGGTGCCCCGGGCGCGTGCTTGCGGATGTTGGTCATCGCCTCCTGGGCCGTGCGGTAGATGGCCAGCCCGGTGTCCGAGCTGAGCTGCGCGGGCTCGCCGTCCACCCGTACCACGGCCGGCGCGGCCAGGTCCGCCCGGTACCCGCCGGCCAGCCCGGCCAGCAGCTCGGGCAGCGGCAGGGTCTCGCCGCGCAGGGCGCTGATCGCCCGCCGGGTCTCGGCCAGGCCCTCCCGGGCGAGCTGCCCCGCCCGGATCACCGAGCCCCGGGCCTGCTCCGCCCGGCCACCCTCCAGCAGCGCGTCGGCGGTCTCCAGCTGGACGGTGAGCGCGGCCAGCGAGTGGGCCAGCACGTCGTGGATCTCCCGGGCGATGCGCGCCCGCTCGGCCAGCGCGGCCGACCGCGCCTGCTCCTCGCGGGTCAGCCGGGCCTCGTCGGCCAGGATGGCGTTCTGCCGGCGGATCAGCCCTGCCATCAGGCCGATCAGGCACAGCCCCGGACCGGCGAAGATCCACGGTGCGCCGTGCCCGACGAGCACGTGCACGGCAAGCCACGCGGCGGCGAGTGCCGCGCTGAGCGTCACCGATACCCGCGGCGGCGTACGGGCGCCCGCGTTGAGGCAGGCCACCGCGACGAAGCCGATCGCCGGGCCGGGCGACTGCAGCACGGACAGCCCGAGCCCGCCGAGGCCGACCGCGAGCGCGCCCAGCAGGTCGGCCGCTGCCGCCGGCCCGCCGGCCCAGGCCACCGCCGGGTGACCGGCCAGCGGGTGGCCCGGACGCGGGCCGGCTTCGGTGTCCGGGCGCGTCCGGAGGGCCGGCCCGAACGACCAGGACAGCCAGCCGGCCGCGACGAGCAGCAGGAGCGCCACGCCCCACGGACCCACGGCCGGGCTGGTGGTCAGCACGGAGAAGACGAGGGCGGCCAGGAACAGGGTGCTGCGCAGGCGCAGCCACCGGTCCGGCCACCCTCGTCCCTGCCGCTGGCTCATGGCCACCAGTGTCACCGATGGACCTACCGGCCGAGGACCGCACGCTGCCGGGGGGCGATCGGGACACCGGTACGGGCGGCACGGGTCCCGACCACGGCCACCTCGGCGATCAGGCTGATTCCGAGCGTGAGCAGGATGGTCGATCCGCTGCTCAGCTTCACGCCGGCCAACTGCCCGCCGACGACCAGGCCGGCCCGCAGGGCGATGGTGGCGATCCAGACGAGCGCGGTCAGCCACTGGTACCGCATCCAGAGGACACCGTCGCGGGGGTACAGGTGGACCGTGACGCCGCGGGCCGCGCCGCTGGCCACGCCGAGCACGGCGCAGACCAGCAGGAACCCGGTGTCGCCAACCGTGAGCTGCTGGCCCGCGAGCTGGTACCCGGCCCAGACGGTCAGCCCGACGGGGATCAGCCAGGACTGTGCGCGCAGCGGCTGGCCGACGAACCGGCGGCCGATGACGAGGACGACGAGGACGGCGATCAGGAGAACCTGGGCGATATTCATGGCATCGACGCTAGGCAGCCGGCTCGCGGCGCACCGCAACCCGCGGGTTGAACCGGGGTTGAACCGGGCGTCCACCCGACAGGGCGGTCACATCGGGTTCTTGCCACCCCTCACCTGAAAATTTTCAGCTACTCCTGCGGTCTTGTCTGCCGGTGCGTCGGGATCTAACGTCGTCGCCACAACCTTCGTCAGGGGCAAGGGACGATCCACGACCGGAGCCGGCACCAGAGCCGGGCGTGGATCAGTGGGTACCGGTGGCGAGCGGCCGCCGGTACCCACCCTGTGTGTAGCGTGCGGTCAGCCCTCAGCCGGTTCGTGCCGCTCCGCGTTGGCCAGGATCGCGTCGTGCACGTACCGCGCCAGCCCGGCGGCGACCGTCTCGTAGTTGGCTGCGAACCGGGGATCGGCGAGGTACATCTGCGCCAGCCCGCGGTGCATCGGGTACCCGAGGTCGTAGAACCAGCGGTCGATGTGGCGGCGGTGCTCCTCCGCGATGTCCATCGCCGCCTCACCGGTCGCCGGCTCCCCGGCCGCCATCGCGGCGGCGAACCGCTCGTTGATGCCCTGCGCCTGCGCCTTGATGGCCAGCCAGTCCTCCTTCCGGTAGGACCGGGCGCGCCGCTGCGACTGCCGGTAGGCCTCGGTATCGCCCCAGCGCTGCTGCGCCTCGTCGGCGTACTGCGCCGGGTCCTGCTCGCCGAAGACCTCGAACCGCTCCTCGGGTGTCAATGAAATGCCCATCTTCTCCGCCTCCATGGCGCGTTCCACGGACGCGACCATCTGCCCGAGCCGGTCGATCCGCCGGGTCAGCAACTCGTGCTGGCGGCGCAGGTGGGCCGCGGCGTCGGTACCCGGATCGTCGAGGATGGTCGCGATCTCCTCCAGCGGGAAGCCCAGCTCGCGGTAGAACAGCACCTGCTGCAGCCGTTCGAGGTCCTGCTCGGCATAGCGCCGGTACCCCGACCCGGTGCGGCCGCCGGGCTCGAGCAGCCCGATCTGGTGGTAGTGGTGCAGGGTACGCACGCTGATGCCGGCGTACCGGGCGACCTGTCCGACCGAGTAGTCCACGGCTTCCCTCCTCTCACGCCCAGGTTGCAGCCTGACGTTACGTGAGGGTCAACACCTATTCGCCGAATCGTCTACTGTTTCCGCCGTAGCAACCTCATGGCCAATGTCCGATGCCTGGATCTTCGCCTCACTGGGCGGTACCGGGCGGCGCGACGGGTTGAGCCTGCAGCTGGTGACAGCGGCCGCGGACGGGATCAACCACGCGATCCCCGCCGAGGAGGAGTTCACCCGGGCGGTACCCCGACTGGTGGCCGCGGAACTGGCCGGCGCGGACCCGGTCGCCGACCGGTACTGGCACACCGACGCGGGCCACGCGCTGTACCAGCGGGCGACGAAGGGCGCGGGCTGTTCGGCTGGATGGACGCGATCCAACCGGCCCTGGAGGAGCTGGGGCCGCCGGTGGACGGGGAGCTGGTACTCGCGCCGGGTACCTTCGACCGCGCGGTCCGGGCGTACCTGACGAAGTCGTGAGCGGACCGTTGCCCACAGTGGACGGACAGGCTACGCGGGTTCCGGGGTGAGGCTGACGATCAGGTCGTGGCGGCCGAGGGTACCGATGATGTGGTTGACCACCCAGACGTCCTCGGTGACCGGGCGCTCCGCACGGCGCTCCCCCCTGCCCTCCCGGCGCAGCACGAAGTAGTGCACGGCGGCCCGCACCCGGGCCCGGTCGGCGGCGCTCGCCTGCGCCGTCTCCGCGACCAGGCGGCGCAGCGCGGCGGCGACCCGCTCGGCCAGCAGCAGGTCGTTCTCCGACTGTCGCTGACGCAGCCCGGCCACGTGGCGATCGAGCTGGCGGAGCAGCACATCCGACTCGTGTCTGGCGCCCCGCGGCGTGCCGTCCATCAGCATCACCCCCAAGCCGTACGGGTCCGGTCACGGTGCGTGTAGAGGAAGGTACTGGATTACCGGCAATCAGGGCAAGCCGGGTACGACGGCGATTCGAGGCATCAGCCGGGCTCACCGCACGACGGCGCGCATCGTGTCGTACCCCCGGGGCAGGATGGATCCCGTGCACGACGAGTTCGGGGCGGCGGCGAGCGCCTGGTTCCAGGCGGCCTTCGCTGCGCCCACCGCGGCCCAGGAGGGTGCGTGGCGGGCGATCGGTGCCGGCCGGCACGCGCTCGTGGTGGCGCCGACCGGGTCCGGTAAGACGCTGGCCGCGTTCCTCTGGTCGCTCGACCGGCTGGCCACCACGCCGCCGCCGGAGGATCCGCTGCTGCGCTGCCGGGTGCTCTACGTGAGCCCGCTCAAGGCGCTGGCCGTCGACGTCGAGCGCAACCTCCGTGCCCCGCTCACCGGCATCCGGCAGGCCGCGCACCGGATCGGTCTGCAGCCGCCGGACATCACGGTCGGCATGCGTACCGGCGATACCCCGGCCGAGGAGCGGCGCGCCTTCGCCAAGCGCCCGCCGGACATCCTGATCACCACCCCCGAGTCGCTGTACCTGCTGCTGACCTCCTCGGCCCGCGAGTCCCTGCGCGGCGTGGAGACCGTGATCGTCGACGAGGTGCACGCGGTCTGCGCCACGAAGCGCGGCGCCCACCTCGCGCTGTCCCTGGAGCGGCTGGACGCCCTGCTGCCCAGGCCGGCGCAGCGGATCGGGCTGTCGGCGACGGTACGGCCGATCGAGGAGACCGCCCGGTTCCTGGGCGGGGCGGCACCGGTCGAGATCGTCCAGCCGCCGAGCGCCAAGACCATCGAGGTCACCGTCCAGGTACCGGTCGAGGACATGACCAACCTGGCGACCGGCGACGAGAACAGCCGCGCCTCCATCTGGCCGGCGGTCGAGGAGCGGGTACTCGACCTGATCCAGGCGCACCGCTCCACCATCGTGTTCGTCAACGCCCGGCGGGGCGCGGAGCGGCTGTGCGCCCGCATCAACGAACTGGCCCTCGAACGTGCCGGCGAACAGCCGGCGCGGCCGCCGATGCCGGCGCAGGTGATGGCCCAGTCGGGCGCGGCGTTCGCCGGACCCGAGCGGCGCCAGCTCGTACCGGCGCCCGAGACGGGCGCGGGCGGGGCTCCGCCGGTCGTCGCCCGCGCGCACCACGGCTCGGTCTCCAAGGAGGAGCGCAAGCACATAGAGGAGCTGCTCAAGTCCGGCCGGCTCCCCGCCGTCGTGGCGACCAGCAGCCTGGAGCTGGGCATCGACATGGGCGCGGTCGACCTGGTGGTACAGGTCGAGGCGCCGCCCAGCGTGGCGGCCGGACTGCAGCGCATCGGCCGGGCCGGCCACCAGGTGGGCGCGGTGTCGCGGGGCGTGGTCTTCCCCAAGCACCGCGGCGACCTGGTCTCCTGCGCGGTCGTGGCCGAGCGGATGGCCGAGGGCGCGATCGAGGAGCTGCACTACCCGCGCAACCCGCTGGACGTGCTGGCCCAGCAGATCATCGCGATGGTCGCCATGGACCCGTGGCACCTGCCGGACCTCGCCGCGCTGGTCCGCCGGGCCGCGCCCTTCGCCGAGCTGCCCGCCTCGGCCCTGGAGGCCACGCTCGACATGCTCGCCGGGCGGTACCCGTCGACCGCCTTCGCCGAGCTGCGCCCCCGGCTGGTCTGGGACCGGCACACCGACCTGCTCACCGGCCGGCCGGGCGCCCAGCGCCTCGCGGTCACCAGCGGCGGGACGATCCCGGACCGCGGGCTGTTCGGCGTCTTCCTGGCCGGCGCCGAGCGTGCCGCCCGGGTCGGCGAGCTGGACGAGGAGATGGTCTACGAGTCGCGGGTGGGCGACGTCTTCCTGCTCGGCTCCACGTCCTGGCGGATCGAGGACATCACGCCGGACCGGGTGCTCGTCTCCCCGGCACCCGGCGCACCGGCCCGGATGCCGTTCTGGAAGGGGGACGCGCCCGGCCGCCCGATCGAGCTGGGCCGGGCCATCGGCGCCCGGCTGCGGACCCTCGCCCGGGCCGAGCCGGACGCCGCCCGGGCCGCGCTGGCCGACAGTGGGCTCGACGCGTGGGCCGTCGACAACCTGCTGACGTACGTCGCCGAGCAGCGGGAGGCCACCCGGGCGCTACCCGACGACCGTACCGTTGTGGTCGAGCGGTTCCGCGACGAGCTGGGCGACTGGCGACTGACCGTCCACTGTGTACTCGGTGCCCGGGTCAACGCACCGTGGGCGCTGGCGATCGGCCGGCGCCTCACCGAGCGGTACGGGTTCGACGCCCAGGTGATGCCGTCCGACGACGGGATCGTGGTGCGCCTGCCCGATGTGGTGGACGAGCCTCCGGGTGCGGATCTGGTCGTGTTCGACCCGGAGGAGATCGCCGCGATCGTCGAGGAGACCGTCGGTACCTCGGCGCTGTTCGCCTCGCGGTTCCGGGAGTGCGCCGCCCGCGCCCTGCTGCTGCCCAGGCGCGACCCGCGCCGGCGCAGCCCGCTGTGGCAGCAGCGCCAGCGCTCGGCTCAGCTGCTGGACGTGGCCCGGGAGTACGCCGACTTCCCCATCACCCTGGAGGCCGCCCGGGAGTGCCTGCGCGACGTGTTTGACGTACCGGGGCTGGTCGGCGTGATGCGGGACCTGGCCGCGCGCAAGGTACGGATGGCGGAGGTGGAGACCCAGAAGCCCTCGCCGTTCGCCCGGTCGCTGCTGTTCGGGTACGTCGGCGCCTTCCTCTACGAGGGCGACGCGCCGCTGGCCGAGCGGCGCGCGGCCGCCCTGGCGCTGGACTCCACGCTCCTCGGCGAGCTGCTCGGCCGGGTCGACCTGCGCGAGCTGCTGGACCCCGCGGTGGTGGCGGAGACCGAGCGCAGGCTGCAGTGGCTGACCGAGGACCGGCGGCCGCGCGACGCGGAGGACGCCGCCGAACTGCTGCGGCTGCTCGGTGATCTGTCCACTGTGGAGGCCGCCGAGCGGGGCGTCGAGGAAGCGTGGCTGGTTTCGCTGGAGTCCGCGCGCCGGGCGGTGCGGGTGCGGATCGCCGGGCAGGAGCGGTGGCTCGGTGTGGAGGACGCGGGGCGGGTCCGGGACGCGCTCGGCGTGGCGCTGCCGGTCGGGCTGGCCGCCGCCTTCGTCGAACCCGGGCCCGACCCGCTCGGCGACCTGGTCGCCCGGTACGCCCGCACGCACGGGCCGTTCGCGGCGGCGACCTGCGCGGCGCGGTTCGGGCTCGGGGTCTTCGTCGTGGAGCAGGCGCTGCGCCGGCTCGCCGCCGCGGGACGGATCGCGTCGGGCGAGTTCACCCCCGGGGGCGCGGGTACCGAGTGGTGCGACGCCGAGGTGCTGCGGATGCTGCGGCGCCGCTCGCTCGCCGCGCTGCGCAAGGAGATCGAGCCGGTACCGCCGGCCGCGCTCGCCCGGTTCCTGCCGTCCTGGCAGCACATCGGGTCATCGGCCCGGGGCGTCGAGGCGACCGCCGCCGCGATCGAACAGCTGCAGGGCGTCGCGTTGCCCGCCTCCGCGCTGGAGCGGCTGGTGCTGCCCGCCAGGGTCGCCGACTACTCCCCCGCCTACCTCGACGAGCTGTGCGCCTCGGGCGAGGTGGTCTGGGCCGGTGGCGGCGCGATCGCCGGCGGCGACGGCTGGATCAGCCTGGCCTTCGCGGACACCGCGCCGCTGCTGCTACCGGAGCCGGCCGGCACGCTGGTGCTGTCCCCGCCGCACGAGGCGATCCTCGACGCGCTGGACGGCGGGCACGCGCTGTTCTTCCGGGCGCTGGCGCAGCGGGCCGGCGCGACCCTCGGGGACGCAGCGGGCGGCGCCGGTGGACCGACCGGTGCCGGTGGGTCGGCCGCGACCGAAGCCGAACTGCTCGCCGCGCTGTGGGATCTGGTCTGGGCCGGGCTCGTCTCCGGCGACACGATCGCACCGCTGCGCGCCCAGCTCTCCGGTACCGGAGCGCACCGCGGCCGCCCGATGGCCCGGGGCCGGTACCGGCGGCCCGGGCGCCCCGGCTCGTTGACCGGCCAGTCCCTCGCGGTCGCCCGCTCCGGCCCTCCCACCGGGGCCGGCCGGTGGTACCGGCTGCCCGAGCGCGACGCCGACCCGACCCGGCGCGCCGCCGCCTTGGCCGACGCCCTGCTGGACCGGCACGGCGTGGTGACCCGGGGCGCGGTGATGGCCGAGGCCGTACCGGGCGGCTTCGCCGCGGTGTACCCCGTGCTCGGCGCGATGGAGGAGCGCGGCGCGGTCCGCCGGGGGTACTTCGTGGAGGGGCTGGGTGCGGCCCAGTTCGCGCTGCCCGGAGCGGTGGAGCGGCTGCGGTCACCGGACGAGCAGGTGCGGTCCGTGGTGCTGGCCGCGACCGATCCGGCCAACCCGTTCGGCGCCGCGCTGCCCTGGCCGGACCGGGTCGTGGACGCCGGCGAGGGCGAGCCGTCCGGGCACCGCGCCGGGCGCAAGGCCGGTGCGCTCGTGGTACTCGTCGGCGGCGAGCTGGCGCTCTACGTCGAGCGGGGCGGTCGGACGCTGCTGTCCTATGTGGATGATCCGGAGCGGCTCGCGGTCGCGGCCAAGGCGCTGGCCGACGCGGTACACGTGGGGGCGTTGGGCGCGCTGTCCGTCGAGCGGGCGGACGGGGCGCCGGTACAGGCGACACCGTTGCGGGAGGCGTTGGCGGCGGCCGGTTTCCGGGCCACGCCGCGTGGCCTGCGGCTACGAGGATGAGGACCGACACGAGGAGGAACCGGTGACCGGTATCGCCACGATGCACGCCGTCGTACTGGAGTGTCCCGACCCGGCCGCGCTGGCCGACTTCTACAGCGGGCTGCTGGGCTGGCCGGTGGTGGACAGCGACCCCGAGTGGGCGACCGTGCGCCCCAGCCCGGAGGAGGGCATGCGGCTGTCCTTCCAGCGGGCGCCGGGCTACCGCGCACCGGTCTGGCCGGACCCCGCCTCCTCCATGCAGTTCCACCTCGACGTGACGGTCGAGGACCTGGACCGCGCCGAGGAGCAGGCGCAGAAGTTGGGCGCGACGAAGATGCCACACCAGCCCGAACCCGCCGACTTCCGGGTGTACGCCGACCCGGTCGGGCACATCTTCTGCCTGTGCTCGTAGGCGGCGACGCTCGCGGAGGCGCCTGAGCCGGCGTTCCACAGCTCCGGGTAGCGTCCACCCTCATGGCGCAGGACAAGAAGCCCGAAGTCGTCGACCGGCCGCGGCCGATCGACGACCTGGTGACCACCCGGCACACCCTGGCCACCGAGGCGGGCGAACTGGCGTATACCGCCACGACCGGGCGCGTCGTGCTGCGCGAGGAGGTGCACAAGGACGACGCGTTCGAGGGGTACCAGCCGAAGGCGGAGGTGTTCCTCACCGCGTACACGCTCGACGGGGCCGACCCGCTGACCCGCCCGCTGACCTTCGCCTTCAACGGCGGCCCGGGCTCCTCCAGCGTCTGGCTGCACATGGGGCTGCTCGGCCCGCGCCGGGTGCTGTCCGGCGACGCGGGCACGCTGCGGCCGCCACCCTACGGGCTGGTCGACAACCCGCAGTCCCTGCTGGCCCACTCCGACCTGGTCTTCATCGACCCGGTCTCCACCGGCTACTCGCGTGCCGCCGAGGGCGAGAAGCCGAAGGACTACCACGGTTACGGGCCGGACGTGGAGTCGGTCGGCGAGGTCATCCGGCTGTGGACGTCCCGTACCGGACGGTGGATGTCCCCCAAATACCTGTGCGGGGAGTCGTACGGCACCCTGCGCGCGGCCGCCCTCTGCCGGCACCTGCAGGAGCGGCGCGGTATGAACCTCAACGGCCTCATGCTCATCTCGTCGGTACTCGACCTGGCCACGCTGGAGTTCGGCCCGGACAACGACGCCCCGTACCCGCTGTACCTGCCGACCTACGCGGCGATCGCGCACTACCACGGGCTGCACGGCGACCGTCCGCTCTCCGAGGTGCTCGCCGAGGCGGAGGAGTTCGCCAGCCGGGAGTACCCGTGGGCGCTGGCCCGGGGCGCCCGACTGCCCACTGAGGACAGAGCATCGGCGGTCGCGAGGCTGGCCCGGCTGACCGGCCTCGACCCGGACTACGTCGACCGGGTCAACCTGCGGGTGGAGCACGTCCGGTTCTTCACCGAGCTGCTGCGCTCCCGGCGCCGTACCGTCGGCCGGCTGGACGGCCGGTTCCTCGGCTGGGATGCCGACGCCGGGCAGGAGCACTGGTCGGCGGACCCGTCCTACGACGCGATCCTCGGCCCCTACACCGCCGCGGTGAACCACTACCTGCGCGTGGAGCTGAAATACGCCAACGACCTGCCGTACGAGATCCTCACCGACCGGGTCATGCCCTGGTCCTACCGGGACTTCGAGAACCGGTACGTCGGCGTGGGCGACCGGCTGGCCGCCGCGATGCGCGCCAACCCCTTCCTGCGTGTCTACGTGGCCTGCGGGTACCACGACGGGGCCACGCCGTACTTCGCGGCCGAGCACACCATGGCGCACCTGGCGGTACCGGACGAGCTGCGGGCCAACATCTCCTTCGAGTACTTCGAGGCTGGCCACATGATGTATGTCCACGAGCCGAGCCGGCTGGCGCAGTCGGCCCAGCTCGCAGCGTTCGTGCGCGGCGGCGTTTGAGGGGCCGCCTCCACGGGGTAATCCGGCCGGATGGGTGAACCGCACGTGACGCTGGACCCCGACAGCCTCAACCCGGTGGAGCGGGAGCTGCGCGGGCCGCTGCAGGAGGAGCTCAGCTCCGCGCTGCAGGCGGCCACCAAGCGGATCGAGCACGAGTACGCCGGGCAGTCCGTCGAGGAGGTGTGCCGGATGCTCGACGAGGAGACCCGCCGTGGGCTCCATCCGGACATCGCGGCCGGCTTCTCCCCGGACCACGCGGAACTCCGCCGGGTCGCCGAGGTCATCGTCGCCCGGGAGCGGGACTGACACCGGCCGCTCAGGACACCTGCGGCATGACCTCGCTCGCGATCAGCTCCAGGTGGTCCAGGTAGTGCAGGTCGATGATCTGCAGGAACAGCCGCGCCGCGCCGAGCTTCGCGTACTGGCCGATGACGTCCACGACCTGGTCCGGCGTGCCGTACAGCGGCGGCTTCCAGCCCACCCGATCGGCCCGCGCCGCGCCTGGGCCTCCGTCCGTCCACACGTGACAATCATCACGACCGACAGCACCAGCGGCGCCTTCCCCGACCCGGCCCGGCCGTACCGTTCGCCGGCCAGCATCGCTCGCTCGAATGACGCCTCGATGCTCTCC
The DNA here is from genome assembly GCA_964645345.1 of uncultured Micromonosporaceae bacterium. Classification (GTDB taxonomy): domain Bacteria; phylum Actinomycetota; class Actinomycetes; order Mycobacteriales; family Micromonosporaceae; genus Rugosimonospora. Next base: position 11,926 of record CAZYCD010000110.1, read on the forward strand.
ATCGAACAGAACGTCACGTTGTACTCGTCGGCATAGTGCGCGGTCAACTGCGGCGTGCGCTTCGGCCCGTGGCCGCCGATGATGAGCCACGGCCCCGGCTGCTGTACCGGTACGGGAAGCGCCGGGGAATCCGACAGTTTGTAGTACTCACCGTCGTAACTGAACTTCTCATTTCCCGGCGTGCGCCATAGTCCCGTGACGATAGCCAATTGCTCGCTCAGCATGTCGAACCGCTGCGCACGCGGCGGGAACGGAATGCCATAGGCGCTGTGCTCCGCCTCGTACCAACTGGCGCCGAGCCCAGCTCGATCCGGCCGCCGCTCAGCTGGTCGACCTGGGCCACCGTGACGGCCAGTGGCCCGGGCAGCCGGAAAGTGACCGGGGTGACCAGGGTGACCAGGGTACCGAGCCGGATCGTGTTCGTCTGCAGGGCGAGCGCCGCCATCGTGGCCCACGCGTCGCTCGGCCCGGGCCGGCCGTCGGGGCCCGGCATCGTCAGGTAATGGTCGGAGCGGAAGAACGCGTCGAAGCCCAGCTCCTCCGCCCGCAGCGCGACCCGCAGCAGGTCTGCGTGGGTGGCGCCCAACTGCGGTTCGGTGAAGACAACCAGACGCACCACCCGGATCCCCTCCGGCGCCCCGGCAAATTTCCTCGCCGGATGGCGTCATCATTCCGAGGCTCCTTTGAGGGAACAACGGTCGAAGCGACCGGTCGGGTTAGCCTCATGGACATGCCGGGCTACGACTGGTTGACATTGACAACCGACTACGGGTTATCCGACGGATATGCCGCCGTCCTGCACGGGGTGATCGGCACGCGGGCGCCGTGGGTGCGCACCGTGGACATCACCCATCTCGTACCCCCGGGGGACGTCGCGCGGGGAGCCGCGGTACTGGCGCAGACCGTGCGGCACTTCCCGCCCGCGGTGCACCTCGCGGTGGTCGATCCCGGGGTGGGCACCGCACGCCGCGCCGTCGCCGTCCAGTCCCCGGGCGGGATGCTGGTCGGGCCTGACAACGGCCTGCTGCCGGCGGCGGCGGACGCCCTCGGCGGGGTGGTTCTCGCGGTACACCTGACCGAGCCGTCGTGGTTCGGGCCGGCCATGTCGCGCACCTTCCACGGCCGCGACGTGTTCGCCCCGGTGGCCGCGCGGCTGGCGGCCGGCGCGCCGCTGGCCGAGGCCGGCCCCGCGCTGGACCCGGCCGCCCTCGTGCGGCTGCCCGAACCGGTGTGGCACGCCGGCGACGGGTACCTGGAGGCCGAGGTGGTGACCGTGGACCAGTACGGCAACGTGCAGCTCGCGGCGCCCGGCTCGGCGCTGCGCGGGCTCGGCGACCGGCTGTCCGCGGGCGGCCTGCGCGCGGTCAGGGGCGGTACCTTCGCCGACGCGCCCCCGGGCGACCTGGTGGTGTACGTCGACTCCACCGACCGGATGGCGGTCGCGATCAACGGTGGCCGGGCGGCCACCGCGCTGTCCATCGAGCCGGGCGACACGCTGCGCATCGCGGACACGTAGCAGGATGGCAGGGTGCCCGAGGGTGACACCGTCTGGAACACCGCGCGCGCCCTGGAGCGCGTGCTGGTGGGTCGCGAGCTGACCGGTTCGGATTTCCGGGTACCCCAACTCGCCACCGCCGACCTGATCGGCTGGACCGTGGCCGAGTCGGCCAGCCGCGGCAAGCACCTGCTGCTGCGCCTGACGAGGCCGGGCAGGCAGTCGATGACCCTGCACTCGCACCTGCGCATGGACGGCTCGTGGCGCACGTTCCCCGCCGGTACCCGCTGGACCGGCGGGCCGGCCCACGTCATCCGCGTCGTGCTGCGCACGGCCGACGCGGCGGCCGTCGGGTACCACCTGCACGACGTGGCGCTGGTACCGACCGATCGCGAGGACACCCTCGTCGGCCACCTCGGACCCGACCTGCTCGGCGAGGACTGGGACCCGGCCGAAGCGGTGCGGCGCCTGGCGTCCCACCCCGACACCGCGATCGCCGAGGCCCTCCTCGACCAGCGCAACCTGGCCGGCATCGGGAACCTCTACAAGTGCGAGGTGCTGTACCTGCGGGGGATCTGGCCGTGGACTCCGGTCCGCGAGGTACCCGACCTGCCCGCGGTGGTGACCCTGGCGCAACGGCTGCTCTCCGCGAACAAGGGCCGGTGGACGCAGGCGACGACGGGTTCGACCCGGCCGGGCGAGGCGCATCATGTGTACGGCCGGCGCGGCCGGCCCTGCCGCCGCTGCGGCACGCTGATCCTCAGAGCGGATCAGGGTGAGAGGACCACCTACTGGTGCCCGACCTGCCAACCCGGCCCGCAGCAGCCCGGCCCCCAGCCGCCCGGGATCTGACCCGCCGGCGGTCAGCCGGTCGTACGCAGCTCGGACAGCCCGGCCGCGATGCCGTGCAGCAGGTCAGTGGCCTCGCGCAAGCGGCCGGTCGAGGCGTCGCCCGCGACCAGCCGGCCGTCCTCGGCCACATAGCTGGCGGCGGCGGCCACCAGTCCCTCGTACGCGGTCACGCCATCGGTGAACCGCCCGAGCAGCTCCGCGTGCGCCTCTGCCAGGCCGGTCGATCCGTCGGCGCCCGACGACCCGGAGCCCAGGCGCATCGCCCGCTCCACGGCCGCCGTCCGCTCACCGAGGTCGCGCAGCGCGCGCTCCGCCCCGGCGGCTTCCCGGACGACGGGCGTCGGTACCGAGTGCAGCCGGTCGGCCAGCCCGGCCATCGTCTGCGCCGCACGGTCCAGGCGGCTCCACGCCGGTACCACCGAGGATCCGCGGAGCTTGGCCCGCGACTGCACGCGGCGCAGCTCGGCGAACGCGCCCCGCCCGGCCGGCAGCCGGGAGACCACGGCCTCGATCTTCGCCCGGGTCACGGCGGCAGCCTGGGCCGGGTCGAGCGGCTCGGGGACCGGCCGGGCCGCGAGCTCCCGCAGGTCGCTCCAGCGCCACCAGGTCAGCGCCGCCGAACCGCCGGTCACCGCCGCCCAGATGGCGTCGGGCCAGCCGAGACCGTGGTACGGCAACAGCACCGCGGTCGCGCCGGCCGCGGTACCGGCCAGCACGCTCCACCGGCGCGCCGAGCGGCGCAGCCGGCGGAGCTGCCGGAAGTACCGGGCCCGTTCGTCCATCACGTCAGCCGGTGGCCTGGTCGCCGGCCTTGTCGCGGCCGAGGTTCGCGCGGATCTCGTCCAGCCGCGCGACGCTCGCGTCCTTCTGGCCGCTCGCCGCCGGGGCCGCCTCGACCGCGGGTTGCGTCGGCGCGGCTGCCAGTTGCTCGCCCGCCATGCTCGCCCGGATCTGCTCTAGTCGCGAGGCGCCCGCCATGTCCAAAGTGGACTTCTGTACCTCGAGCATCCGGCCCTCGACCGAGTTGGACGCCAGCTCCGCGCGGCCCATCGCGGTCGCGTACCGGCGCTCGATCTTCTCCCGCACCTCGTCCAGGGACGGGGTGTTGCCCGGGGCGGCCAGCGTGGACATCGACTCCAGCGAGCGGGCCACGGTCTCCTGCATCTTGGCCTGCTCCAGCTGGCTGAGCAGCTTGGTGCGCTCGGCCAGCTTCTGCTGCAGGATCGAGGCGTTGTTCTCCACCGCCTTGCGGGCCTGGGTGGCGGCGGACAGCGCCTGGTCGTGCAGCGTCTTCAGGTCCTCCATGGACTGCTCGCTGGCCACAAGCTGCGTGGCGAAGGTCTGCGCGGTGTTCTCGTACTTCACCGCCTCGTCCTCGTTGCCGCCGGCCCGGGCCTTGTCGGCCAGCACGAGCGCCTGCCGCGCGGACGCCTGCAGCTTGGACACCTCGTCCATCGTCCGGGACAGCTTCATCTCCAGCTGCCGCTGGTTGCCGATGACCGCCGCGGCCTGCTGGACGAGCGCCTGGTGCTGGCGCT
>CAZYCD010000111.1:0-15804 GCA_964645345.1 uncultured Micromonosporaceae bacterium
CACATTCCTCGTCGAGTACGTGTTCTCCTACCCGGGCATCGGCCTGCAGATGCTGCAGGCCATCGCCCGCCACGACTACCCGTTGATCCAGGGCATCTTCCTGGTGGTGACGCTGGCCGTGCTGGCCGCCAACTTCCTGGCCGACCTCGCCTACATGGCGTTGGACCCCCGCACCCGTAGGGAGGGCTGAGCGATGACCGCGGCAGCCACCGGACTGACCACCGCCACGCCACCGCCCGAGCTGGCCGGCAGCGGCGCGGTCGTGCCCCGGCGCGGGCGGGGACTGCGCCGGCTCCTGGTCAACGGCAAGGTGACCACCGGACTGGTCATCCTGCTCGTCTTCTCCGTCGTCGCGCTCCTCGGCGACGCGATCGCACCCTTCGACCCGAGCAAACGCAGCAGCGACATCCTTCAGGCACCGTCCTGGAAGCACTGGTTCGGTACGACGCACATCGGGCAGGACATCTTCAGCCAGGTGATCGTCGGTACCCGCAGCGTCATGTTCGTCGGGCTCACCGCCGGGCTGGTCGCCACCGTCGTCGGGGTGATCGTCGGCGTGACGTCGGGGTACCTGTCCGGCGCCGGGGCCGAGGGGCTGTCCGCGATCTCCAACGTGTTCATCGTCATCCCCGCGCTGCCGCTGATCATCATCATCACCAACGTGGTACCCAACTCGGGGGACTGGACGATCGCGCTGGTGATCGGGTGCACCTCGTGGGCGTGGGGCGCTCGGCTGCTGCGCGCGCAGACCCTGTCGCTACGGCGGCGCGACTTCGTCGACGCCGCCCGGGCCACCGGGGAGTCGACGTGGCGGATCATCGTGTTCGAGATCCTGCCTAACCTGACCGCCATCATCGCCTCGTCCTTCATCGGTACCGTCATGTTCGCGGTGGCCACCGAGATCGCGCTGGCCTTCGTCGGGGTCTCCGGCATCTCCGAGTGGAACTGGGGCGAGATCCTGTTCTGGGCGCAGGGCCAGCAGGCGCTGCCGCAGGGCGCCTGGTGGTGGTTCGTACCGGCGGGGCTGTGCATCGCGCTGTTCGGTACCGCGCTGTCGCTGGTGAACTTCGGCATCGACGAGTTCGTCAACCCGCGGCTGCGCAGCGGCGCCAGGCGCTCCGTGACGGCGGCCGACGGGCATCCGGTGCGGATGCGGGTCGGCTTCACCCCGGTACTGAGACAACCCTCGCGGGAACCTGCACTCGTGAGGCAGCGAAGCGAGGCGGATCGATGAGCAAGCCCTTGGCGATGATGCCGGTACGCACGGTCGGCACGGACGCGGTACTGGACATCCGCGGACTATGCGTGGACTACGGCGTGGGCGAGGAGGCGGTACGCGCCGTGCGCGACGTCAACCTGACGCTGCGCCGCGGTGAGGTGCTGGGCCTGGCAGGGGAGAGCGGTAGCGGCAAGTCGACGCTCGCCTACGGCCTGGCCCGGCTGCTTCCGCCGCCCGGCGTGGTCAGCGGCGGGGAGGTGATCTACAACCCGCCGGAGGGCGAGCCGGTCGACGTGCTCACCCTGTCGCCGGCCGCGCTGCGCTCGTTCCGCTGGGCCGAGACGTCGATTGTGTTCCAGGGCGCGATGAACTCGCTCAACCCGGTCCACAAGATCTCCACCCAGCTGGTCGACGTCATCACCGCGCACTCGCCGGGCATGAGCCGCCGGGCGATGCGCGAGCGGGCCCGGGAACTGCTCACCATGGTGGGCATCGCGGCCGACCGGCTCGACGCGTACCCCCACCAGCTGTCCGGCGGCATGCGGCAGCGGGTGATGATAGGCATGGCGCTGGCCCTGGAGCCGAAGATCGTCATCATGGACGAGCCGACCACGGCGCTGGACGTCGTGATGCAGCGGCAGATCCTGCGCCAGATCGTCGAGCTGCGCGAGCGGTTCGGCTTCTCGGTCCTGTTCATCACGCACGACCTGTCGTTGCTGGTCGAGTTCTCCGACCGAATCGCCATCATGTACGGCGGCCGCATCATCGAGGAGGCGCCGGCCGCCCTGCTGTACCGCGAGGCCCTGCACCCCTACAGCGACGGCCTGCTGCACTCGTTCCCCGCCCTGCGGGGCCCGCGGCGGGAGCTGAGCGGGATTCCCGGCTCGCCACCGGACCTGCAGGCCATGCCCTCCGGTTGTGCCTTCCATCCCCGCTGTCCCAAGAAGTTCGAGCCGTGCGACACTGAGGTACCCGTGCTGGGCGTCCCCGCGGGCCATGTCCACGGGGGCCGCACGGTGGCCTGCTGGCTGCACCCCTCGGGTGGCGCCATCGGCTGACTCAGCCGATCGACAGCAGCCGCCCGCTCGCGTACGCAGGAGCCGGGTGTTTTATCTTGCGTGAAACAAGGAGAGCCGTGAACAACAATCCGGGGGCCAGCACGGCCGTCAGCCGCCACGACGACCTCATCAACCGCCTGCCGCGGACGTTTCGCTGGGGTACGGCGACGTCCGCGTACCAGATCGAGGGCGCGGTCGCGGAGGATGGCCGGACGCCGTCCATCTGGGACACGTTCTGCCGCGTACCCGGCGCCATCGACAACGGGGACGTCGGCGACACGGCCTGCGACCACTACCACCGGATGCCCGAGGACGTGGCGTTGATGCGCGACCTGGGCATCGACACCTATCGCTTTTCGGTGGCGTGGCCGCGGGTACAGCCGGGCGGCCGGGGGCCGGTCAACCCGGCCGGCGTCGCGTTCTACGACCGGCTCGTTGACGAGCTGCTGGCCCAGGGCATCGATCCCTGGCTCACGCTCTACCACTGGGACCTGCCGCAGGAACTGGAGGACGCCGGCGGCTGGCCGGTACGGGACACCGCCTACCGGTTCGCCGACTACGCGGAGCTGGTCTACGACCGGCTCGGCGACCGGGTGACGCACTGGACCACGCTGAACGAGCCGTGGTGCTCGGCGATGCTCGGGTACGTCGAGGGCGTGCAGGCCCCCGGGCGCCGGGACTTCGCGGCCGGCATCTACGCGGTACACCACCTGCTGCTGGGCCACGGGCTGGCCGCCGCGCGGCTGCGGGAGGCGGCCCGGGGTCCGCTGGACCTGGCCATCACGCTGAACCTGAGCACCTCCAACCCGGCCACCGACGCGCCCGAGGACGTCGCGGCGGCGCGCCGGGCGGACGGCCTGGGGCTGCGCATCTACCTGGAGCCCCTGGTGCACGGCCGGTACCCGGAGGACGTGGTCGAGGACCTCGCGCTGCGCGGGGTGCGGCTGCCGGTGGAGGAGGGCGACCTGGCCATCATCAGCGCCCCGCTGGACACCCTCGGCGTCAACTATTACTTCAGCATGCTGTCCTCCGGTACCGGCGAGGACGGCTCGACCCTCGACGCGGACGGGCTGCCGGTCGGCCGCGCCCTGCCCTACGGCCTGCCGCGCACCGCGATGGGCTGGGAGATCATGTCCGATGACTTCCGGAACCTGCTGGTGCGGCTGGGCCGGGACTACCCGGGCCTGCCCATCGTCATCACCGAGAACGGCGCGGCCTTCGCCGACAAGCCGGACGCGGACGGGTACGTCGACGACGAGGACCGGGTGGACTACCTTGCCTCGCACATCGCGGCGGTGGCCGAGGCGCGCGAGGCCGGTACCGACGTGCGCGGGTACTTCGCCTGGTCGCTGCTGGACAACTTCGAGTGGGCGTACGGGTACGACAAGCGGTTCGGCATCGTCCGGGTGGACTACGCGACGCAGCGGCGCATCCCGAAGCGCAGCGCCTACTGGTACCGGGACACCATCGCCCGGGTCCGCCAGCGGTAGACCCGACAGCGCAGCGCCCCGCGCCCCGGACCGCGGAGGTCCAGGACGCGGGGCGCCTTGGTTGTGGCCGACGCCGTGGAGCGGTTGTCCTTACGGGTAGCTGACGACGTTGGACGGCGTCACGTTGGATGCCACCGCGGCCGCGCCCGTGTCGTTGATGACGTGGGTGATGGAGCCGCTGGCCAGCGATACCGTCAGCACGTCGTGGAACTTCACGTTCGCGTTGTTGGGTACCTCGAACGAGTGGTACGCCGCGATGCTGGGGTCGACGTTGAAGTAGCAGTAGCTGCCCAGGCCCCACGCCTCGTGCGAGGTGACCGTGTTGGCCACCTTGTACGCGGCGTACCCGACGATGCCGTCGTGCCCCCAGGAGGCCGCGTTCGGCGGGTCGTAGGGCAGTTCGTTCTGGAAGAAGATGGTCTTGCCGCCGTTGCCGTTCCAGACCACGTTGTACTGCTGGTAGTGCTCGACGAACAGACCGAGCGCCTCGACGTTGTTGCCGTTGACGATCAGGCCGTTCTGGGCGGTGTTGACGGTCCATCCGACGCCGGTACCGTGGTCGGCACGCCACGACCAGATGTGGTCGATGATCGTGTTGTTGCTGTTGACGACGAGCGCGGCGGTGACCTTACCGGCGGCGGCGCCACCGACCCGGAAGAACACGTCCGAGATCAGCGGCGGGTCGTTGGTGTGGTCGGCCGCGGTGGCGGTACCCATCTGCAGCAGCGACGGCGAGTTGGTCGCGCCGGCGTCGAACAGGATGCTGGACACCTTGACGCCGTCGACGTCGGCGACGCTCATCGCCGTCACACCGTTGTCCGCCTCAAGCGTGGCGTAGCCCAGGCCCATCACGACGGTGTCTGGCCGGGTCACGTTGATGGTGGAGTTGATGTGGTAGATGCCGGGGGTGAACAGCAGGTTCAGCCCCTGCGCCAGTGCCGCGTTCAGGGTCGCCACCGTGACGCCCGGCTGCGCGACGTAGAACTGGGTCAGCGGGATCGAGGTGCCCGGCGTGTTGGTGGTGCTGGTCCAGGTGGCGCCGGAGCTGTTGGTGCGCTTGGCGGGTACGAACACCTGGTAGTTGCCGCCGGAGTCCGTGTACAGGTACGGCTTTTCCTCGCTCACTGGCGTGGTAGCCAGCGTGGTGTACGGCGGCGACGGGAAGCTCTGCGCGGGAGCGCCCTGGACGCCGGAGAACACCATGTTCCAGACCGAGCCGTTCCATGAGCCGATGGTGCTGTCGCGGGTGTACCACTGCTGCTGGGAGCAGGGGCCAATCTGCCCGCTGACCCGGCTGTCGGCGATGAACCCGCCGGAGGCGTAGCCGCAGTTCGGCGACGCCAGGGTCATGCCGCCGTGCACGTCCATCCGCCGGAACGGCGCCGCTTGGGCGACGGCCCACCGGTCGGTACCGGAAACCGGCGTAATGGACATGTTCTCGACCGAGCGCCAGAAGTTCTGGGTGGCGTTGCCGGCCATCCAGCCCGCGTCGACCGTCATGTCGCCCTGGATCGAGACCTGGTCCGGGTTCTGGCCGAGGCCCGCGATCGAGGTGTAGAAGCCGAGCTGGGCGTTGAGGCCGCTGTAGTTGCCCGGCTTGAACAGCAGCTCGTACCGGGCGGTGCCGAACTGGTTGGTCTGCTGCTGGTTGAAGATGCTGTCCAGAGAGGACTGGATGCTCGTCATCGACATCGACGGGTCGTACACGATGACGTTCGGGCCGAGCGAGCCGCCGCCCTGGATCGGGCCGCCGGTACCGGTCGGTGTCGGGCTGGGGCTGGTCGGCGTCGGCGTCGGGCTCGTCGTGGTGACCGTGCCGCCGGGGTGCACGATGAACTCCCAGATGGAGTACCCGTACTGGGTGGCGCGGACGGTGCCGTACATCCGCACGTACCGGCCGCTGCCGCTGACGTTGACGACCTGGTTGCCGCCGGTACCGTTGGTGATGGTCGCGACGGTGTTCCAGGTCGCGTTGTCGTTGGACAGTTGGATCTGGAAGTTCTTGCCGTACGCGGTCTCCCAGTCGATCTGCACCTGGCAGATAGCCTGCACGCTACCGAGGTCGACGCTGAGCCACTGCGGGTCGCTGAACGCGCTGGACCAGCGGGTGGTGCCGCTGCCGTCCACGGCGGCCGAGGCCGGGGTACCGGCGTTCTCGATGCTGGACGCGGTGGCGGGCTTGTTCAGCGCGACGTTGCTGCCGGTGTCGCAGCCGGTCGCGGTCGGGGTGGGGGACGGCGTGCTCGTGTCGCCGTAGACCTGGAACTCCCACAGGGAGTACCCGTACTGGGTGGCCCGGGCGGTGCCGTACATCCGCACGTACCGGCCGCTGCCGGTGACGTTGTAGGTCTGGTGGCCGCCGGTACCGCCGGTCACGCTCTGCAGCGTGGTCCAGCTGGTGCCGTCGGTGGACGCCTGCAGCTGGAACGCGGTCGCGTACGCGGCCTCCCAGTACAGCTGGATCTGGCTGATCGTCGCCACCTGGCCGAGGTCGACCTGCAGCCACTGGGGATCGGAGAACGCGGAGGACCAGCGCGTTCCGGTTGTGTTGCCGTCGACCGCGTTGGATGCGGGGAACGACGCGTTCTCGGTCGACGAGGCGGTCGCCGGCTTGCCCTGGGACAGCAGTGCGGTGGCGGCGTTGGCGGGGAGGACCGTCACCGCCACGTACATGCCCACGAGGGCGAGCACGGCGGAGGCGATGACGATCATGACTCTGCGGCGGTGCCGCCGCGATAGTGCTGGGGTGTGCATGGAGTTCCTCTCAAGGCACTCGGAAGACTCCGGCGCCGCCGCAGGCAGTGACGGCGGACGCCGCGGGACGGGACGGTTTCCGCTGACGTAGAGGTCCAATGGGGTTGTTGAGAGCGCTCTGGCGACAGATTCATACGGCTTTATTAAACTGTCAATAGAAGGGTGCGGATCGGCTTCAGATTTTCCATGAACCGCGCACCGCCCCCGGGCCGTGCTCGGGATATTGAGGGACATTAGCGACGTTCCGGCGCGCTGGGCGATGTTGGCCCGACCCGTGCCGCCCCGTGCCCTCCGGCGCCGGCCGCACAGTAGCTTGTTCCGAAGCAGGCGATCCCGACCGTTCTGCCGCTGACCGCGCCGGGGCACGGAGGTACCAGATGGCAAAGCTGCGCGTGCACAACTTCGTCGTCTCGCTCGACGGCTACGCCACGGGCGAGCGCCAGACGACCGGGGCCGCCTTCGGCCACGCCCAGAAGGAGTTCCTCGGCTGGTTCGAGAGGATCCGCATCTGGCGGGGGCTGCAGCCGGACGGCAACTTCGGACCGGACGAGGCCATCGCCTCTGCGTGGGGTACCGGCATCGGCGCGGAAATCATGGGGCGCAACAAGTTCCGCCCCACCACCGGACCCTGGCCAGAGGACGGCTGGCGCGGATGGTGGGGCGAGGAGCCGCCCTTCCGGACTCCCTGCTTCGTGATGACCCACTGGGAACGCGCGCCGCTGACCGTCGGGCAGACGACGTTCCACTTCGTGAACGGCACGCCGGCGGAGGTCCTGAACCGGGCCCGGGAGGCCGCCGGCGGGCTGGACGTCAGGCTCGGCGGCGGACCGACCACGGTGAACGAGTTCCTCGCCGCCGGCCTGGTCGACTACCTCCACGTCGTGCTCGTGCCGATCGTCCTCGGGCGCGGCGTGCGACTGTGGGACGGGCTGGACGGGCTGCACGAGCGGTACGCCGCCGAGTCGCTCACCTCGCCCAGCGGCGCGACGCACCTGTTCTTCACCCGGCCCTGACGGGCCGGCGCTCAGCCGTCGGGGCGTGTTAACAGACGGACCCACGGGCAGGGCCGGCGGTGCCCAGCACACCGCCGGCCGGTACCCTCGGCCCGGGTCAGCCGGGCAGGTTCCACCGCTGGCCGGCCGGTCCGGACTTGCCGCATCGCTCAGCCGGTCGTATAGGTGACCGGGGTGAACGGGCCGCTGCACGACTGCGCGCAGGACGCCGGCAGGGTGAAGGTGTAGGTGCGGCCGCCGTTCAGCAACTGGTCCGAGGAGTCCCGGACCCGGATCTGGAACGTCGTACCGCCCGACTGGGTGGCACCGATGATGAAGGCCTGGCCCATGTCGGCGTTGGGCTGGGCGGCCTGCCACGCGCCGTTGACCTGGTACTCGACGCCGTGGATACCGTTGGGCAGGTGGGTCACCGCGATCGCCGGCCAGTACCGCTGGGCACTCTGCATGAACCCGATGCTGATGTCACCGGTGTACCCGGGTGCCGGCACGTACTGCCACTGGATCCGCCGGTTGTTCCAGTGGTTGGGGTACATGTCGCCGACCGCTGCGCCGTTCTTCATGAAGGCGTTGAGGGAGCCCTTCGCCAGGTCGAGGTGGTTCGGGTCGTCGCGGCACCAGGCGTTGCCGTCACCGCAGCTGTCCGCGACGACCATGGTCAGCGTCGCCCCGTCGTACTGGTCGGAGACCCAGGAGCCGTTGCGGCAGAACGGTTGGTTGGGTGCCCCGTCGTTGGTACCGGTGCAGTAGTCGCCGATGGTCACCTGTACCCAACGGCCGCAGTTGCGCCCGTTGTCCCAGGCGCCGATCTTCGAGCCGAGCGAGGCGGGCATGGGTCGCGGGTAGAAGGTGGTGTAGTCCCCGGGTGTGTTGTAGACGTTGAGGGCCACGAAGTTCTGACTGTCCAGTTCGGACTGTGGCAGACCGCAGCCGCCGTACGGCTGGCCCAGGCCGTCGAAGTAGGTCGCGTTCCCGGTACGCGCGCCGGGTGGCGGGGTCGTCGGTGAGGCCGACGGCGAGGTCGTGGGCGAGGTCGTCGGTGAGGTGCTGGGTGAGGGGCTCGGCGACCTCGTCGGTGAGGCGCTGGGGGAGGCGGTCGGCGACCCGCTCGGCGCCGGTTGGCCGTTGGACGTGCATGCCTGGCCGTTGACGGTGAACGAGGCCGGCGCGGTGTTGGTACCGCTGTAGGTCATGGAGAAGCCGGTACCGGTCGAGCCGCCGGACGCGAGCGCGCCGTTGTATGACACGTTGCTCACCGATACCCCGGCGCCGTTCTGCGTGTAGGTGCCGTTCCAGCCGTTGGTGATCCGCTGGTTGCCGGGGAACGTCCAGGCGAGCACCCAGTGGTCGATGGCCGGGCCCGTGTCGGTGATGGTCACGTCCACCGTGGCCCCGCCGCCCCAGTCGTCCCGGACCTGGTACCGCACGTCGCAGGTGGCCGCCGCGGCCTGCGCGGCCGGCAGGGAGAGGAACGGCGCGCTGAACGCCCCGGCCGTCACCACCGCGGCCGCGAACGCCACGCACAGAGACGACCTGGTGCGCCTGCTGAGTTTCATGAGGACTACACGCTCCATCCTGGTGCGGCAGAAGGAATCTGCCGCGGGTCGGCTGGGGCGCCTTGGGTTTCGCCGAGGGTATCGGCGAACCGGAGCAGGGTGGAAGCCCGGCGGCGTCGCCCCGGCCATGCCGGCCCTCCCGCGCCGGCCGGGCGGCGGGTGGCCGTTCGGAGTGGTCGAAACTTACAACCCGCGTCCGGCCGCGGGCCCGCGTCCGGCGCGCCGGTCCTCGGCGATCCCGTTGAAGGTCAGCGGTCGACCCCGCCGCCGGGTACACAGGTCTGCTGACGGGCAGGAAGGCGATGGTCGTCTACACCAGCGCGGTCTACGGGCCGGACCACGTCCCGGGTTCGGTACCGACTTTCCAGGCCACGTTCTTCCGCGACTGGCTGCAGTTCGTCGGTATCACCGACGTCAGCGAGGTCCGCGCACGATCAGCACCAGGGCGCGCGCACGACATGACCGCTGCGCTCCCCTCGATGCCCGCTTGATCGGATATGGGGTTCTCATAGGTTAAATATTGATGCACGCGAGTTACTAGCGGTGCTCCATGCCAATCCACACTGAAGGGGAGAGCATGCGGATCAAGCGAAGCATCGCGGTCGGTGTCGCGGCCCTGGGCCTCGCCGTCGCGGCAACGGCCGTCCTGGCCCCGGGCGAGGCGTCGGCCAGCACGGGATCGTGCGTCCCGGTGACGGTATCCAACTCGGCGGGCAAGTTCACCGGCTGGCAGTGCCAGGACAGCACCGGTACCTCGGTGGGCGGCCAGCTGAAGGACACCAACAGCGGCGACGGCAAGTGTGTCGTGCTGGCGGTCACCTTCGTGCACGACGGTACCCTGACGACCCAGCCGGCCTGCTTCGGCGGATGGCCGACCTGGACCGGTGAGGCGAGCAGCTACGACGTGATCTCCATCGAGGTCCGTACCGCCTGAGCCCGGCTCCACCTCACGCCGTCCGCGCATGTCAGACTCGGTCGTGATCTCAGAGACGACGGGCGCGGCGGCCGCTGGTACCTGGGCCCTCGGTGACCTGCCGGTCAACCGCCTCGGCTTCGGCGCGATGCGGCTGACCGGCAGCGCCGCATTCGATCTCGGCCAGCCCAGCGACCGTGACCAGTCGATCCGGGTGCTGCGGCGCGCCGTCGAGCTGGGCGTAAACCACATCGACACGGCCGCCTTCTACTTCTCCGCGCTGCGTTCGGCCAACGAGCTGATCAACCGGGCGCTGTCGCCGTACCCGGATGATCTGGTCATCGTCACCAAGGTCGGACCCGGCCGGGACCCGTCGGGCGGGTGGCTGCCCTGGGCGCGGCCCGACCAGCTGCGCGGTCAGGTCGAGGAGAACCTCCGCCAGCTCGGCCGTGACCACCTGGACGTGGTCAACTTGAGAATCAACGCGCCCGGCTCCATCGCGGAGCACTTCGGCGCGCTGGCCGCGCTGCGCGATGCGGGGCTGGTGCGCCACCTCGGGATCTCCAACGTCGACCGGCACCACCTGGCCGAGGCGCGCGCGATCGCCCCGGTCGTGTGCGTGCAGAACCGGTACGGGCTGGGCGTCGGGCGGCCCGAGTCGGACGAGTTGCTGCGGGTGTGCGGCGAGCAGGGTGTGGCATTCGTTCCGTTCTTCGCGATCGCCGGGGATGGCGGGGCGCACGGTCCGGCCCGGCGGGCGGCCAGCGCCGCCGACGCCGCGGTGGAGGCGGTCGCCGCCGGGCACGGCGCGACCGCGGCGCAGGTGCGGCTGGCGTGGACGCTGCACCGAGGCCCACACGTGCTCGCCATTCCCGGCACCGGCAGCCCGGGGCACCTGGAGGAGAACGTGGCGGCCGCGGCGCTGCGCTTGTCGCAGGACGAGCTGGCCCGGCTCGACGCCGCCCACGACGCCCTCCGCGGTCAGGCCGCCGCCGGCGGCTGAGCCGGAGGCCACGTCCACCGTCCTGGTTTGACACCGGCAGTACGGGGAATGCGGCGACGTGGACCTCCCCCGATGGCTGCGTGAATGGCCGGTTTACCGGCAGCTGCGCGGTGACGACCGTACCGGCCGGGGCGCGGCCGCGATGTCGGCCCGCACCCGGCAGCTGCGTCCCCGCACCGCCACCGCGGACCGGGTGGTGCGGTCCGTCTGCCCGTACTGCGCGGTCGGCTGCGGGCAGAACGTGTACGTCCGCGACGGGCGCGTCGTGCAGATCGAGGGGGACCCCGACTCGACGGTCAGCCGGGGGCGGCTGTGCCCCAAGGGCTCGGCCAGTCTCCAGCTCACCACCGGGCCGGGTCGCCGGTACGAGGTGCTGTACCGGCGGCCGCACGGTACCGACTGGGAGCGCATCGACATCGACACCGCGATGGACATGGTGGTCGACCGGGTCCTCAAGGCGCGCCGCGACGGGTGGCAGTGGGAGCAGGACGGCCGGCGCACCCGGCGCACCATGGGCATCGCCAGCCTGGGCGGCGCGACGCTGGACAACGAGGAGAACTACCTCATCCGCAAGCTGTTCACCGCGCTCGGTGTGGTGCAGATCGAGAACCAGGCCCGGATCTGCCACAGCTCGACGGTTGCCGCGCTCGGTACCTCCTTCGGCCGCGGCGGCTCCACCACGTACCTGCAGGACCTGCAGAACTCCGACTGCATCATCATCGAGGGCTCCAACTTCGCGGAGGCGCACCCGGTCGGCTTCCAGTGGGTGATGGAGGCCAAGGCGCGCGGCGCGACCGTCATCCACGTCGATCCGCGTTTCAGTCGCACCAGCGCGCTGGCCGACATCTACGTGCCGATCAGGGCCGGTACCGACATCGCCTTCCTCGGCGGCATCATCCGGCACGTGCTGGAGAGCGGCTCCTACTTCCGCGAGTACGTCGTCCGGTACACCAACGCGGCGACCATCGTGGCGGAGGACTTCCGGGACACCGAAGACCTCGACGGGCTGTTCTCCGGGCTGGTACCGGGCAAGCGCCACTACGACATGCGGTCCTGGCAGTACGACGGGGTGCGCGCGACGGCCGCCTCGGGCGAGCGGGACCCGGCCATGCGGAACGACGGCGACCGGGCCAGCGGTGGCCCGGACGGCGCCGACCCGACCGACGGCGACGAGACCCTCGTCGAGTCGGCGCATGCCGAGTCCCACGGGTTCGGTGGACCGGCGCTGCGCGGGACCCCGCGGCGCGACGAGACCCTCGAGGACCCGCGGTGCGTGTTCCAGATCCTGCGCCGGCACTACAGCCGGTACACGCCGGAGATGGTCGAGGAGGTCTGCGGCGTCCCCCGGGAGCTGTTCGAGCGGGTATGCACCGCGCTGACGGAGAACTCGGGGCCGGAGCGCACCAGTGCCTTCGCCTATGCCGTGGGGTGGACGCAGCACACCGTGGGTGTGCAGTACATCCGTGCCGCCTGCGTGCTGCAGTTGCTGCTGGGCAACATCGGGCGGCCCGGCGGGGGAATCATGGCGCTGCGGGGGCATGCGAGCATCCAGGGCTCCAGCGACATCCCGACGCTGTTCGACCTGCTGCCCGGGTACATCCCGATGCCCCACGCCCATGTCCGGCAGGGGCTGGACGCCTTCGTGGAGGCCGATTCCGCGGAGAAGGGGTACTGGGCCAACCTGCGCGCGTACCTGGTCAGCCTGCTGAAGGCGTGGTGGGGGGACTCGGCCCGGCCGGACAACGACTTCCGCTTCGACTACCTGCCCCGCATCACCGGCAGCCACAGCACCTACGACACTGTGCTGGCTCAGCAGGACGGGCAGTGCAAGGGGTACTTCCTGTTCGGGGAGAACCCGGCGGTCGGCTCGGCGAACACGAAGATGCAGCGGCTGGGTATGGCGAAGCTCGACTGGCTCGTGGTGCGCGACTTCAACCTCATCGAGAGCGCCACGTGGTGGAAGGACGGCCCGGAGATCCAGTCCGGTGAACTGTCCACTGAGGACATCGCGACCGAGGTGTTCTTCTTTCCGGCGGCGGCGCACACCGAGAAGGACGGCAGCTTCACCAACACCAACCGGATGCTGCAATGGCACCATACCGCCGTGGAGCCGGCCGGGGACGCCCGCAGCGACCTGTGGTTTACGTACCACCTGGGCCGCCGCATCCGGGAGAGACTGGCCGGGTCGACCGACGAGATGGACGCGCCGGTACTCGACCTCACCTGGGACTACCCGACGCACGGCCGGATCGGGGAGCCGGACGCGCAGGCAGTCCTCGCCGAGGTGAACGGGCGCGGCCCGGACGGCGCGGCGCTGAGCAGTTTCGAGCAATTGCGCGACGACGGCTCGACCACCTGCGGCTGCTGGATCTACTGCGGCGTCTTCAAGGACGGGGTCAACCAGGCCGACCGCCGCAAGCCGTGGCACGAGCAGAGCTGGGTGGGCACCGAGTGGGCCTGGGCGTGGCCGGCCAACCGGCGCACCCTCTACAACCGCGCCTCCGCCGACCCGGAGGGCCGGCCGTGGAGTGAGCGCAAGGCGCTGGTGTGGTGGGACGCGGACGCCGGCCGGTGGACCGGGCACGACATCCCGGACTTCCCGCCGACCCTGGCGCCCGGGCACCGGCCGCCGCCCGAGGCGCGGGGCGTGGCGGCGCTGGCCGGCGACGACCCGTTCATCCTGCAGTCCGACGGCAAGGGCTGGCTCTACACGCCGGCCGGCCTGCTGGACGGGCCCCTACCCACACACTACGAGCCGGAGGAGTCGCCGTTCCGCAACGCCCTGTACCCGGCGCACTCCCGCAACCCGGTCCGCGGCCAGTACCAGCGCAGCCCGCACAACCTCTACCAACCCAGCGGCGACGAGCCGGGAGCCGGGGTGTACCCGTACGTCGTCACCACCTACCGGCTGACCGAACACTTCACGGCCGGCGGCATGAGCCGCTGGGTGCCGTACCTCGCCGAACTGCAGCCGGAGTTCTTCTGCGAGGTGTCCCCGGAGTTGGCGGCCGAGCGTGGACTGCGGCACCTCGACTGGGCGACCATCGTGACGGCACGGGACGCCATCGAGGCGCGGGTACTGGTGACGGAGCGGATGGCTCCCCTGCGGGTACAGGGGCGGACGGTGCACCAGATCGGGCTGCCGTTCCACTGGGGACCCAACGGACTGTCCACAGGGGACTCGGCGAACGCCCTGGCGCCGATCGTGCTCGACCGCAACGTGCACATCCAGGAGGTGAAGGCGTGGACCGCGGACATCCGGCCCGGGCGCCGGCCGCGCGGCCCCGCCCTGGCCCAGCTCGTCCGCGGGTACCGGGAGCGGGCCGCCATCACCGACCGCACCGGTACGGAGGTCTGAGTGGTCGCGCAGTTCGTCGGCATGCCCCGCAAGGGGTTCTTCACCGATACCTCAGTCTGCATCGGGTGCAAGGCGTGCGAGGTCGCCTGCAAGGAGTGGAACGCGGTACCCGAGGACGGCCTACGGCTGACCGGGATGTCCTTCGACAACACCGGAAAGCTGAGCGCGGACACCTGGCGCCACGTCGCCTTCGTGGAGCGCCCGGGCGATCAGCAGACCGGGGAGGGGCTGCGCTGGCTGATGGCCTCGGACGTGTGCAAGCACTGTACCCACGCGGCCTGCCTCGACGTGTGCCCGACGGGGGCGCTGGTGCGCACCGAGTTCGGCACGGTGGTCGTGCAGGAGGACGTGTGCAACGGCTGCGGGTACTGCGTTCCGGCCTGCCCGTACGGCGTCATCGCGCAGCGGGAGGAGGACGGCCGGGTCTGGAAGTGCACGCTGTGCTACGACCGGATCGGGGATGGGCTGACCCCGGCCTGCGCCAAGGCGTGCCCGACCGAGTCGATCCAGTTCGGCGACCTGGACGAGTTGCGTGAGCGGGCCGCGAGCCGGGTCGCCCGGCTGCACGCCGACGGGGTACCGCAGGCCCGGCTGTACGGCGAGGATCCGGCCGACGGGGTGGGCGGCGCGGGGGCCTTCTTCCTGCTACTCGACGAGCCCGAGGCGTACGGCTTCCCGCCCGACCCGGTGGTCACCACCCGGGACCTCCCGTCGATGTGGCGGCACGCCGCGGTCGCGGCGGCCGCGCTGGTGGCCGGGGTGGCCGCCGCGTTCCTCGGGAGGCGGCCGTGACGTCGACCGCACCGCGCAGCAGCCAGTCGGGCCGCAACGCCGGGGCGCGCCGCCGCGACCGCTTCCGCGAACGGTCAATGGTTCCCCGGGCCGAGTTCACCTCGTACTACGGCCGGCCGGTCCTGCACGAGCCCACGTGGAGCGCCCGCGACATCGCCAGCTACCTGTTCCTCGGCGGCCTGGCCGGGGCCTCCTCACTGCTCGGCGCCGGCGGCCAGGCGACCGGCCGGCCGGCACTGGCCCGCGCCGCCAAGCTCAGCGCGGCCGGCGCGATCGGGCTGTCGGCGGCCGCGCTCGTGCACGACCTCGGCCGCCCGGCCCGCTTCGCCAACATGCTGCGGGTGCTCAAGCCGACCTCACCGATGAGCATCGGCTCGTGGCTGCTGGCCGGCTACGGCCCCTTGGCGGCCGTGGCGGCGTTCTGCGACGCGACCGGCCGGCTGCCCCGGGTCGGCGCGCTGGCCACCGCCGGCGCGGCCGCGCTGGGTCCGGGTGTCGCGGCGTACACGTCGGTACTCGTCGCGGACACCGCGGTACCGGCCTGGCACGACGGGTACCGGGAGCTGCCCTTCGTGTTCGTCGGGTCGGCGGCGGCCGCGGCCGGCGGTCTGGGCCTGGCCGCCGCGCCGGTCGGCCAGGCGGGGCCGGCCC
>CAZYCD010000112.1:0-15561 GCA_964645345.1 uncultured Micromonosporaceae bacterium
CAGATGCAGTTCCGCAACCGCGACATGGTCGAGGAGCGGACGCTGCTGCTGCGCCGCATCCAGGGCGCGATCGCCACCCGTAGCCTGCTGCAGGAGAGCGTCGACCTGCGCCGCACGGCACAGCGGCAGATTGGCGACGGTACCGGCACCAGGCGCCGACTCACCCGGCCCGGCAACCGGCCGCCGAGGCAGCGCACCGGACCGGTACCCATCCCGGAGCAGGTCGCCGCGTCCAGCGTCACCGGGCGCCCGATCCGCCCGGGCCGTCAGGTACCCATGCCGGAACAGCCGCACGGCCATCCGCCGGAGACGTCCACCCGTACCACCCAGAACGCCCTGCTGTGGCTTGGCGGCCTGCTGTTCGCGGTCACCGGCACCGGGTACCTGCTGCGGCAGTTGCACGGCGGCCCGCGGGTCCTGGTGTTCACGCTGCTCGCCGCGGCCGTCCTCGCCGCGCCGCCGCCGATCGCCAAGCGCCAGCTCACCTCGACGGCCGAGACCCTGGCCGCGGTCGGCCTGCTGTTCGTGCTGCTTGACGGGTACGCCGTCTGGGCCACCGGCGGGCCAGGACGGGCCGGTATCTCCGGTGACGTGTTCGCCGGCATCGTCTGCCTCGCCACCGCCGCGATCGCCGCCGGGTACCGGGCCATCAGCCGGCTCGTCACGCCGCGCTTCGCCACCATGCTGCTGCTGCAGCCAGTGCTGCCGCTGCTACTCGCCTCCTCGCTGACCGGGATCGCCGGCTGGGCCGCGATCCTGGCCGCGGTCGCGGTCCTCGACCTGGCCCTGTCGCTGGCGCTGCTGACCTGGCTGTACCGCGGCGACCTCAGCCAACTGCCGGCCGCGCCGCCGCTTCGGCTGCGCTGGCGAGCGCCGACCGAGGCCGGCTCCGCGGGCGTCGCCGACCTGGGCGACGACACCGGCGACCCGGCGGCGCACGCCGCCGAGGGCACGCCCTACCTGCGCGATGCCGTCTGGGCGCTGCACGGCCTCGCGGTCCTGGCCGCGATCGGCTGCGCGGCGGTCACCCTCGTGGAGGCCCGGTCCGGCACCGCCGCCCTCGGGGGGGCCGCCGCGCTGCTCGTGGCGGCCAGCGCGGGCATGGCCGGCGGGCTGATCCTCACCCGCTGGCCGCTGCCGGACATCGGCACCGGCCTGGCCACCGCCGCGGTCGTCGCGGCCGCCGGTCGGGTGGGCGCGGTGCTGCTGCCCGGCTGGGGGCTGGTCGTGACCGCGCTCGCGGTGCTCGTCGCCGGCCTGGCCGTGCGGGTGCTCGGTCGGCTGCCGCACCAGGGCCCGCGGCTGGCCGCCGCGGCCTGCGCCGGGGTGCTCGGGGTGGTGCTGTTCGCGCGCGGGCTCGACGGCATCATCGCGCCGCTGCGCGCGGCCAGCCCGCCGTGGCACGCCGACGTCGGCCGGTACCAGGCGACGGTTGAGCGGCTGGCCGGAACCAGCCGGCCGTCGCTCGTCCTCGCCGCGATCGTCCTGACCGCCGCCGCGCTGGCCATGCTGCCGCCGCGGTACCGGTCGGACGGGGTGGTTGCCGGGATCATGCTGACCTTCCTACTGGTACCGGCGGGGCTGCGGCTGCCATGGGCGGCGGTACCGGCGGTCCTGGTGCTCGCCGCGGTACCGGTCGGAGCGTCCGCGCTCGTCGCCCGCGAGTCGCGCTCCGGCTGGCTGCGCATCGCGGCCGCGACGCTCCTCGGCGGGTACGCGGCCGGGGTCAGCCTGGCCCGGCCGGACGTCGCCGCGCTGACCCTGACCGGCCTCGCGATCGCGGGTGCCGGCGTGGGTACCGCCCCCCGGCTGTTCGACGGCCCGCTGGGGCCGTACGCCGAACGGGCCGCCGACGCAGGCTGGGGCGCGGCCGGGTTCGCGCTGCCCGGCGCCATCGCCTTCGCCACCGCCGGTACGACGACGAACTCCGGCCCGGTACCGATCCTCGCGGCGACCTTCCTGACCGTCGCCGGTACCCTCACCGCCACCGCGATCACCCAGGTCGCCCGGGGACGCCCCAGCCCGCTGCTGGTCAGCGGTACCACGGCGGGCGCGGTCGTGACCGCGGTGGCCGCGCTGCAGGCGCCCGGCGTCGCCCTGGTGGACATCGGCGTGGCCGCGCTGCTGCTGGTCGGCGCCCTGACCCTGTCCCTGGCGCCCTGGCTGGATCTCGACCGGATCACCACCCGCGCGGACGGCCTGGACATCGCCGCGCTCGCGGTCACCGCGGCGGCGATCACCGCGGTCGCCCGGGTTGCCGGCCTGATGGCGCCCCGCTACCAGCTCGCCATCGCGGCGGCGCTGGTACTGCTCGTGGCGGCCGGGGTGCGGACCATGCCGGCGAGCTGGCGGCGCGGCCCGGTGCTCGGCGGCAGCCTGGTCGGGCTGGTTGTCGCCGGGATCGCCGGGGTCGGCGCGGTCCGCTCCGGGCTGGCCGCGCTCGGTGCCGTCCGGCCGGTCTGGCACACCGATCTCGCGCACTGGTCGGCCGCGGTACCCGGGCTGCCCGGACGGCAGCTGCCGATCGCACTGGTGCTGCTCGCGATCGCGGCGGCCAGCGGGCTGACGGGACCGGCCCGGCACGCCGTGAGCGTCAGCTGCCTCGGGCTCGCCGTGCTGGCCGTGCCGAGCGCGTTCGGCCTCGGCTGGTGGGCGCCGGTCGCGTTCAGCGGCGTGGCCGCCGCCGTGCTGGGTGTCGCCGCCGGGCTGACCCCCGCCGCCGACGCCGGCTATTCGCGGTACGCGGTGGCCACCGTGCTGTTCGCCGACACGATCGGTACCAGCCTGGTCAGCCCCGCGATGACCGGGCAGACGCTGATCGCGTCGACGGTGATCCTCGGCACTGTCGCCTGGGCCGCCGCCCGCACCCTGCGACGGCACGAGGAGGTCAGCCACTCGGTGCTGATCGGCGGCTCGGCGCTGTCCACCGCTCTGCTCTGCCTGCCGGCCGGCGCCGCCTGCCTGGCCCGGGCGGCCGGCGGTACCTGGGAGTTCGCGCTGACCGCCGCGCTCGCCGGTGCCTGCCTGGGCCTGGCGCTGGGAGGGCTGACCGGGTACAACTCCGAGGCGCTGCTGCCCTTCGCGACCGGTGGGGTGGCGGCCGCCGGTACCGGGGTGGCCATCGGTACCGCGGTCACCGGCCAACCGATGGCCGTCTACGCCGCCGCCGCGGCGCTGCTCGCCGTCCTCGCCGAGTTGCTGCGCGCCGCCGTGATCCTCAAGCGCCGCACGCTGTCCGGGGCCGGGCTGCGGGCACGCCCGGTGGGCGGGCCGGCCCGTCCCGGGTACACGCTGATGCTGGCGGCGGCCCCGGCGACAGTACTGGCCGTGGCCGCCCTCGCGCCGTCCGTGGCGGCCGCGCTGTTCGGCCCGTACCAGCAGGTCCAGAACGTCTGGCCGGCGAAGGCGCCCGCGTCCACGGTCGCCGCGCTGGGACCCCTGTCCGACTGGGTCGGCGGCCCCAACGCGGTCACCGCCGCCCTGCTGCTGACCTTCGCCGGTGCGCTCGCCGCGGTCGGCTTCGGCGGGAACCGGGCGGACATCATCGGCCGCGCGGTGGCGGTGGTCGTCCCCGGTACCGCGATGACGCTGCTCATCGCACCAGCCGCGCTGCGGGTGGACTGGCCGGCCGGTCCGGTCGCCGCGGTACTGGTCGCCGTCCTGTCCGGGCTCGCCGTCGCGCTGACGGCCTCGCCGCCGGACACCGTGGCCGCGGCCCCGCTGCGGTACGCGCGGACGCTGGTGGCGGCGATCTGCGTACTCGCCGGTGCCGCCGGGCTGGCCGGCAGCCTGGCCACCCGGGGCCTGACGATCTGGGCGCTGGCCATGGCCATGCTGGCCGGCCTCCTCGCCGCCCTGGTCGGCGGGTCGCGTACGGCCAGGGTCACCGGCTGGCTGGTGACCGCGGCGGCCGGCCACCTGCTCGCGCTCGTCGTCGGGCTGGTCGCGGGGCTCCCGGTCTACTGGTCGGCCTTCCTGGTGGCACTGGTGGCCGCCGGGCTGCTGGTACTCGCCGCGCTGCTCCCCCGGCTGAGCCGCCCCGAGGCGGTCGCCGAGTCGATCACCGTGGAGGCGAGCGCCTACGCCGGCGCGGTATTCGCGCTGCTGCTCGCCTCGCGGTCGCTGCCGCACCTGGCGGTCTTCGCCTGTGCCTGGGGCGCCGTGCTGTCCGTCGCCGCCGCCCGCCCCAACCGCCCGCGCCTGTACCGCAACGGCCTGATCTGGTTCGCGACCGGCCACGAGGTGCTCGCCTGGTGGCTGCTGATGGACGTCTCGCGGGTCGCGCTGCCCGAGGCGTACACCCTGGCCGTCGCGGCCGCCGCCCTGGTCATCGGGTACCTGGAGGCCCGCCGGCACCCGGAGGTGTCGAGCTGGCTGGCGTACGGCGTGGCCCTGGTCGTCGCGTTCCTGCCGAGCCTGACGATCGTGCTCACCACCGGCGAGACGCCGCTGCGCCGGGGACTGCTGATCGTGGCGGCCGCGGCGGTGCTCATCGTCGGATCGGTACTGCGACTGCAGGCGCCGGTCGTGGTCGGCGGGATCACCCTGGGCGTGGCGGCGCTGCACGAGCTGGCCGTGGTGTCCACAGCCGCTCTCCTGTGGACGGTGATGGCCGTGGTGGGCGCGGTGCTGATCGGGCTGGGCGCGAACTACGAGAAGCGGCGCCGCGAACTGCAGCGGCTGCGCGGGGCGCTGGGCCGGATGCGCTGATCCGGCGTTCCCGGCCCCAACCGGGCCGGGCCGGCTCAGGTCGCGCGCTCGCGCAGCGCGAGGTCCTTCTCCACGACCAGCTCCACAAGGCTCTGCTGGTACCCGACCATGCGCTCGACCAGGGCGGGGTCGGCGATGCCCAGCATCCGTACCGCGAGCAGGCCGGCGTTGCGCGCGCCGCCGATCGACACCGTGGCGACCGGTACCCCCGCCGGCATCTGCACGATCGACAGCAGCGAGTCCATGCCGTCCAGGTGGCGCAGCGGTACCGGTACCCCGATGACCGGCAGCGGGGTGGCCGCCGCGACCATGCCCGGCAGGTGGGCAGCGCCACCGGCGCCCGCGATGATGACCTTGAGTCCACGCTGGTGCGCCTGCCCGGCGTAGTCCAGCATCGCGTGCGGTGTCCGGTGCGCGGAGACCACCCGGACCTCGTACCGGACGCCGAAGTCCTCCAGCGCCTCGGTCGCCGCCTGCATGGTCGGCCAGTCCGAGTCGCTGCCCATGATCACACCGACACTCACGCCGGTTCCTCCCAGGTCGCGTCGCGCAGCCAGCGGGCGGCCCGGCGGGCCCGTTCGCGCGTGCGCGCCATGTCGTCGCCCAGCGCGGTGACGTGCCCGATCTTGCGGCCCGGGCGCGGCTGCTTGCCGTACAGGTGCACCTTGATTCCGGGGTCGGCGGCGAACAGGTGGTGCAGCCGCTCGTCCAGCGACATCCCGCCCGGCTCCCCTCCCAGCAGGTTCGCCATGACCACTGCCGGCACGGTCGGCTCGGTGTCGCCGAGCGGGTAGTCCAGTACCGCCCTCAGGTGCTGCTCGAACTGGGAGGTACGGGCCCCCTCGATCGTCCAGTGCCCCGAGTTGTGCGGGCGCATCGCCAGCTCGTTGACGACCAGGCCGGTTCCCGTGTCGAACAGCTCGACCGCGAGCAGGCCGACAACGCCCAGCTCGGTGGCCAGCCGGATGGCCAGCTCCTGGGCGCTGACCGCCAGCTCCAGGTCGAGGTCCGGCGCGGGGGCCAGCACCTCGACGCAGATCCCGTCCCGCTGGACGGTCTCCACCACCGGGAACGCAGCGACCTGCCCGAACGGCGACCGCGCGACGAGCGCGGACAGCTCGCGGCGCAGCGGCACCTTCTCCTCGACGATCAGCTCGGTGGCGGGCAGCTCGTCAACCTCGCCGACCACCCACACGCCCCGACCGTCGTACCCGCCGCGCACGGCCTTGACGATCACCGGCCAGCCGACCTCCGCGGCCAGCGTGGCGACCGCTTCGCGGTCTGCGGCCGGCGCCCAGCGCGGGACCGGTATCCCCAGCTCGCCGAGGCGCTCGCGCATCGCGCGCTTGTCCTGGGCGTACCGCAGCGCGGCCGCGTCGGGCGCGACGTTCACGCCCTCGGCGGCCAGCGCGAGGAGATGGGACTGCGGCACGTGCTCGTGGTCGAAGGTGACGACCTCGCAGCCTTTGGCGAAGGTACGCAGGGCATCCAGGTCGGTGTGGTGTCCAATGTGGACATCGGCGGCGATGAGCGCGGCGCCGTCGTCGGGCGCGGCGGCCAGCACGCGCAGCGATTGTCCGAGCGCGATGGCCGCCTGGTGGGTCATCCGGGCCAATTGCCCGCCGCCCACCATGCCGACCACGGGCAGTCCGGTTCGGGTATCCATCTCGGCCGCCAGCCTACCGGCAGGCGACAGCTGCCGAGCCGGGCCCAGCCGGCGCTTGTCGTCCCGAGTGGTTACAGCTCGGGGCCCTGCCGTCGCAGCTCGTCGACCGCGCCCATGGCATCCCGCAACTGGCCCAGCCAGGCGTCGGCGTGCTCGCCCACCAGGCGCACGCACCAGGCCAGCGCCTCAGAGCGCGACCGTGCCACCCCTGCGTCCACCAGTGTGTCGAGCACCTGGCGCTCCGGCTGGCGCAGCCGGGTCATCGCGGGCGCGGCGAACGTGGTGAACAGCTCCTGACGGCCGCCGCAGGCCGCCCCCCACGCCACCTTCCGCCGGTACCGGTGTTCGAGCTGCTGGGCGATGCCGATCCGGCGGTCGCGGGTCGCCTCGCGGAAGCTCGCGATCCGACCGGCCTCGGCGGCGGACTTCTCGGCCTCGCTGGCCTCGGCGTCCAGCGTCGGCTCGGTCAACCGGCCGACGATGACGATCTCATCGCGGTCGATGGTGATGTCCGGGCGGCCGGTGAACCAGTCGTCCGGCAGCGCTCCGGCGATCCAGGCAGGCGCGTCGTCGGAGGGCGGCGGCTCGGCGCGGCCGCCGCGGGCCCAGGGTGGCCCGAAGTGCTCCCGTCGCATGTGCTTTCTCCCTTACTCATGTTTCAGTGATTACAGACTTACACAGCAAGCGGAGATGTGGAAGCGAGGTTTGCCGAGGGCGAAACGGGGAGTCGGGCGCGCTAGCCTTGCGGGCGGCCGAGCTGGGCGGCCAGGTCGGCCGCGCTGGTAACCGGCCGGTCGCAGACGAAGCCCCGGCAGACGTAACCGGTGGGCCGACCGTCCACCAGCGGCCGGTCGCGCAGCAGCGGTACCCCGGGCCGGTCCGGCTCACCGGCGACGATCACCGCTCCGGGCGGGGCCAGCCGGCGCGCCGTGTCCAGCAGCTCACCCTCGCCGCCGACCACCGCGATCTCGTACGGGCCGGACAGCAGCGCCTCACCGACCGCGCAGGAGTACCCGGCGAACCGCGGGTACTTGGCGGCCAGCGGCGCGACGGCCGCCAGTACCTCCTGCGCCGCCTCCTGGTACCGCGGCTGGCCGGACAGGGCGGCGAAGGCGGTCAGTGCCGCGGCCATGGCGGAGTGGCCGGACGGTGTCGCGTTGTCCGTCGGGTCGGCCGGCCGCGCGACCAGCGTCTCCGCGTCGTCGGCCGTGTCGTAGAAGCCACCCTTGCCGTCGGCGAAGTGCTCCATCGCGATGTCCAGCAACTCGCCGGCCAGCGCCAGCCACCGCCCGTCGCCGGTCAACTGGTGGACGGCGCAGAACGCCTCCGCGACGCAGCCGTAGTCCTCCAGCACGCCGACCGGGTCACCGACCTTGCCGTCCCGGGACACGCGCCGCAGCCGGCCGTCCACGAAGTGCCGGTCGGCGACCAGGGTGGCCGCCGGTACCGCCAGGGTGTCGTTGCCGGTCAGCGCCGAGTACTCGGCCAGGGCGGTGATGGCCAGGCCGTTCCAGGCGGCCACCACCTTGTCGTCGCGGGCCGGCTGCGGGCGCTGCGCCCGCGCCACACCGAGGCGGTTGCGGACCATGAGCGCGCGGGACGCGATCACGGGCTCGACGCCGTCGATGTCACGGCACAGCCGCAGGACGGAGGTACCACGCTCGAACGTACCGTCGGGGGTCACCCCGTACAGGTCGGCGGCGAAGGTACCGTCCTCCTCGCCCAGCAGCTCGGTGAGCTGGGCGGGGGTCCAGACGTAGGTCAGCCCCTCCTCGCCCTCGGTGTCCGCGTCGAGCGCGGAGGCGAACGCACCCTCCGAAGTGGACAGTCCGTTGTGGAGGAAGTCGGCGGTCTCCCGGGCCACCCGGGCCGCCAGCGGGTCGCCGGTCAACCGCCAGAGCTGGGTGTAGACGCGCAGCAGCAGGGCGTTGTCGTACAGCATCTTCTCGAAGTGCGGCACGGTCCAGGTGGCATCCACGCTGTACCGCGCGAAGCCGCCCACCACCTGGTCGTAGATGCCGCCCCGGGCCATCTGCTCGGCGGTGTGCCGCACGATCTCCAAGGACCGCTCCGAGCCGGTGCGCTGGTAGTGGCGCAGCAGGAACAGCAGGATCATGTGCGGCGGGAACTTGGGCGCGCCGCCGAAGCCGCCGTACCCCTCGTCGAACTCGTTGGCCAGCCCCTCCGCGGCGGCGTCGAGTACCTCCGCGGTCATCGGACCCGCCGGACCGCCCGAGACAGTGAGCCCGGTGATCGCCTCGACCACCGCCGCGCCCTGCTCCACTACGGCGGTCCGCTGCTCGCGCCACGCCGCGGAGACCGACTCCAGCAGCCGGAGGAAGTGCTGCCGCGGGAAGAAGGTGCCGCAGAAGAACGGCTGACCGTCCGGGGTGGCGAACACGGTCATCGGCCAGCCGCCCTGGCCGGTCATGGCATGCGTCGCGGTCATGTACACCGCATCCACGTCGGGCCGCTCCTCGCGGTCCACCTTGACCGCCACGAACCCCTCGTTCAGCAGTGCCGCGACCCCCTCGTCCTCGAACGAGTCGTGGGCCATCACGTGGCACCAGTACACTAGCAGAAGCATAAGTGGCAGGACGAATACCCCACTGATATCAGTAGGGGAACGTCCCGCCTCTTAGCCTCTGCCTTCGCCTCCTCTCCCCATGGCCACCAGTCCACGGGATTGGTGGCGTGTTGGAGGAGGTACGGCGACTGGGCGTGCTCCAGTCGGTTCATGCGCACCATCCTGCCATCCCCCCGGCCCCCCGAGGTGACTGAATGACGGCGTCGGCCCCCGACGACACGGGACCCAACGATCTTGAGTTGCGAGGCACGCCCCCTGGGCTGCTGCCGTTCGCCGACCTGCTGGTCGCCAACCCTGGCGCCATCCTCGTCGGCGCGTACTCACGCATCTCCGACGACTGGCGCAAGCACTCCAAGAAGAAGGCCGCTACGTCGTCCTGGGCCGCCGGCAAAGGCGTGGCGAACCAGCACCGCCGCAACGACACGAACGCCGGCCGGCACGGGCTGACCATCGTCCACCGCTACACCGACAACGACCTGTCTGCGTCGAAGCTCGACGTCGTCCGGCCTGACTTCCAGCAGATGCTGAAGGATCTCCGCCAGGGCAGGACCGCCACCGGCTACCGGCTGGACGGGGTCATCGCCGTCGACCAGGACCGGATCCAGCGGACCAGCCGTGACTGGGAGGAGTTCGTTGAGGCCCTGACCTCGAAGCCGGGGCAGCTGTTCTGGACGCCGTCCGGGTCGATGGACCTGGCCGACGAGGGCGAGGCCATCAAGTCGGGGATCATGGCGGTGCTGAACCGGGCTGAGTCGCTGAAGAAGAAGCGGCGTATCCGGGACTGGCACCAAGACCTCATCCTCGACGGGCTGCCCCACAGCGGACCGCGGCCCTTCGGCTGGGACGACGACAAGATCGAGCTGCGCCCGGAGGAGGCTGACTTCCTGGCCTGGGCCATCGGCGAACGGATCAAGGGCAAAGCGCTCTCGACGCTGTGTGCGGAGGCGGAGCGACGCGGCCTGCGGGGCACCAGGGGAGGCAAGATCGTTGACCAGACCCTGACGCAGATGATGACCGCGCCCCGGGTGTGCGGGTACCGGGCCAACCGGGGCGTCATCGCGCTGGACGAGTTCGGTGCGCCGATCATCGGCAAGTGGGCGACCATCGTGACGCCGGCCGAATGGGAGGCGGTCTGCGCCACGTTCGGCGCGGGCAGCACGTACCTGGCGCGAGGTACTGGTGCACCCCGCATCACGGGCGTACCGAGGGCAGTGAAGTACCTAGCGTCGGCGTTGCTGAAGTGCACGAACAGGGTCGAGCGCGACGGGGAGACCCGGATCTGCAACGGCTCCCTCAATGGAAGCGCTTCGTCGGCGTCGAAGGCGAGTCCCTACATCTACCGGTGTGGTGCCTGCGACAGGAACGTGATCGCCGGACCGATGGTGGACCGGCAGATCCAGCGGCTGCTGCTGGCCAAGCTCTCGCAGGCCCAGATGAGCTACCGCAAGGCCGAGCTGGTGTGGCCGCTGGAGTCGACCCTCAAGGCCGTGGCCGACCGGCTCGCCGGCCTGGAGAAGCGGTGGATGGCGGGCGACGTCCAGGACGAGCAGTTCTACCGCCTGTCCCCTGGCCTCGAGGCCGAGGTGAGGAAGCTGCGGACCGAGCGCGCCCGATGGGAGACCGAGAACGCGACGACCTCCGAGGAGCCGGCCGACATCATCCGCAAGTGGATGAGTGGCGAATACGACCTCGCGCAACGGCGGAAGATCCTGTTCGATGTCTTCCTCGCCATCCAAGTGAAGCCAGGTCAGAAGGGCACCAAGAAGCCCGACCCGCACCGGCTCACGCCGATCTGGCGGTGAGCGGTGGTCATGCGGTAATTGGATCGACCGTCGTAGTCCACTCCTGGGTCAAGCAGCTGGACGTCGACGCCACCGATCCACAGCAGTGACACCGTCGTGCTTAACAGCCTCAGCGATCTCCCGCATTCGGCCGGCGGCCGCATCCTGCGACTTCATCCGAACTTTGAGTCGTTTGCCGCCTCGAACCTTCACGTGGACCGTCGATCCGCCCTGAAAGAACAACCAGTGGCTCAGCAGGTTCCCCAACAGGGACACCGCCATGACGGCCAGCCCGACCAGGCTCCCAGGATCCGATGGGAGGTCCACCACTCCGGAGTCAAGAACCCGCAGCATCACCACCGTCCCCTGCGGATCAACAACCTCCACCGGGCCCAACCGCTGCCGCTGCTGCGCCTGCACCGCCAGACGCTCCTTCGCCCGTTCTATCCGGCGACGCTCACGGCCCAGCTTCACCGCTGCCGCATCACGACCACGCTCCAGCCGCTGTCGGTCTCGGTCACTCAGCTCCGCCACCCGACGAGTATCTCCGCGCCAACGACACCGGAATGCGCCAGCCGCCACCCGGGTCACGACCGCTTACGACCAGCCGAGCCTGAATCAGGCTAAAAGGACCCACAGAAACCCGAGGAGTCACACGCCTGTTCGAGTAGGCGGACGTCGGCGAGCCCCACCGGGGCGACGAGCCCTGCGGCGGACAATGCTCGGCATGGATGGACCGATCTTCACCGCCGCCACCCGGCACCAGTTTCGCCCCACCGCCTGCCGTGAGTGCGGTCAGCGCCGCGAGCTGGGCTAGGCGAACGTCGGCAGCCAGGCCGACATGGACCAGTACCAGCCCACGCAGAAGTGCCGGAACCGGCAGTGCGGCGGATTCGTGGACCCGACTAGCCTTGCCGGCTGACGGCCTTCTGCATCTAGCGACCGAGCGACATGGTCCATGGCTATCCATGCGCCAGTGATGGCGGCGATAGTCAGGAGAAGGTTCACACTCTCCACCCTTCCACACCGGTACCGGCGGCGGGCGGCTCGTTCGTCAGGAAGCGCCCTCCTGGCGGAACGGGATGATGCGGCCGCCCGAGGACTGGATCAACTGGTGCAGCACGCCGACGATCTTCTCGGCCGGCATCGGGCGGAAGAAGTGGTACCCCTGGGCGGAGTCGCAGCCCAAACGGGTCAGCACGGCGCGCTGCTCGGCGGTCTCCACACCCTCGGCCACCACCCGGAGGTTGAGCTGCCGGGCCAGTTCGACGATGGTACGGACGATCGCGGTGGCCTCGGGCGACTCGGCCATCTTCGCGACGAAGGTGCGGTCCACCTTGACCTCGTCGACCCGAACCCGGGTCAGGAACGTCATCGACGAGTACCCGGTGCCGAAGTCGTCGACCGCGAGCTGCACGCCCATCGCGCGCAGGCCGGCCAGCACGTTGGCGACCGTCCGGGACTCCGGTACCACGACCGTCTCGGTGATCTCCAGGATGAGGCGGCGCGCGGGTACCCCGTGCCGGTCGAGCATCTCCTCGATCGCCGCGGGCAGGCCGGGGTCGAGCAGGCTGCGCGGCGACACGTTGACCGAGATCGGCAGGGTCAGCCCCTGGGCCGCCCAGCTCGACGCGAGGCCCAGCGCGCGGTCGATGACCCAGGCGCTGAACGGCGCCACCAGTTCGCTGTTCTCCACCACGTCGATGAACTCGACCGGGCTCAGGTCGCCGCGGCGCGGGTGCCTCCAGCGGATCAGCGCCTCGACGCCGGTCGGCCAGCCGGTGGCCAGGTCGATCACCGGCTGCAGGGCGAGGGTGAGCTGCTCCGGCGAGTCGAGCGCCTCGCGCAGGTCGGCGAGCAGCGCCAGCCGGTCCGTGCTGCTCGCGTCGCCGGCGCTGTCGTAGGACGCGATGCCGCCGCTGGCCTCCTTGGCCTGGTACATGGCCATCTCGGCGCGGCGTACCAGCTCGGTCACGTCGCACCCGCCGGCCTGGGACACGGCCACCCCGACCGACGCCTCGACCACCAGCCGCACCCCGGCCACCTGGGTGGGTAGGGCCAGCAGGTCGGCCAGTTCCCGGGCCCGGCGCATCGCGTACCGTACGGCATTCGCCTCGTCGCCCGCGCCGACCGGCAGCTCGGTGAGCAGCAGGGCGAACTCGTCGCCGCCCATCCTGACCACCACCTCACCCGGGCGCCGGGCGGCGTCCAGCCGCTCCGCGGTCACCCGCAGCAGGTCGTCACCAGCCGCGTGGCCCAGCGTGTCGTTGACCTCCTTGAACCGGTCGATGTCCAGCAGCAGCAGCGCCACAGGCGCCTCCGGCTCCAGGTCGCGCAGGGCGGTGCGGCCGTGGGTGAGCAGCGCGGACCGGTTGCCGATGGCGGTGAGCAGGTCGTGCAGTGCCTCGTGCGAGCTGCGCGCGGCAAGCGCCTGCAACTGCTGGTGGGAGGCGGCGTCGTGGACGGCCGCGGCCAGGGCGTCGCCGAAGGCGGACAGCTGCATGCCCTCGCGCCGGGTCAGCCGTACCGGCCGGGAGAACCGCAGTCGCAGCTCGCCGATGTCAACCTCGCCGACCACCAGGCGCCGGGAGGCCACCCGGTCACCGTCGGTGTCGGCCTCCTCGACAATTCGCCCCGCGCGTACCGGACCGTCCGCGCCTCCGTGGTAGTACTGGATACCGCCGTCCGCGCGGCGGATGCTCACCTCGACCGCGTCCGCGTAGAACAGCCGCGCGGCGCCCGGGATGGCCGCGGACACCGCACCGAACTCGTCGAGCCGGTTGAGCGCCTGGGTCGCGGCCGCGAACTCCTTCCAGCCGTGCCGCTCGCCGTCGGCCCGCATCCGGTACCCGTAGGCCTGGCGGAGCAGCCACAGCACCGGCGGCAGGGCGAGCAGCCAGCGCAGGTCCGTGCCGACCATCACGACGATGATCACGCCGAGGGTGATGTTGCCGACGATCATGTAGATCTTGCCGGACACGGCCCGGGCAGCGAGCGTGGTGAGCTTGGTACCGGAGTCCGCGCTGACCGCAGCGATCACCAGCACGAGGCCGACCGCGGAGTAGACGACGGCGGCGATGATCAGGGCGGCCGCTATCCGCAGCCCGAACCCGGCCCGGTGCGGCGGGTCGATGACCTCGGCGACCGCCGCGGCTGCCCCGCCGGCAACCGTCAGGCTCGCCGCGTTGAACAGCATGACCATCGGGGTACGCGCCTCGTTGGCCAACTGCAGGATCAGCATGGCGATGCCGACACCGACGAGCATGGCCAGCGGTACCCATCCGGCCGGTACCAGATAGAGCCCGACGATCAGCGCGGCCTCGCCCCAACCGAGCGACACGTAACTGCCGTTGACCCTGATCCGTACCCGGGCTACCAGCGCGACGGTCGCCACCGCAACGGCGACGCCGAACCGCAGCAGGTCGACGGTTGTGGCGTGGCGCGGCGGGTGCACGGCGAGCCCGACGCCGACGGCGGCCCCAGCCGCGAGGATCACCGCGACGTGGAAGGCGCGGAGGCGGCGGGAGGGCACGCGGCCGGCCACGGGCTTCCGCGTCATCGCCACCACCTCCCACCCATCGACGGGCCAGAGGCCCCTGCCGAGGCTAAGCCACGGAAGGGTCCGACGTCAGTAGTCTTCTTCGGCCTTTGCCGTAAAGCCATCCACTGGTCGGACTGTCAGGCGATCGTGCCCCGGATGGTCAGTTTCCGGCCGTTGCGGCGGGACCGGTCGGCGCGACTGTACCGGCCGAAGGGGCTCCGGCCGGCCCTCCGTCCGGCGCCCCGGCGGCAGCGCCGGACGCTGTACCGGCATGTCCGGGGTCGCCGTGCCCGGCACCCGCGCCGCGCTCCACTGCCGGGGGGGTGGCCGGGAAGCTGTCGGGCAGCCGGCGCAGGTGCTTGTTCATGCTGCGGATCAGCAGCACCGTGGCGACGGCGAGCAGCAGGATGATCAGCAGGGCGACCGGGCCGGCGATGCCGTCCGACATTGTGTCGCCGAAGTTGTTGTGCGCCGGCGGCGGCGTGGTGCCACCCTCGGCGAGGAACCCGAACACGATCGCCTACCTCCAGCCACCGGGGCGCCGAGCCCGCCTCGGCCGATTACTGAGGGCTACAGCCTACGCCGGCCTCAACCGTCCCCCGCACGCCGGCGAACAGGTCGTCCTCCGGCGTCGGGCTGTCCACCAGCGAGTGGACCAACTGGTAGTCCTCGGTCGGCCAGACCTTGCGCTGGATGTCCAGCGGCGTGTGGAACCAGAAGCCGTCGGGGTCGACCTGGGTGGCGTGCGCTCGCAGGGCGTCGTCACGGACCTCGAAGTAGTCGTCACACACGATCCTCGTGGTGATCAGGTTGTCCTTATCCGGCCACTCCGCCATCCGCTCGAGCATCGGCCCGTAGGGCGACTCGAGGCCGGCCGCCAGCATCGCCTCGTGCTGCAGCACGAACTTCGCCCGCGGCCACGCGTGGTAGTAGAGCTTGAGCGGCTGGTACGGCTCGCCCGCTTCCGGGTACCGGTCCGGGTCGCCGGCCGCGTCGAAGGCCACCATCGAGATCTTGTGGGTCATGATGTGGTCCGGGTGCGGGTAGCCCCCGCTCTCGTCGTAGGTGAGGATCACCTGCGGGCGGAACTCCCGGATCAGCCTGACCAGGGGCTCGGCCGCCTGGTCGGCGTCCTGCAGCCCGAAGCAGCCCTCGGGCAGCGGCGGCAGCGGGTCGCCCTCCGGCAGGCCTGAGTCGACGAAGCCGAGCCACGCCTGCTGGACGTCGAGGATCTCCCGGGCCCGGGCCATCTCCTTGCGCCGCAGCTCGGCGATGT
>CAZYCD010000113.1:0-15403 GCA_964645345.1 uncultured Micromonosporaceae bacterium
GGGCGCCGCGGGCGGGCCGGGCCACCCAGGATGACCGGCCGGAGCGGCGGGTACCGGCCCGGCGGCCGGCGAACCGGTCGGGCTGGCCCATGCCGGGCGCAGGTCGGGCGGGAGCGTGATCCGGACGGGTACCGCGTCGGCCGGCGGAACCGCCAGCCCGGTGCCCGATGCGCTCCCGGCCGGTACCGGCGACCCGGGTACCGGGGCGGGCGGACCGGGCAGCGCGGCGGGTGAGCCGAAGCCGGCCGGGGAGCCGCCGAGCCCGACCGGGGAGCCGGGCAGCGGCCCGTCGGCGGGGCGCACCTCGACCGGCGGTGGCTCGTCCACCGGTCGCGGTGGAGCCCACTCGCCGCCGCTACGGTCGTCGATCGGCTCGGTCATCCATCCCCTCCTCTGCAGAGCCTATCCGCAGCAGGCCGCGCACCGGACGGAAGTAGCCGGGAGCAGGGGCGGTCAGCCGACCGGTTCCCGGTCCGCCGCGGGCCGGTTCGCCACGTACCCGAGGCCGGCGTACCGGACACCGGCGGCGAGGATCGCCTGCTCATCGAGGATCCGCCAGGAGTCGTAGACCACCTTGGGCGGGTTGGCTCCCAGCACGGACTCGATCCGGATCGCGCGGTAGTCGGGGTGGTCGTTGAGGACCAGCACCGCGTCGCTGTCGGCGAACGCCTTGTCGAGGCTGACCGGTTCGCCGCCGTACCCGCGGATGACCTCGGGCGACACCATCGGGTCGTGCCCGAGGACGGTGAGGCCCGCGGCCGAGAACACCGGCATCATCCCGACGATCGGCGCGCCGCGCATGTCGTCCGTGGGTGGCCAGCCCTGGTACGCCCACCCGAGTACCGCCAGCCGCGCTCCCTGCGTGTCGCCGCGCTCGGCGCGGATCAGCTGCACCACCCGGAGGGCGGCGTACAGCGGCAGGTACTCGTTGAGCTGGCGGCTGCGGCGCACGAGGTACGGCTCGTGGTATCCGAAGCTGCTGATCATCAGGTACGGGTCCGTGGACAGGCGGTCGCCTCCGACGAACCCCGGCGTGGCCAGGTCGGCTCGCGGGTGGTCGACGTTGGCCGCCCGGATGACCTCCAGTGGATCGATCCCGTGCCGTTCGGCCAGCAGCGCGATCTCGTTGCCGTACGCGTGCATCAGGTCGGTGTGGCAGTTGTCGGCCAGCTTCACCAGTTCGGCCGCCTCGAGGCCGGACACGGGCATCACGCTGGCGGCCACGTCGGCGAAGAACTCCAGGCCGGCCCAGAGGCTGGGATCGTCCACGCCGCCCACGATCTGAGGCAGTTCGACCAGTTCGCGCAGGGCCTGGCCCTGGGTGGTGCGCTCCGGCGCCACGACCAGGCGGGCGCAGCCCCACTCGGCCAGCAGGATCGGCAGCACGACCGCGCGCGTGGTGCCGACCGGTACCGTGCTGCGTACCACCACCAGCGTGCCGGGCGCGCAGTTCTGCGCGACGTGTTCGGCCGCGGCCGTCAGGTCGGCCAGGATCGGCATCCTGGTCTTCCCGTCGATCTGGGTCGACACGCAGATGACGGCAACGTCCACTGTGTCCAGTGGCAGCCGGGTGCCTACGAAGACAGACCTGCCAAGGAACTCGGCGAACGCCTCCTCCACCCCCGGTTCGAAGATGTGCGGCCGCGCGTGCGAGAGCGACTCCACCACTCCGGGCGACACATCGGCGGCATGCACGGTGAAGCCCTTGCGGGCCAACACGGCGGTCAGGGTGAGGCCGACATAGCCCATGCCGACCACTCCGACGGTCCCGAACACTGGGCCTCTCCTATCACCGCCGACCTCGGGGTGGCCCGCAGCGCCTCGCGGACGCGCATGAACCATGGGCCGACCTCCGAGCGGCGATACACGGAATACGGATAGCTGCCGGCGAAGATCCAGGAATCCGGATTCGCAAATCATACTGATTCACGACCGGCGCACGCGAAGACTATCAAAACGGGCTATGCCATCCCCCCAAGACGCTGAAGCCCGTCAAAGAATCTTGGCCGCCCATCTGGGCAAATGATCAGCCAGCCCGCCTGGGCGGGTACCGCCGGACGCCGGTGA
Source organism: uncultured Micromonosporaceae bacterium (assembly GCA_964645345.1). GTDB lineage: Bacteria > Actinomycetota > Actinomycetes > Mycobacteriales > Micromonosporaceae > Rugosimonospora. The sequence continues at coordinate 2,068 of CAZYCD010000113.1, forward strand.
CCACCGATCGCACCGCCGCCGGTAAGCACCCGATGGCATTGTCAGGAGTTTCTCCGGTGCCCGACCCGGATCCCACCGGCGAGGCGTCTCGTTGATCCTTCCGGATGGCGTTCGCCCCATGCGGGAAGACTGCGTCCCGAGGTACCGGCGGTGTTCCCGGGGAGGCCACTCGATGATCGACGACGCGGGCGGAACGACCGACGCGCGGCCCGACCTTGCCGATCTCGAGCGACTGGTGCTCAGCGCCTTCGAAATGACCCGTTCGGCGGGCCGCAAGGACTGGACCGTCATGACGGTACCGGTCCTGAAGAGCCGCCTCCTCGTCCTCACCGGTCGCGAGTTCTCCGAATCGTCATTCGGCGCTGGCTCGATGCCCGAACTCGTCGGACTCCTGCCCGACCTGCTGGAGATCGACAGTTCCGCCAGGCCGCCCCGGGTACGGCTGCGCAACCGCGGCACCGCGCCGGTACCCCGCGAGCGGTACCAGATCCGGCGCGACCTCTGGAACGCCGTCGTCGACTTCGGCCGGGGCGAGCGGTACGTGTGGACCGGTGAGGCCGCGGTACCGGAAAGCGCGCACCGCGACCCGGCGGCGGACGCGAAGGTCCTCCCCACCCTCACCCGGGAGGAGGAGATGGCGTGGCGGGCCACCTTTCTCGGCCGGGTCGCGCCGCAGGTCGACGCGGGCGAGCGCGAGCGTGTCTACGCCTGGCTGGAGAGGCAGCTGAGCACCAGGGTGCTGCCCGTCGAGATCCAGGGGCAGTGGAGCGACTACCTGAAGGCGCGGGTGCTCGACCGGCTGCGGCAGTGGTTTCACGGGCACGACCTCCCCGAGCCGGCCGACCTGTTCGGCGCCGGACCGCCCAGGACCCCGGAGTGCGCCGACGGCTCCGCCCTGGAGGAGCTGCGCGCCCTCGTGGTCCGGTGCGTTCACAACATGACGTGGGAGGAGCTGTCCGAGCTCCAGTTGCCGGCGCGGGCGCTGCTCTGGGCGCGTCGCTGAAGCCGCGTCACACGCGGGTACCCCCGCCGACGCCGAGCAGGGTCAGGCCGGCCAGCAGAAGACCACCACCGACGAGAGCGGCCGGACCAGTGGACGGTTGGCTGCGGGCACGGCGGCCGCGCGGGTGCCCGTCTCCGCCTGGCCGCCCGGATATGGGAGAGTGACCGCCGTGCGTACAGCGGTCGTCGGGCTCGGGTTGATCGGCGGCTCGCTGCTGCGCGCGCTCGCCGGCGGCGGGCACGCCGTACTCGGATACGACGCGGATCCGGCGACCCGGGCGATGGCCCGCACGGCCGCCGCCAAGGCACCCGCCGGCCGCCGCTGGCAGGTCACCGGTACCGTCCGGGACGCCGCGGCCGGTGCCGACCTCGTGGTGCTCGCGGTACCGCTGACCGCCGTGGCTACCGTCCTGGACGAGCTGGCCGGTTCCGGGTTCAGCGGGCTCATCACCGACGTCACGTCGGTGAAGTCGGTCGTCCGGGAGGCGGTCAACGGGCGGGCCCGGCAGTTCGGCAGGCTGGCCGGCTTCGTCGGCGGGCACCCGATGGCCGGCCGGGAGACCGCCGGCTTCCCGGCCGCCGACCCGACCCTTTTCGACGGCTGCGCCTGGGTGCTCTGCCTGGAGCCGGGCGAGACCGACCTGGCCGACTGGCTCACCCTGGCCGGGCTGTTCACCACGCTCGGCGCCCGGGTGGTGCCGACCACCGCCGCCGAGCACGACCGGGCGGTCGCCGCCGTCTCGCACGTGCCGCACCTGCTGGCCTCGGCGCTCGCGGGACTCGCCGCCGACGATCCGCTCGCGCTGACCCTGGGCGCCGGCTCGTTCCGGGACGGTACACGGGTGGCCGCCAGCCCGCCCTCGCTGACCGCCGCAATGTGCGGCGGCAACGCGGCCGCCGTCCGCGCGGCACTCGACGCGCTGCTCCAGTCGCTCGGTACCGCGCGGGAAGCGCTCGACGATCCCGACCCGATCGGCGCCCTGCTGCCCTGGCTGCGGCCCGCCGCCGCGGCCCGGGCCGGCTGGCCGCCGGTACCCAGCGACCCGGCCACCCTGCCGGTCGACACCGACGTCCTGCTGCGCCTCGGCCGGGCCGGGGGCTGGGTGACGGCCGTATCGGCGGATCAGCGCACGGTCACCGCGGCGCGCCCGCTGCCCCGTACCGGCCACCCGGGATCACCCGCCGGTCGGTGACGATCGCGGTCACCAGGGCGGCCGGCGTCACGTCGAAGGCGGGATTGACGGCCGAGGCGCCCTCGGGCGCGGTACGCCGCCCCCGGAACCCCAGCACCTCCGCGGCGTCCCGGTCCTCGATCGGTACCGCGGATCCGGCCGGCGTCGCCTCGTCCACAGTGGACTCGGGTGCGACGACGATGAACGGGATTGCGGCGTACGCGGCGCCCAGCGCGTGGGCGAAGGTACCGACCTTGTTGATGACGTCGCCGTTCGCGCAGATCCGGTCCGCGCCGACGATCACCCCGTCGACCTCGCCGCGGGCCATCAGAAACGGTCCGGCACCGTCCACGGCGATCCGGCACGGTACCCCCAACTGGGCCAGCTCCCACGCCGTGAGCCGGGCCCCCTGCAGCAGCGGCCGGGTCTCGCTGGCCACCACCCCGGCCAGCGCGCCGCGCCGGTGCAGCTCGGCGACGGCCGCCAGGGCGGTCCCGCCGACGACCGCCGCGAGCGCGCCGGCGTTGCAGTGGGTCAGCAGCCGGGGGCGTGGGCCGCACAGCCTCGTCAGCAGGTCGGCGCCGAGGCGGCCCTGCTCGGCGGAGCTTTCGATCTCCTCGTCGCGGACCCGCAGCGCCTCCGCCAGCACGGCGTCCGGCCCCTCGGGCAGCAGCGCGGCCGCCCGGCGCGCGCCGCGGCCGAGGTTGACCGCGGTCGGCCGCGCCCTCTCGACGGCGCGGACCGCCTCCGCCCGCCGGTCGGGCTCGCCCGGATGCTGCCGCGCGGCCAGCGCGACGCCCATCGCGCCGGCCACGCCCAGCGCGGGCGCCCCGCGTACCGCCAGGCGCACCACCGCGTCCACCAGATCATCCACAGTGGACAGACGGAGCACCGTAAGCTCATCGGGGAGCGCGGTCTGGTCGATGATCTCCACCGCGCCGTCCACCCAGTCGATCGTCCGCACCCCGCCACGCTACCCGGCGTACCGCCCGGCGATCTCGGGTAGATTCGCGGCATGACCGCCCGGGATCCGGTCGCCGACCTGCACGACATCGCCTTCCGCCTGGAGCGGGCCAACGAGGCGAGCTACCGCGTACGGGCGTTCCGCTCGGCGGCCAAGGCGATTGCCGCACTGCCGCGGGAGGAGCTGGCCGCCCGGGTCGCCGACGGTACCCTGCGCAAGCTGCCCGGCGTCGGCGAGGTGACGGCGCGCTGTGTCGCTGAGTCGCTGGCCGGCGAGGAGCCGGTGTACCTGCGCCGCCTCGTCGCGACGTCCACAGTGGACCTCGACGACGCGACGCAGGCGCTGCGCTCCGCGCTGCGCGGCGACTGCCACAGCCACTCGGACTGGTCGGACGGCGGCTCGCCCATCGAGGAGATGGCGCTGGCCGCGGTCGGGCTCGGCCACGAGTACCTGGTGGTGACGGACCACTCGCCCCGGCTGACGGTGGCCAACGGGCTGACGGCGTCCCGGCTGCGCCGCCAGCTCGACCTCATCGCGGCCATCAACGACGGCCTGCCGCCCGGGTTCCGCCTGCTGACCGGCATCGAGGTGGACATCCTCGCCGACGGGACCCTCGACCAGGATCCGCAGCTGCTGTCCCGGTTGGACGTCGTGGTCGGATCCGTCCACAGTGGACTCAGGGACGACAGCGCGGTGATGACGAAGCGGATGCTGGCCGCGATCGCCAACCCGCACCTGGACATCCTCGGCCACTGCACGGGACGCCGCTTGGCCGTCGGGCGTGCCCCGGGCGGCGGCGAGGACACGGCGGGCGACCAGGGCGGGTCGACCGGCCGGTCGGCGGGTGGCCGGTCGAGCGGCGGCGGGGACCGCGCGCACCGCGGCGGCCGGGCGCGACCGGAGAGCACCTTCGACGCGGACGCGGTATTCGCCGCGTGTGCCCGGTACGACAAGGCCGTCGAGATCAACTGCCGACCGGACCGGCTCGACCCGCCGAAACGCCTGCTGCGAATCGCGGTCGAGGCGGGCTGCCAGTTCTCCATCGACACCGACGCGCACGCGCCCGGGCAGCTCGACTGGCTGCCCAACGGCTGCGAACGGGCGGCGCGCTGCGCGGTACCGGCGCAGAGCGTGGTCAACACCTGGCCGGCCGACCGGCTGCTGGAGTGGACCACCTCCCACGCGGCCTGACCCGGGTGGGCCCCCTACGGGCGCGCGGGCTCCAGGATCTCGGTACGGGCGGACCGACGCGGCAGGCGGACGCCCTGGGAGACCGCCACCCCGGCCAGGATCACCACCGCCCCGACCGGCTCGTACCAGCTGAGCCCCTCGCCCAGCACCACCACCCCGGCGACCGTGGCGAACACCGGCATTAGATAGGTCACCATCGACATCGTGCCGGCACCGACCAGCCGGATCACGTGGTAGTTGAGCAGGAACGCGATGCCGGTACCCAGGGCGCCCAGCGCCAGTAGCGCCAGGATCACCCGGGCGTGCAGGTGGCCGATCGACGGAGCCGGACCCCCGACCAGCGCCGTGACCACCGCGAGCTGGGCCGTGGCCAGCAGCAGCTGTGCGGCCGCGATGGACACTCCGGGCTCGGGCCGGTCGGCCACGAACCGCCGGATGTAGGGCAGGCCGAACCCGTAGCAGGTCGCCGCGCCGAGGCACATCAACTGCCCGGTCAGGGCGGCCCCGCCGACGCCGCGCCAGACGCCGAGCACGGTCAGCACGCCGAGGAACCCGGCCAGCAGGCCCACGATCCGCTGCCGGGTCGGCCGCTCCTGCGGGAAGACGGCGAGCAGGACCACGAGCGTGACCAGCGGTGTGGTCGCGTTCCAGATGCCGGCGAGCACCGAGGAGACCCGCTGCTCGCCGAAGCCGAACAGGGTGAACGGCGCCGCGTTCATCAGGATGGCCACCACGAACAGGTGCAGCCACAGGCGCGGGTCGCGGGGCAGCCGTCTGCGCATCACGGCCAGCGCGATCAGCAGGGTCAGCGCGCCGACGCCGACCCGGGCCAGTGTCACGTAGAACGGGCCCAGCTGTTCGACGGCCACCTTGATGAACAGGAAGCTGCAGCCCCAGATAGCCGCGAGGAGCACGAAGGCGGGCACCCAGCGGATCGCTGGCACCGCCGGACGATCGGTCACGGGGTCCACTCTGCACCGGGGGTACGACGAAGGCACGCGGGTTTCGGACGTGGCGTTCCGGTACCCCTCGATCTCCCCCGCGCGGGCGGCACAAGGGGTCCACGCACCGCGGACGGGTCGCGTAGGGTCGGCTGGTGGGAAGAATTGACGACCTCGCCAACAGCTACGTCGACGAATGGGCCCCGCTGGACCCGATAGCCGCCACCTACGTCGGCATCAGCGGTCACGACCACAAGTTGACCGATCTCTCTCCGGAGGGCCACGCCGCCCTCGCCGACCTCGACCGCCGCACCCTCGCCCAGCTCGCCACGATCGAACCGGCCGACGAGGCCGAGCGGGTGAGCAAGGAGGCGATGGTCGAGCGCCTCGAACTGGCTGTCGCGCGCTACGACGCCGGCGACGTGACCAGCGAACTGAATGTCATCTCAGGTGGGCTGCACAGCGTCAGGTCGGTGTTCGACCTCATGCCCATCGAAGGCGAGCAGGCCGTCAGCGACATCACCGCGCGGCTGGCCGCGGTACCGACCGCGCTCGCCCAGCTGCGGACCACGCTGATGGAGGCGGCGGACGCCGGCCACATCTCCGCCCGGCGGCAGATCCTCGAGGTCGCCAAGCAGTGCGCGATCTGGACGGACCCCGGGGGCGACGACTTCTTCCCGTCGCTGGCCCGGCGGGTACAGGGCGCCAACCGCCTGCCCGGCGCGCTGGACGGTGAAGTCGTGCGCGTTGCCGCCGCGGCCAACGAGGCGACCGCCGACTTCGGCCGGTTCCTGCGCGACGAGTTCGCGGCGCGCGGCCGCGAGAACCAGGCCGCCGGCCGCCAGCGGTACGAGCTGGCCTCGCAGTACTTCCTCGGCGCGCGGATCGATCTGGACGAGACCTACGCCTGGGGCTTCCAGGAGCTGGCCCGGCTCGAATCCGAGATGCGCCGGGTCGCGGACAAGATCGTCCCCGGGGGCGGCATCGAGGACGCGGTCGCCGCGCTCGACGCCGACCCCAACCGCACGATCCAGGGCAAGGAGGCGTTCCGCGACTGGATGCAGGCGCTGGCCGACCAGGCCATCAGCGACCTGCACGGTACCCACTTCGACATCCCCGAGCAGGTACGGCGCATCGAGTGCTGCCTCGCGCCGACCTCGGACGGCTCGATCTACTACACCGGCCCCAGCGAGGACTTCTCCCGTCCGGGCCGCATGTGGTGGGCGGTGCCGCAGGGCATCAGCGAGTTCTCCACCTGGCGCGAGGTCACCACGGTCTACCACGAGGGTGTGCCCGGCCATCACCTCCAGATCGGGCAGACCGCGGTCCGCGCCGAGCTGCTCAACCGCTGGCAACGCCTGCTGTCCTGGTCCTCGGGGCACGGCGAGGGCTGGGCGCTCTACGCCGAGAACCTCATGGACGAACTGGGGTACCTGCAGGACCCCGGCGACAAGCTGGGCATGCTCGACAGCCAGTGCTTCCGGGCGACCCGGGTCATCGTGGACATCGGCATGCACCTCGAACTGCCGATCCCGCGCGACAACCCGTTCGGCTTCCACCCGGGCGAGGTGTGGACGCCCGAGCTGGCGTGGGACTTCCTCCGCGCGCACTGCCGGGTACCCGACGAGAACCTGCGGTTCGAGCTCAACCGGTACCTGGGCTGGCCCGGGCAGGCCCCGGCCTACAAGGTCGGCGAGCGGATCTGGCTGCAGGCGCGGGAGGACGCGAAGGCGCGCAAGGGCAGGGACTTCGACCTCAGGGAGTTCCATCGGTCGGCGCTCGACCTGGGCTCGATCGGTCTCGACCCGCTGCGGCACGCCCTCGATCGCATCTGACACGGCAACACACGGCGCCCCCGGTCCTCGTTGACCGGGGGCGCTGTGTTTGCGCGCAACGTCTGTCAGGCGATGTAGCTGATCGCCAGCCCGGGCGCGGTGAGCTTGTCGGCGTGCACGAGTACCAGCTGGATCGTGACGTCGGTGAAGGCCAGCGCCGGTACCAGCAGACCCGCCGGCAGCGGAGGCGGCGAGTCCGGCGTGTACGTCTGCGGCAGGGCGCCGAGGAGGTTGCCGACTAGCTTGGTGGTGTAGAAGCGCACGTTCCCGCTGACCGTCAACTGGGTGCTCCGCAGGGACATCGTGTGCCCGCCGGCCACCGGTACCCGCAGCTCGAACGGCGTGGACGTGGAGCTGCCCATGGAGAACTGCAGTACCCGGATCGTTCCGCCGACGGTACGCAGGTCGGTCACGCCGTCGAAGGTCAGCAACACCTGCGTCAGGCTCGCGGTGATCTGCTCGGACGGGTTCTGGTTGACGATCGTCTGGTCGCCGGGTGCGATGAGCGGCGCGGCGGGGCAGGACGCGGCCGTGGACGGAGTGGCGGACGGGTGCACCGTCGGTCCGGTGGCGGTCGGGGCGGCAGTGGGCGCCGTACCGGTCGGGCTGGCGGACGGGGACGGGCTCGGGGACGGGCTCGGCGACGCGCTCGGGCCGGCGGACGGGGGCGCGCTCGGGGACGCGGACGGATCGGTACCGGCGTCGAGGCCGAGCAGGTGACCGATGCCGGCGAGGACTCCGTTGACCAGTTGGCTCACCGGGCCGGCCGGCCCGCCCGTACCGGTCGGGGTCGGCGTGGCCTGGACGGTCGGGGCCGACGGCTGGGCGGTGGGGGTGTTGGGGCTCGTGGCGGCCGCGCCCGTCGGGGCGGTACCCGTCGCGGGCTTGGTGGTGGCGGGCTTGGTGGTGGCGGGCTTGCCGGTGGCGGTCTTGCCTGTAGCGGTCCTGGCGGTCGCCGGCTTCTTCGCCACGGCTGCGGCGACGGACGCGCCCACGCAGGCCGGGGCGGCGGCCGCGGGCGACTGTACGCGCGCGACCGCCAGCCCGACGGCCAGCGTGGTCATGACGAGCAGCACCACGAGGAATCCTCGGGGGCTGCGCCTTGGCAGCGGTCCTCCGCCCGGACCGCGACCGCCGGTCAGGCCCCGCGGATCGGGGCCGTCCCCGCCGTCCTCACCGGTGGCGGGTCCGGCCTCGGCGTCCTCGGCCGGTACCGCCAGCGGCGACACCATCGACGTGGGCAACGTGTCGGTCAGCGGCCCGCGCAGCGGCCATCCGTCGGCGGCCGGCTCGGGCGCCCACTGTGCCTCGCCGGTCCCGCCCGCCCACTGTGCGTGCGGCTCCGCGCCGTAACCGGCCGGGTCCTGGCCGGCCGGCTGGTCGTAGCCGGTCGTCTCGACGTAGCCGGTCGTCTCGTAGTCGCCCGCCGTGTCGCCGTCCTCCGACGGGAGTTCGACCGGCGGCGTGACCGGCGGCAGGGCGACCGGCGCCCAGGACGCACCCAGCGCGCCGCCTACCATGCCGAGCACCATGCCGACCACGAAGCCGCCGAAGTTCAGGCCGATCAGGCCACCCACGGCGATCGCCGCCGCCAGTACCCCGTAGAAGATCCGTTGTCCTGGCGTCAACAGCATCAGCAGGCCGCACAGCAGCAGCATCAGCGGGATGACCCAGCCGAGAAACTCCTGCGGGCCGAAGACGATCTTTACGCCGCCGAGCGTCAGGTGCCCGCTGACGAAGTAGACGACGCCGGAGAGGATCGTGATGAGGCCACCCCAGAACGGCCGGCCCCGGCGCCACCGCCGGAACGTCCGCCAGCCCCGGGCGGCGGCGCCGGCACGCCGGTACGGTGTATCGGCGGTTGTCACGGAATCCTCCTGCAGGTAGTCGAACGCCGACCGCGGCGGCTGCGCGAGCCCCGCCGCGGTACGCACACGACCAGGGCCCGCGACGTCGCCGCGGGCCCCGTGCCGGTGCTCACTGGGTCGGGAAGCACTCTTCGCCGTTGGTGCTGACGTGCATGTCCAGGCCGTTCAGCGTGAACGTACCGGCGCTGGTCGACCAGGCGATCTGCTGCAGGTGGTCGATGTGCACGGTCTCCGCCTGCTGCCCGAAGCCGGTCGGCAGGCCCTTGGCCACGCTCGGACCGCCGGTCAGCGTGGAAGCGTCCTGGCCGATCGCGATGTTGCCGAACGTGGCGTTACCGGTCAGCGAGGTCATGCCGATCATCAGGTCGCTGGCCGTCACCGGGTTGCCGGCGCTGCGGCCCGCGCGGATCACCAGGCTGAACGGGGTACCGGGGACGAGCACCGACTGGCACAGGTTGGTCAGCGTGGCGGTCTTGATTCCGGAGACCGCGATCGCGTGGTTGTGCTGGGTGTCGGACGGGTCGGGGACGACGATCCCGTTGCCGAGATCGAGGGTCTTGCCACCCGGCTGTGAGGCGAAGCCTCCGTACTGGACGAAGCCGCTGCCGTCCAGCGTGTCGGCGGACACCTTGAAGGTTGAGCCGGAGACCGCGAACGACAACGGGACGGCACCGTTGGCGACGCCGACGACCATGAGACCCGCGGCGGCTACCGCCGGGGCTAGTACAGCGGCGAACCGCCGCCATCTGGTGCGGCCCAGCACCAGATTGCCTTGCGCATCCTTCACAGGATCCTCCTCAGGGCAGTCGGACGCGCACCACCCGGTGGCCTGCCGGTCGTGGTGCGGTCGACTGGATGCGTTGTGCTGCAACGAATGTGAGACGCGGAGCCGTCGACGGCTTCGACGAGTTGCGTGCGCCGATGGTCTCGCCATCCGGTACCCGTTTCAAGGCCGGTTGCTACTGATGAGTAACCGGCTTTTCAAGATTCGGTCACCGTCCGTTACGGTGGCCCGCGTCACAGCCCGGCGACAAGTGGTCGTTTGTCGGATTTGATGGCGAGCAACGCGACTGTGACAACTACCACACGTAAGCGGCCCGCCGGCACGTTACGGTTCCGTAACGAACGACCCGGACACCCGGGTTTTTGCGGCTATTACCCCGCACGTCTGCGTTCGACCGCAACTGCCGCGGCGGCCCGCCTAGGCTCGGAACCATGCTTCGGTGGCCCTGGTCTGGCGCCGGGTTTCGCAATGTCGGGTCGACGGACGAGGCGTTGGACCGGCTGCGGAACCGTTCAGAGTCATCGCTTCGCCAGCGATGGGGCCGGACGAGGGCGAACGCGGTACTCGCCGTGCAGGGCGGCATCGCGGCCAGCGTCTCCTGGTTCATCGCCACCAGGCTCTTGCACCATCACCAGCCGGTGTTCGCACCGGTCTCCGCGATCATCGTGCTGGACATCGCCGTCGGCCAGCGCTTCCGGCGCACCTTCGAGCTGGTCCTGGGCGTGGCGCTGGGTATCGCGATCGGTGACGCGCTGATTTACGAGATCGGTACCGGAGCCTGGCAGCTGGGGCTCGTCGTCGCCCTGGCCACGATCTTGTCGGTGTTCATCGCCGGTACCCCCGCCGTGGTCGCCCAGGCTAGTTCCTCCTCCGTACTGATCGCGACGCTCCAGCCGCCCAAGACCGGTATCTACTACTCGCGGTTTGTCGACGCGCTGATCGGCGGCGGCGTCGCCCTCGTCGTGATGGCGCTCCTGGTACCGGCGAACCCGCTCGCGGTCGTGTCGCGCAAGGCAGGGCCGGCCTGCGGCGTGCTGTCCGACGGGCTCGATCTGGTGGCCAACGGGCTGCGGGCACACGAGGCGGACCTGGCCGATACCGCGCTGACCAAGCTGAACGAGGGCCAACGGCCGCTGGCCGAGTTTCATGACACCTTGCCGGAGAGCCGTGAGACCGCGACCGTGGCGCCGCTGCGTTGGCGGTCACGCGGGGCGCTGTCCCGATATGTGGAGGCGGCCGAGCACCTGGACCGGGCGCTGGGCAACGCGAAGGTACTGGCCCGCAGGGCGGTCACCTTGATCCACGACGAGGAGCCGGTACCGGAGTGCCTGCCGGAGTCGGTGGAGATGCTCGCGGAGGCCACCCGGGAACTACGGCAGTCGCTGACCAGCGGCGCCAGCGAGCACAGGGTGGCCGACCGGTCCGTGGAGGCGGTGTCGCGGGCGGCCGAGGCCTACCGATCGGGGATCGGCTTCTCCGGCAGCGCGGTCGTCGCGCAGGTGCGGGCGATCGCGACCGATCTGCTCGGTACGGCCGACCTCTCGCACGCGCAGGCGAACGAGCTGGTGCGCCGCTCCGGCGGGAACCCGGCCAAGCCGTAGCCGCGCCGGACGGTCAGCTCGGCCGCGGTGGGCGGTCAGCGCGGGCGGCCCGGCCAGGCGCGGTACAGGTCGCGCAGCAGGGCGACCTCGGCGCCGTGGAGTGGGCGCCAGCGTTAGAGGATGGTCGCCAGGTCGGCGCGGAGCAGGTCGCGGTCCTCGTCTTCGGCGATATCGACGGCGAGCGCCTGCTCGGCGTAGGCCCGGGCCCGCTGCGGGTCGCCCCCGACCGCGCTCGCCCGGGCCAGCGACTCGTAGGCGAAGGCGAGGTCCCAGTCGGCGATCCCGTTGGCCTGGCAGATCTCCAGACCGCGCCGCGCGTGGTGCAGCGCCGGCTCGGCCCGGCCGAGGACGGCGTACACCCGCGAGCACTGCCACTCGCCGCGGCTGCGGTTCACGGGGGTACCGACCTGGCCCCAGTGGTACCGCGAGGCGTGCGCCATGTGCACCATACGGTCGTCGTCCTCGACGGTACGGTCCGCCTTCTCCAGCAGCGTCCACACGCCGTTGAACAGCTCGGCCGCGAGCGCGCGCTCGCCGGTCTCGGCGGGGCTCCCGTCGCTCATCGTGCCTCCGCATCACACCCGGGTCAGTCTCCGCGCAGTCTCGCACGCCGGCAGCGGGCCGCGGGCCGCGAGGCCGACCCGGCAGGACGGATATTGACGTGTCTCACTTAATGTCGCAGCATGTTGCGCAAGCGACGGAACGATATTCATATATGTGACCGGGGGCGCTGGACCCGTCCCCCGGTGACCGAGGAGAGCGATGCGCGGGAAACGCACCATCGGGCTGATCGGCGCCGGCGCCGCCGCCGCGGTCGCCCTGATGGCCAACCAGAGCGGTACGGCGCTCGCGGCCACCCTGAGGACCGATGTCGCCCCCGGCGGCAACTTCAACCTCTCCGTCTGGGAGTTGCAGTTGCCAATCGGCTCGCCCGGCGCGCCCACCACGATCCCCTCGTCGCAACTGCGCGGGGCCAACGGGTACACCAACGCGGCGTACTTCTGGACTGACAAGAACGACGGCTCGATGACGTTCTGGGATCCGGAGAAGGGCGTCACGACACCGAACTCCAACTACCCGCGCACCGAGCTGCGCGAGATGAACGCCGACGGCAGCGCGGCCGACTGGCCCATCGCCGGCACCAACAAGCTGAGCGCGGACCTGCGCATCGTGTCAGTTACCAAGAGCGTCTGCGTCGGACAGGTCCACCTGGGCACCGGAGGGCCCTCGACCAAGCCGCTGTTGGAGCTCTACTACGGGTCCAGCGGCAACATCACGCTCGGTACCGAGAACTCGCCGTCGGGCGGGCAGACCCTCCACTCCGTCGGCCACGTCGCCCTGGGTACCCGGTGGACCTACGTCATCGCCATCTCCGGCGGCCGGATCAACCTCACCGTCAACGGCACCACGACGAGCTACCCGATCGCCTCATCGTTCAAGGCGTACCGCCAGTACTTCAAGGCCGGTGACTACAACCAGTCGGCATCCAGCAGCACGACCAACGGAGCGAAGGTCAAGTTCTACGCCCTGACCGTCTCGCACAGCTGACGGGCACCGTTCCGGGGCCGACGCCTGTCCGGCCCCGCTACCCGCCCTCGCCCGGCGGCTCGCGGGCCGGCTACTCGTCGAGTGCCTCGTCCAGCGGTACCAGCCGCTGCTGGAGCCCGAATATCGCCGCCTGGGTGCGGTCGGCGAGGTGCAGCTTCGCGAGGATGCTCGACACGTGCGCCTTCACCGTCTCCTCGGTGATGGCCAGCTCCTTGGCTATCTGGCGGTTGGACCGGCCCCGGGCCAGCACCGCCAGTACCTGACGCTCCCTCGGGGACAGCAGGTCCAGCGGCGCCCGGCGTCGGCCGGTCGCGCGTACCTCGCGGACCAGCAGGGCGGCGATCCGTGGATCGAGCATGCTCTCCCCGCGGGCCGCCGCCCGTACCGAGCCGACGATCTGCTCGACCCCGGCGGTCTTGCGCAGGTACGC
>CAZYCD010000114.1:0-15191 GCA_964645345.1 uncultured Micromonosporaceae bacterium
GCTACGCGTCTGGGTAGCCATCTCTCCTCCTAGAGTTCCGGCGATCCACTACCCGGCACGCATACCCCCCGACAGCGAGCAGGATTCGTCGGGCTGCGGTTCGGCTTTCGGGGTTCGTCCCGGCCACCGCGCAGGGATGCCGCGTTTCGCGGCTCATCGGCGGGGTAGGCGCCGAGTGTGCGCTTTGGGAACGTATCGATCCGTCCGCTCGGTGGCGGACTGGGTTGTCTGATGATGATTCTGGTCTCCATTGTGTTGTCGGTCGTGCTGACGATCGTTCTCAACCTGCTGACCCATTGAGCCGCCGACGGGCGGCGCGCGGTGAGCCGGCCGCCGGGTGCCGATTGGGCCGCGGGCGCACGGGTAGTCCCGGTGAGTCGAAAGGAGGCGACGATGGCGCGGACGGTGGCACACGCGGTGGTACAGCGGCTGTCGGACTGGGGGGTCTGCCGGCTGTTCGGGTACTCGGGCGACGGGATCAACACGCTGTTCGGGGCGTTGCGCGAGGGTACCGGGGGAGTGGAGTTCATCCAGGCCCGGCACGAGGAGTCCGCCGCGTTCATGGCCACCGCGCACCACAAGTACACCGGACAGTTGGCCGGCTGCGTGTCCACCCAGGGCCCGGGCGCGGTACATCTGCTCAACGGCCTGTACGACGCGAGGCTGGACCACACCCCGGTGGTGGCGATCGTGGGTCAGCAGTCGTCCTCGGTACTGGGCAGCGCGTACCAGCAGGAGATCGACCTGCCCGTGCTGTTCCAGGGGGTAGCCGAGTTCTGCCAGGAGATCCGGGTACCCGCGCAGGTGCCGATGCTGGTCGACCGGGCGGTGCGGCACGCGCTGGCCACCCGGGGACCCGCGGTGCTGATTTTCCCGCACGATGTCCAGCAGCAGCAGATGCCCGACGAGTTGCCGCACAAGCACGGCATGGTGGTCACCAGCGCCGACTACCGGGCGCCGCGCATCGTGCCCGCGGAGGAGGACCTGCGCCGGGCGGCGGAGGTGCTGAACGGCGGCCTGCGCACGGCCATCCTGATCGGGCAGGGTGCCCGGTCCGCCGCGGCACAGGTCATCGAGGTTGCCGAGCGGCTCGGCGCCGGCGTCGGGTACGCGCTGCAGGGCAAGCCGGTACTGGACAACCGCCTGCCGTTCGTCACCGGCCCCACGGGACACCTGGGCTCCACGGCCAGCTTCCAGCTCATGCAGGGCTGCGACTCCCTGCTGATGGTCGGTACCAACGAGCCGTGGACGGAGTTCCTGCCACCACCCGGGCAGGCCAGGGCCGTCCAGATAGACATCGACGGGCGTAACCTCGGCGCCCGGTACCCGACCGAGGTGAACCTGCAGGGCGACGCCCGGCTGACCCTGGCCGCGCTGCTGCCGCTGCTGTTCGAGCAGGAGGACCGGTCCTGGCGGGCCGAGGTCGAGAATCAGGTACGGCGCTGGCGGGACACCCTCGCCGTACGCGGCCGGGAGCCGACCGGCCGGATGAACCCGATGCCGGTCTTCGACGCCCTGTCCACCCGGCTACCCGACGGCGCGGTGCTCTCGGTCGACGTAGGGTCGGCGACCTACTGGTACGCCCGCCAGTTGGACCTGCGGCCGGGCATGGTGGCCAACCTGTCCAGTACCCTCGCCTCGATGGGCTGCGCCATCCCGTACGCCGCCGCCGCGAAGTTGGCGTACCCCGACCGCCCGGTCATCGCTCTGGTCGGTGACGGCGCGATGCAGATGCTCGGCATGAACGAACTTCTCACCGTGTCCCGCTACCGCGACCGGTTCACCGATCCCCGGTTCGTGGTCCTAGTGCTGCACAACAACGACCTGAACGAGGTCACCTGGGAGCAGCGCGAGATGGAGGGGGACGCGCGTTTCGCCGCCTCCCAGGACATCCCTGACTTCGACTACGCGAAGTTCGCCGAGTTGCTGGGGTTCCGCGGAATCCGGGTCGAGTCGGCCGACCAGGTGGCCGGCGCGTGGGACGAGGCCCTGTCCGCGAGCGGCCCGGTACTCATCGACGCCTGTACCGACCCGGACATCCCGCTGCTCGCCCCGCATGTGGAGAGCACCCAGGCCGAGCACATGTACCAGGCACTCGGTGCGGAGGGCGATCCGGCGCAGCGGGCCCGACAACTGGTCGCCGCGCAACTCGGCCAGCAACCCGGGTAGCCGTCACAGCCGGCCTGCTCGGATGCGGTCAGGCGGCGACCACGAGGGCCTGTGGCGCCGCCTGCTTCATCCGGGTACGCAGCCACGCGAGTTGCAGCGCGGTCTGGCTCTCGCAGTCGTGGACGAGGGTGAGCAGGTCGCTGTCCCGGGCGCCCTGGGCGGCCTGCCCGATTACCGTCCAGCAGATGTCCGACTGGTTGGCCATCAGGTAGAGGTCCTGCAGGTCGCGCAGCAGGCCGAGCGGGCCGCTGCGGGTACCGGTGAACAACTGCCCGTGCAGCCGCTCCGGCTCCTCGGGCGCGCTCTCCCGGTACCGCTCGGCGAACGGTTGCAGCCCGCGCACGTGCTGCGCGCACTGCTGCGCCAGTCGCTGGCAGATCTGGTGCACGTCGGCCTCGTCGGCGTGGGCGCTGCCGACCTGCCGGTACGCCTCCTCCAGCGCGGTCTCGGCGCGGTGCATCAGGACGAGGTAGTGAGCAAGGTGCATGGGTCAGTCCATCTTCGTGACGCGGACCGCGGCGACCTTGAACAGCGGTTGCTTCGAGGCCGGGTCCCAACTGGTGAGTGTCAGTTCGTTGGCGGCGCGGTCGTGGTCCTTGCCGTCGGTGTCCCAGTAGCCGTCATGGAACGGGACGAAGACGGTACCGGGCCGGATGTCGCGCAGCCGGGCGGGAGCGCGAATGGCGCCGCGTCCGGACTCGACCGCGACGAGGTCGCCGTCGGCGATGCCGAGTGACTGCGCGTCGGCGGGGTTCAGTTCGACCCACACCTCGGGCGCGGCGTCGTTGAGCTGGGGTGCGCGGCCGGTCTTGGTGCGGGTGTGGAACTGGTAGACGACCCGGCCGGTGGTCAGCGTCAGCGGGTACTTGTCGTCGGGTACCTCGGGGGAGGGCTGGTACTGCGTGGCGTGCAGGAAGGCGCGGCCGGCCGGCTGCTTGGCGCGGTACTGCCGCGATCGTGTCGCAGGAGTCCACGTCGGTGTAGGAGCCGGGCTGCCCGTCCGCGCCGAAGCTGGCCTTGAGCGCCTCCGCGGCAGTGGCGGTACACAGCCGGGTGTTGCCGTCCATGTGGCGGGGTACCGATGCCGGCCTTCCCGATCACCGCGAGGGTGTAGTACTCCTCAAGGAACAGCTGACCGCTGGTATAGAAGCCGAACCGGCCCCACCCGCCCGGCTGTGCCAGCAACTCACGCGACCGGTCGACGATCCGGCCCATCGCGGTGTCCCAGTCGCACTCCACGAGCCCGTCGCCTTCGCGCACCAGCGGCCGGGTCGGCCGGTCCGCGCTGTTGTTGGCCTGCCAACCGTACAGGTCCTTGACGTCCAACCGGCCCCGGTTGACCCGGTCCTCGGCTCCTCCACGCACGCCGACGATCCGGCCGCCCTGTACCGCAATGTCCATGGCGTCGCCGTTGGAGTGCAGCAGGGACGCCGACTGCACCCAACTGTCCACATCGGACTCTGTCAACCCGTCGGCCAGGCACGTGTCGACCCTACCGGCCATTGAGCGTCACCGGCCGACGGGCCGTACGGCGTTTTCGGACCCCAGGGGTCGGCTACCCGATCGGCCATATCGCCCCCTACCACACGAATGTTGACTGTCGTCCTACCCACCCGGATCGGATTCATGCCGTTGATGGGTTTGGCGCTTATTTCGGCGGGAACCCGACGCTGGTTCTGGATGAGGAGGGCACTGCGGTGAGCGAGGAACGCGCGCGACGTCGGGACCTCCGCGCCGGCCAGGCACCCTCCGGCGAACCGGTGCCGCCGACCGCCGACGAGGGGCCCGAGGAACTGCGGGAACTGCCCGGGCCTTCCTGGCTCGCGGCGGCCAAGCGCACCGCCAAGGGGTACTCGGCCGACAACCTCGGCGACTGGGCCGCCGCGTTGACGTACTACGGCGTGCTGTCCATCTTCCCCGGGCTGCTGCTGCTGGTGACGGTGCTGCGACTGACCGGTACCGGTACCACGAACGCGGTGCTAGACAACATCGGCCGGCTGGCACCCGGGAGCGTGCGCACCATCCTGCACTCCGCCGCCGACAACCTGCAGCACAGCCGCCAGGGCGCGGCCGGAGTCGTCGCCGCGGCCAGCCTGCTCGGCGCGCTCTGGTCGGCCTCCGGTTACGTCGGCGCCTTCATGCGGGCCAGCAACGCCATCTACGACGTGCCCGAGGGCCGGCCGCTGTGGAAGCGGCTGCCGATCAGGCTCGGCCTGACCATCGCGACCGGCGTCATGCTGACCGCGTCCGCGGTGATCGTGGTGGTCACCGGCCGGCTGGCCCGCTCGGTCGGCTCCGCGCTCGGCATCGGCTCGACCGCGGTCACGGTGTGGAACATCGCCAAATGGCCGGTTCTCGTGGCGATCGTCGCGCTGCTGTTTGCCCTGCTGTTCTGGGCCTCCCCGAATGCCGAGCACGGCGGCTTCCGCTGGGTGACTCCGGGCGGGACGCTGGCCGTGCTCGTCTGGCTGCTGGCGTCCGCCGGCTTCGGCGCCTATGTGGCGAACTTCGGCTCGTACAACAAGACCTACGGCAGCCTCGCCGCGGTGATCATCTTTCTGGTCTGGTTGTGGATCTCCAATCTCGCCGTCCTGGTCGGCGCGGAATTCGACGCGGAGCTCCAGCGCGGCCGGGCCATCCGGGCCGGTCACCCGGCGGCGGCCGAGCCCTACGTGAAGCCCCGCGATCCGGCCGCGGGTGGGCCGAAGGATCAGGCTTGAGCGACACCCGCGGCGCAACCCGCCCGCGTCGCCTGGCCACCGTCGGGGTGGTCGCCTCACTGTTCCTTGCCGGCTGCGTCGGTCCGACGGTCACCGACGCGGGGTACCGCAACAAGGTGAGCGGTACCGGGGTCCTCGCCTGGTTCGTGCTGCGCCGCCGCTGACCCGCCGGTCAGGGCCGGTGTACCGCCAGGTCGTCCAGCCGGCGCAGCGCCTCGGCGTTGCGCGGACGCAGCAACAGGAACTGCAGCTTTCCGGGGATGACGCGGCCGACGCCGGATGACAGCGACTCCGTCAGGAGCACGCGGGTCTCCTGGGGTCCGACCGGTTGCAGTTCGAGCCGTATCCGTGCCGAGCCCAGCGGCCAGGCGTGCGCGTCCAGTTCGAGCAGGCGATCCGGTTCCATGGCCGATACCGAGGTCTGGTCCTTGATCTGCAGCGGCCACGGGCCGACCTGGTGGTGTACGCGCGTGCCGACGGCCGGCCAGCCGTCGTCCACGGTCCGGATGTGCGCCGCGCCAACCACCCAGCTGGCATAGCTCCAGCCGTCGGCCAGCACGGCGAAGATCCGCTGCGGTGAGGTACGGATGACCCGGCAGGTGTCGACCACGGCGGCCTCCCACGCTCGGTCCGATCCCACCGGACTTCCCGCCCCGTGCCCGGGCAAACCTCACGGTGGCGGCGGTGTTGCCGCCGACGGGCGGGGTACCCCGAAGCTGGGCGAGGAGGGCGTGGTGCGAACGGTTGACGCGGTGGTGATCGGCGCCGGACACAACGGACTGGTCGCGGCGAACCTCCTGGCCGACGCCGGCTGGGAGGTACTGGTCCTGGAGGCCACCGGCGATCCTGGCGGATCCGTGCGCACCGCCGAGCTGACCGCCGCCGGCTTCCGCAACGACGTCTGCAGCGCCTTCTACCCGCTGGGCGCGGCCTCGCCGGTGCTCAGCGGGCTGGGCCTGGACGCGTACGGCCTCGAATGGTCGCACGCCCCCGCCGTACTCGCGCATGTACTTCCCGACGACCGCTGCGCGGTGCTCTCCCGGGACGTCGCGCGGACCGCCGAGTCGATGGCGGCGTTCGCCCCGGCCGATGCGGCCACCTGGCGGGAGGAGACCGAACGCTGGCAACGCATCGGCGAACCTCTGGTGGAGGCCGTGCTGCGCCCGTTCCCGCCGGTACGGGCCGGAGCGCGGCTGCTGGGGCGCCTCGGTGCGGCGCAGGCGCTCCGGCTGGCCCATCTCGCGGTCATGCCGGTGCGCGAGTACGGTTCGCGGCGGTTCGCGGGCGAGGGCGCGCGGCTGCTGCTGGCCGGCAGCGCACTGCACACCGACCTGGGACCGGAGCAGGCCGGCAGCGCCCTGTTCGGGTGGCTGCTCACGATGCTCGGCCAGAGCGTCGGGTTCCCCGTCCCGCGCGGCGGCGCCGGACAGCTCACCGCCGCGCTGCTGCGCCGGCTGGCCGCCAGGGGCGGCACCGTGGAGTGCCACCGCCCGGTGCGGCGGGTGCTGCACGCCCGGGGTACCGCCGTCGGAGTACGCGACGGGCACGGTGAGGTGGTGCGGGCGCGGCGGGCGGTCCTCGGCGACGTATCCGCCCCGGTACTGTTCGGGCAACTCGTCGGCCTCGACGCGCTGCCCTCGGGGTTCGTCGAGGACCTGCGGAGTTTCCAGTGGGACTACGCGACCGTGAAGGTCGACTGGGCGCTGTCCGGGCCGATCCCGTGGACGGCGGACGGCGCGGGGGCCGCCGGTACCGTGCATCTCGGCGGGGACCTGAACGATCTGACCGGCTACAGCGCCGACCTTGTGTGCGGCCGCCTGCCGCGCACGCCGTTCGTACTGCTGGGCCAGATGACCACCAGCGACCCGAGCCGCTCCCCGGCCGGCACCGAGGCGGTGTGGGCGTACACGCACGTGCCGCAGCCCCTGGCCGGCGACGCCGACCTGATGCGGGACCAGGCACAGCGCGTCGAGGACCTCATCGAGCGGCACGCGCCCGGGTTCCGCGCCTCGATCCTGGCCCGCAACGTCCAACTCCCCAGCGACCTGCAGCGCCACAACCCGAGCCTGCACGGCGGGGCGGTCAACGGCGGTACCGCGGCGATCCACCAGGAGCTGGTCTTCCGACCGGTACCGGGGCTGGGCCGCGCGGACACCCCGATCGACCGCCTCTACCTGGCCAGCTCCTCGGCGCATCCCGGCGGAGGAGTCCACGGCGGGCCCGGCGCCAACGCGGCCCGGGCGGCCCTGATCCGCAACGGCCTGGCTGGCGGCCCGTACGCGGCCGCTGTCCGCGCCGCCCACCGGCACCTGTACCGGTAACGGATCGCACGCGCCGGCGGGGTTCGCGGGCAATCGCGGCTACGCGCGGCGACCCCGGAGCTCCTTGACGACCGACCAGCCGACCGCGACGATCGGCACGGCCACCACCGCCCCGACGACGCCGCCCACCAACCCGCCGGCCACGACGGTGAGAACGACCACGACCGGATGCAGCCGCACCGATCGACTCATGATCAACGGCTGGAGCACGTGCCCCTCGATCTGCCCGAGAATGGGTATCAGGACCACCACGACCAGCGCGACGACCGGGCCTCGCGCCGCCAGCGCCACCAGTGCCGCGGCCGCGAGGGAGAAGGCACCCCCCACCACGGGGATGAAACTGGCCAGAAACACCAGCAGAGCCAGCGCCAGCGCGAGTGGTACCCGCAGGATGAGCAGCGCCGCGGCGACGAGCACGGCGTTGCTGGCGGCGACCAGTACGGTGGCCCGGGCGTACCCCTGGAAGGTGGTCCACGCCGCTCGGGCGGCCGCGGCCAGCCGGTCACGTGTGGCCGTCGGTACCTGCTCCAGGCACCAGGCCCACATCCGCTCGCCGCTGCCGAGGAAGAACACCGCGCAGAACACCGCGAGGATGGCGCCGGTGAACACCTCGGCGACCGTGCTCGCGCCGCCGAGGAGGTGCCCGGCCAGTTGGCCCCGGTGCTGGGTGAGCCACTGCCGGCCCTGGCTGACAGCGTGCTCGACCTGCTGCGGGTGAAGGTGCAGCGGGCTGCCAGCGAGGTAGCCGGTAACCTTCTGGAGGCCGCTGTGGAACTGCTTGGTCAGCTTCGACGCGCTCCCGGCGACGGATAGGCCGATGACGCCGAACAGCCCCAGAATCACGATCGCGGCGGCGAGCAGGCTGGACGCCACGGCCAGGGCGCGCGGCATGACGCGGTCGGCGAGGTCGACCAGGGGACGCAGCAGGGCGGTGATGACCAGCGCACCGACGACCGCGATGGCGGCGAGCCAGATCCGCGCGAGGATCGCGAACAACACGTAGACGGCAGCGGCGAGCACGATGAACGTCCAGGCGTAGCTCGCGACCGTCCTGACCCGCGGCGGTGCCGCGGAGGTGCTCCCCGGTTGCCAACCGGAGGCGGCCCCACCCGGATCCTCCCCGCCGCTTCGCGACCTGTCCACCGTCCGGCATCCTCCGAAATTGATGTCCTTCGGCCCAGGTAGATGCTCGGAGAAAGGTCGGGCAAACCTTTCCGCGCCTTCGCGGTGCCGCCGGTCCCCTACGGCCGCGCCCCATGCCGGTCGCCAACTGTGCGAACTGCGCCGGTTGACCGTGCAGGGGCGTGCCGCCTCCCCGGCCGCGCCGTAAGTTTCAGCCGCCGTCGCAGGTGGACAGCGCAGCCCGGCATCGATCGATTGACCGCCGCCCGTACCGGCGCCACGATCCCGGAAACAGCGCAGCAGTTCCCCGTCGCGGCGCAGAGACCTGCGCGCGGCTCGCCGGGTGCGCCGGGTGCCGACCCCGCCCGACGTGTCTGTCCAATGTGGACTACCGGCGCCGCCCCCGCCCGCGCGCCCCGTGCCGTCCGGGGAACGCCGCTGCACCAATCGTCGTCACGTGAACGGAGTCCCCACCCCGTGGCTTTCAGACGCATCAGGACGAGAGAGCTCATCGGCGTCGCGGCGGCCATGGTCGCCGTCGCCGCTAGCGCGCTCGCGGCCGTCACGCTCGCCGCCGGCCCGGCGGCGGCCGGTACCGGTACCGGCTACCTGCACACCAGTGGAAACAAAATTGTCGACTCGACCGGTGCGACGGTCCGGCTGACCGGGCTCAACTGGTTCGGCATGGAGACCGACAACCACACCTTCCACGGCCTGTGGGCGGGAAAGCCGGCGACCTGGACGCAGCAGCTCGACCACATGGCGCAGCTCGGGTTCAACACGATCCGGGTGCCGTACACCGGCGACTCGCTGCGTTCCGGGGCGCAGGCGACGAGCATCAACACCGACACGAACCCGGACCTCGTCGGCCTGTCCCCGCTGCAGATCCTCGACAAGGTCGTCAACTACGCCGGCAGTAAGGGCATGCGGATCATTCTCGACCGGCACCGCCCCACGGCCGCCGGCCAGACCGCGCTCTGGTACACCGGCGCCGTCTCGGAGGCCAGCGAGATCTCCGACTGGCAGATGCTCGCCTCCCGGTACGCGAACAACCCGACCGTCATCGGCGCGGACCTGTTCAACGAGCCGCATGCCGAGGGGACCGAGCCCAACGGTACCGGCTCGTGCTGGGGCTGCGGAGACACCACGAAGGACTGGCGGCTGGCCGCTGAGCGGATCGGCAACGCGATCCTGCAGACCAACTCCAACTGGCTGATCTTCGTCGAGGGCGTCAGTTGCGACGGCAACGGCGGCACACCGAACGTGTGGAACAACACCCCGGTCGACCCGTTGGCGTGTGACTGGTGGGGCGGCAACCTCTCCCAGGCGGGTAGCTTCCCGGTCCGGCTCAACGTGGCCAACCGGCTGGTGTACTCGGCGCACGACTACGGTGTCTCGGTCAACCCGCCGGACGGGCAGCCGTGGTTCAAGGACCCGAGCTTCCCGAACAACCTGCCTGCCGTGTGGGACCACTTCTGGGGCTACCTCTACAAGCAGAACATCGCCCCGGTCCTGGTCGGCGAGTTCGGCAGCACGCTGCAGGACCCACGCGACACACTGTGGATGAAGGCGCTCATGTCCTACATGGGCAGCGGCGTCAACGGGATGTCCTTCACGTACTGGTCGTGGAACCCGGACTCGGGCGACACCGGCGGCATCGTCGGTGACGACTGGATCACGGTCAACCAGGCGAAGATGAACATCGTCGGCCCGTACCTGATCCCGCCGACCGGGGGCGGTGGCCCGACCACGGCACCGCCCACCACGCAACCGCCGACCACGGCGCCGCCGACCACGACACCGCCCACCACGAGCCCGCCGACAACCGCGCCGCCGACCACCACGCCGCCGACCACCCCGCCGCCGACGGGCGGCGCCTGCACCGCGACGTACACGGTCACCAACCAGTGGCCGGGCTCGCCGGGCGGGTTCCAGGCCTCCGTGACGGTGCAGGCCGGCAACGCGGCGATCTCCCGGTGGACGGTCGGCTGGACGTTCGCCAACGGCCAGACCATTACCCAACTGTGGAGCGGGACGGTGACCACGTCCGGCTCGGCGGTGACGGTGACGAACATGTCGTACAACGGATCGGTACCGGCGAACGGCACCACCACATTCGGCTTCACCGGTACCTGGAACGGCACCACGAACGCGGTACCCACGCTCACCTGTACCGCCTGACCGCACCCCTCGAACCCGGTACGGCTGACCGCCGGGTCAGCCGTACCGGGCACCGTGCCTCGCGGTGAGCGGGCGGCAGTCGTACGGTAGCGGCATGGCCGATCCGGTTCGCGTGATGCTCGAACAGGGCAAGAAAAAGAGGGTGGTCGCCTGCGCCTTCGACTGGCCGGGCTGGGACCGCAGCGCCAGGATCGGTCAGGACGTGCTCGCGGTCCTCGGCGCCTACCTCCCCCGGTACGCCAGGGTCGCCGAGCTGGCCGGCTACGGCGCGCAGTTCGGGGCTACGGGCGGGTTCGAGGTCGTCGAACGGCTCGACGGGATCGGGATGACCGACTACTACGGCGTATCCGGCAGGGCGGCCTCGGCCGAACACGCTCCGATGACCGACGCCGAGTTCGAGCGGAAGCTCGCGCTGCTGAGAGCCTGCTGGACCACCTTCGACGACCGCGCCGCGCGCGTCTCGGCCGACCTGCGCAAGGGGCCGCGGGGCGGTGGCCGCGAGCGGGACCAGATCATCCGGCACGTGAACGGCGCGGAGATCTACGAGTACGCGCCGAAGGTCGGCGTGAAGGTACCGCTGGAAACGCGGGACGACGCCGAGGCCCTTCGGGTGTACCGGGACGCCTTCGTCGAGGGGATCCGCGAGCACCACGCGCGCGGCGAGCCGGCGCGGTCGTGGGCGCTGCAGTTCCTGATCCGGCGCTGTGCCTGGCACATGCTCGACCACGCCTGGGAGCTGGAGGACCGGGACCTGACGAACGCGCCCGCCTAGGCCGGCAACCGTCAGGACCGGCGGGGGTTGACGAACAGGCTCTGCGCGGACCGGCCGATGCGCCCCCGCTCGTCGTACAACTGGGCGTCCGCAAGGCCCAGCCCGGCGCCGTCGACGTGCGTGGCGGCCCGCAGGCACACCCATTCGCCGACCGGGTACCGGGTCAGGTGCACGCTGAGATCGACGTTGACGAACACGTACGCGCGGAAGTCCACGGCGCTGCTGATGCCGTTGCCGGAGTCCGCTGCCACCAGTACCCGGGTGAGCGCGCTCGGCTCCTCGCCGTCCACCAGCGGTACCCGCATGCGCATCCACGCGGTGGCCGGCCCGGGCTCGTGGAACGCGCCGTCCACGAACCTGATGTCCATCGCGGTGTGGTACCCGATCTCGCCGGTTCCCGGGAAGAACGGCTTCGCCTCGGCCCCGGCGAGCGCGGGCGGTCGCTCCCCGTCGACGTCCGGGACGATGCCCCGCTCGGTGCGCATCAGAAGGGCGGTGCAGCGCATGTACGGCGCGATCTCCGCCTGGACGACCATCGTGCTGCGGGCTTCCCGTACCACCGACGTCGTGACGCGCAGCGGTGCGACCGGTACCGGCCTCGCGATGTCGAACGTCAGTCGGGCGACCTGCATGCCCGGCCGGCCCCGCGCCTCCACGGCGCGACCGAGAAGTGCGGCGGGCGGTCCGGCGTGCTGCATGCCGGGAGCCCAGGGCCCGGTGGTGTGCTCCGTCGCCTCGAACTGATCCTCGGCTGCCGGGACGTAGAAGGCCACCGTCGCATCGTACGGGCGTCGGCGGGGTCGCTGGCGTGCAGCCTTGGTTCCCGAGCGACGTGAGCGCCGCACGGGTCACGCGAGCGCTTCCTGGAAGCCCTGCCGCCACACGGGTACCGCAGCTGCCAGCCCAGCGCCCGCTTGGCCTTGGCGTTGGAGAACCCGCGTCCCTCGGTCATCATGACCACGACCTGCGTTTCGACGTGGTCAGGTGAGGCCTTCCATGCCGGGCAAGGGCCGCGGCCGGGCCCGGGGCCGCAAGTCGACGGCGGTGGCGTGGATGACGCCGGGCGAGGGGTGAACATGGCACGGTCGGACGCACCCGGGAGGGGAGCGCCCGACCGTGAGCCGGATGTCAGGGTCGCCGCGTACCCATCTGTGCCAGCGCGACGATCCACCCGGTGATCAGTCCGTACGCGGCTCCGCCCAGCGCCCAGAGCAGCGCGGTGTAGAGGCCAGCGTGTACCGACAGGAACGCGGTCAGGAAGCCCGCGAGCGCAGCCGCGAAGATGACGGCGCTCCAGCCGCTGACGAAGTCGGCGATGGTTCCCCGCGCCCTGGACAGTTCCGCGCCGGCCAGGATGGTGAGGAACACGGCGACGAGCACGATGAACAGGATCGCCTTCAGGTCCTGCGCCACCACGTCCCGGACGGCCGACCGGGAGTCGAAGGTCCAGGCGGGCCAGGAGAGGGTACGGAGGAACAGACCACCGGCGGTGTCGGCTCTGGTGTTGTTGTTGACCCAGTCCACAAAGATCGGACTGCCGAACACCAGAACAAGGAGAAAGGCGACGAACGTTCCTACGCCCGTCGCGGTGGTGCGGCGACGTGATCTGGTGAGAACCATGATGGCGAATGCCCGAATCCGAAATTTTCCAAACTGGCGGGCGGGCGGCCCGTTCGCCGCAGGTCAGGCACCTATGGCGCGCAGAAAGGCGTCCGCGATGACCGCGTGACCGGGCAGCCCCGGGTGGACGCGGTCGTCCGCCCAGTCGGCCGCCGGCGTTACCGCCAGGACCGTGTCGAATGCCCCCTGCGTCGGGACATGCACCGCGCCGAACTCGGTGGCCAGCGTGGCCACCACCGCGCCGTACCGGTCGCTCGCCGCGCGCTGGGGCTCGTCCCGGTCCGGCTCGATGAGGAAGGGGTCGGCCAGGATCAGGCGGCATCCGGTCGCCTCGACCGCCCTGGACAGCAGCGACCGCAGGGTGGGCTCGTACTCCTCAAGCGGCACCGCCGCCTCCGGGTGGCCGTCGAAGGCGCGCCACACGTCGTTGATGCCGATCATCACGCTGAGCCAGTCCGGACGGGCTCCGATCGCGTCGCGGTCCCACCGTAGCGACAGATCGCGCACGGTCTCGGCGTTGACTCCGCGGTTGATCCAGGTCAGCCGGGTCGCGGGGTGCCGGGCGGTGACGAAGGCGCGGACCAGACTCACGTACCCGTTGCCGTACGGCGGGTGGGCGTCCCGCCGGCCGCAGTCGGTGATGCTGTCGCCGATGAAGACGATCCGTTGCCCATCCTCGAACGTCATCTGTTCACTCCGGAGAACCGGGGCGGCCCGTCACCTGGCCGGTGTCCGGTGCCTCCTCGAGGACCCTCTTGATGCCGACGGCAAGTCCCCGGTGCGCGTACCGCGCCTGCCGGAACCCGTACGGGAACAGCAGGTCAGGCGACTCGTAGGTGATGTCGACCCGGATGCGCACCATCCCGTCGCCGTCCTGCCGGACCCTGGTGTGGTTGCGCAGGACGGTGGCGGGGCGCTGCCGTGCGACGGTCACGACCTCGTCGTCGGTCACGGACAGCACGTCCGCCTGGTACGTAATGTGGAAACGCAGCGGCCCCAGCGCGAGCCGTGAGGTGATCGCGGTGCTGCGCAGCGCGCCCGGCGGCGGCTGGAGTTCGCGCGCCTCGACGGCCAGCGGGTGGATGGCCGCGAGCCGGGGCACGTCGGCCATCAGCGCCACTGCCGCGTGGGGCTGGCACCGCGCGTCGATGTCGTACTGGAAGCTGCCGTGTCTCATGCGCGCCACCTTATGACGTGGGCGCAGCGCACGACCTGACCCCGCCTACCCGCTGGTGTTGACCTATCGGATTGCGATATAACTCTCGGCATGAGTGGTCGGCCGCTGTCGGAGCAGGCGTTCCTGGTGCTGACCGCGCTCGCGGAGGAGCCCAAGCACGGGTACGCGATCGTGCAGTCGGTCCAGGCGCTGTCCGAGGGGCGGGTGCAGTTGCCGGTCGCGACGCTCTACGGCGTCCTCGACCGGCTGGTCGCCGACGGGTGTGTCGAGCGGGACCGCGACGAGACCCACCAGGGCCGGCTGCGCCGCTACTACCGGCTGACCGAGGGCGGCGCGCGGGCCCTCGGCCACGAGGCTCACCGGCTGGAGGCCAACCTGCGCGCGGTGACCGCCGCGCTCGGGGCGCGTGGGGTCCGGCCGGCAACAACGGGAGGAGCGGCGGGATGACCGGACTGGAGCGCCGGATCCGGCAGCTGCTGCGCCTGCTGCCGCGGTGGTACCGCGCCGAGCGCGAGGACGAGGTCTTCGAGCCGGGCGCGCTGCGCGGCCTGGCGCTGCCCCTGGCGGTGGTGGCGTACCTGTTCGCCCGCCGCCGCGGTATTGACCGGGTCGGGTACCACGGCGCTGGCGTTGACGGTCGGGGCGGCCGTCCTGCTGGTCGAGCGGCTGGGGTACCTGACGTTCACGGTCGACTATGCGCGGTTCACCAACGACAGCGGTCCGCTGGCGCTGACCGCGGCGCAGGTGGCCGCGCTCGTGGTCGCCTCCGTCGTGCTGGCTCCGATCACCGTCCGCGCCCTGCGGCACACGCCGCCCGCGCCGGTACCGGCCTGACCACCCGGGCCCGGCGAAGGATCGGAGTAGCAAACCCGGCAGCAGTCGCGCACCCTCGTCGCCGGATGATCCCTACCGTTGCGCGTGAGCCGGGTGCCGGGCGGCGGATGCTGACAGGATCGACACCATGGCCGAGATTCCCGCCCGACTGTCCGTCGTCACCCTCGGCGCGTGGGACATGGGCGTGCTCCGCGCCTTCTACCGGAACCTGGGCTGGACGGAGCTGCGCGACGGCGACGAGTCGTGGACGGGCTTCCTCCTCGGCGGCGTCCTGC
>CAZYCD010000115.1:0-15084 GCA_964645345.1 uncultured Micromonosporaceae bacterium
GGTACCCGGTCTACTGGAACGAGCTGGTGCCCCGGATGCGCCCGGGCGGCGTGATTCTCGTGGACAACGTGCTGCGGCACGGCCGGATCATCGATCCGGTGGACCCCGACGACCACGCCATGGTGGCCTTCAACGACATGGTGCTCGCGGACGACCGGGTCGATGCGACGATGCTCCCGGTCGCCGACGGCCTCACGCTGGCGCGGCGGAAGTAGCCGGGCTCGCGGCGTCGGCCGGGCCGCCGTGCCCGGCCCGGCCGGCCGGCCAGTCGTCGAACGCGGCGAGCCGGCGGGCCAGCGGTACCACCAGGCCCGCGGCGGCCGCAAGGAACGCCGGTACCAGGACGAAGGCCGTGTGCGCGCCGATCCGGTCGGCGACCGCGCCGAGTACGAACGGCGCGATCCCGAAGCTGGCCGCCATCGAGTAGGAGGCCCGGGCGGCGGCCTGGTCCTCGCGCCCGGGCGACAGGCGCAGCGCCATGCCGATCGCCAGCGGGTAGTGCATGCCGTTGCCGAGCCCGGCGAGCGTCAGCCCGGCGACCGCCAGGGCCGG
This sequence comes from uncultured Micromonosporaceae bacterium, assembly GCA_964645345.1. GTDB lineage: Bacteria > Actinomycetota > Actinomycetes > Mycobacteriales > Micromonosporaceae > Rugosimonospora. Next base: position 553 of record CAZYCD010000115.1, read on the forward strand.
CGCGGTGGCCAGCCAGAACACGCCGAACCCCGCCAGGCTCACCGCGAGCGCGCCGAGCAGCAGGCGGGGCGCCGGTACCCGCTGGGCCAGCCGGCCGCCGACGATCCGGCCGAGGCACATCCCGCCCACGATCCCCGAGACCGCCGTCGCCGCGCCGCTGGCCGCCATCCCCGCGTGGTTGCGCAGCACGTCGCCGGCCCACAGGTTCAGGCACACCTCGACCGAGCCGGTACAGCACATCAGCAGCCAGGCCAGCCAGTACCCGACAGACAGCCGGCCGGTACCGGACCGGACCACTGCCACGGTCGAGGAGCCCTTCGGCAGGGGTACCCGCAGGATCCTCGCGCCCAGGGCGACCAGCACGGTGAGGGCTGGTACCACGGCGATCGCGGGTCGCCAGGTGAGCCCGGCGGCCACGGTCACGCCGACCACCACGGGCGCCAGCGCGCCGAGCCCGCAGGCCAGCGCGTTCGCCTCGGCGATCGCGGCCGGCCCGGCCGGGCCGTGCCGCTCGCCCAGCGCCGCCACCACCCCGGAGATCAGGACCGTGCCGAACGCGGCGATCAGCAGCACGCTGGCGACGGTGACCGCGACCGGGCGGAACAGGCACAGGACGGTGACCCCACCGGCCGTGCCGGCCATGCCCCACCACATCGCGGTACCCCGGCCGAGCCGGCGGGCCAGCGCGGGGAAGACCGCGCCGCCGACGACCGCGCCGGCCGCCAGGGCGACCGAGTGCAGGCTGGCCACGCTCCGGCTGACCTGCTGCTCGTCGCGCAGTAGCGGTACCACCGGCCCGAAGCCGTAGAGGAAGTAGCCCCAGATACCCAGAAGGAGATAGATCAGCCAGGTGATCCGGTCACGACGCAGGCGGGGCACCAGCCCACGCTACAAGCGCGCGGGCCGGCGCCCCGCCAGGGTGAGACCAAGCTAACCGCGTGCTGGCTGTCGAACGCTGACTGTTAGCGGCTCCGCAAGCGTCGCCGCTAGCGGACGCTCTTGGCGAACGACCGGGCCGCCCAGCCGACAGTGACGACGGTGAGCGCGGCGAGGATGGTCAGCGCCTTCCAGACGCTGGGGTCGCCCGGGTGCCCGTTGAACAGCGCCCGGGTCGCGTCGACCGCCCAGGAGAACGGGTTCCACCTCGCGACCTCGCGCAGCCAGCCGGGCGCCTTGTCCATCGGCAGCAGGATGCCAGACAGCAGCAGGATCGGGATACCCACCGTGTTCAGCAGCGGGGCCAGCGCGTCCTCGCTGCGCAGCTTGAGGGCCACGCCGTAGGACAGCGCCGACAGCATCAGCGCGATCAGCCCGAGTACCGCGAAGGCGAGCAGCACGCTGCCCAGCTTGGCGGACAGGCCGAACGGTACCGACAGGACGGTGATGATGGCGGCCTGTACGCCGAGCGTCACCACGTCCCGCAGCGACCGGCCGAGCAGCAGGGCCAGTCGACTGACCGGGGTCACCCGGCTGCGTTCGATCACGCCGGCGCGCAGCTCGGAGATGAGCGCGAAGCCGACGAAGAACGTGCCGAAGATGGCGAGCTGGACGAGGATGCCGGGCACGAAGATCCGGTACGCCTCGGCGGACGGCAACTGGAGAGCGCCCTTGAACAGCGGTCCGAACAGGAACAGGTAGTACAGCGGCTGGATGATGCCCACGATCAACCACACCGGGTTGCGCAGTACCAGCATCATCTGGCGCTGCAAGATGAGCCAGATGTCCTTGGCGAGCTTCATCGACATACCTCTCAGGACTCGCGCAGCGAGCGGCCGGTCTTGGTCAGGAACACGTCGTCGAGGCTGGGACGGTGCAGCTCGATCGAGCCGAGCGCGACGCCCGCGCCATCGAGGGTCCGCAGGATCTGCGGGATCGCCGTCGCGCCCTCGTCGACGTACAGCCGCAGGCCCTCGTCGGACGGTTCGAGCTTGCGCACGTACCCCTGGCCGCCGAGCAGTTCGGTGGCGCGCGGCGCGGCCCCGTTGACCCCGACCGTCACCACGTCGCCCGCCACCTCGCGCTTGAGCTCGTCCGGTGTGCCCTCGGCGACGATCTGGCCGTAGTCCATGATCGCGATGCGGTCGCAGAGCGCGTCCGCCTCCTCGAGGTAGTGCGTGGTGATGAAGACCGTCATGCCCTCGCTGCGCAGCCGGCGTACCTCGTCCCACATGTGCGCCCGGCTCTGCGGGTCCAGGCCGGTGGTCGGCTCGTCGAGGAAGACGACGCGCGGCTGGTGGATGACGCCCAGCGCGATGTCCACCCGGCGGCGCTGGCCGCCAGAGTAGGTCTGGCACTTGCGGTCGGCGAACTCGGTGAGCTGGAACGCGTCGATGGCCGAGGCCGCCCGCGTCCGGGCGGCGGCCTTGCCGATGCCGTAGAGGCGGGCCTGCAGCACCAGCTCCTCGCGGGCGGTGACGGTGTCCCAGGTGCTGCCCCCCTGCGCCACGTAGCCGATCCGGCGGCGCACCTCTCCGGGCGCCCGGCGCAGGTCGGCTCCCGCGATGGTCGCCTCCCCGCCGTCGGGCTCGATGAGCGTGGCCAGCATCCGCAGCGTGGTCGTCTTCCCGGCGCCGTTGGGCCCGAGGAAGCCGAAGATCTCGCCCTCCCCGACGAACAGGTCGACGCCGCGGACGGCCTCGACGGTCCCCTTGCGGGCCCGGAAGGACTTCCGCAGGCCCTTCGTCTCGATCATTTATCCCCCAGGTGCTGCCATTCAGATGGCTGCCGTGCCGGACGGGTCGGCTGTTGTCGCGCACACAGTAACGCGATATGTCGCGTACGGTCAAGCTTGAATATGACGCGTTGTGTCGTGACCTTCCGTCCGGACGGGACGGATCACATCAGCTGGCCGTCCTCCACCCGCTGCGCCACCCGCTCACACCACTCCGCCTCCACCGTGGCCTTCGCCATCGCGAGCTCGAACATCTCCAGCACGTGCGGCGGCTCGCTGTGCGCGGTCGCGGCCATCCGCACGCGGGTACCGTCGACGAACAGCCGGTGCAGCCGCGCCCGGTTCCTCAGGGCACCGGCGGCCTCGGCCGGGGAAAGAGCGGTCAGGAACGCGTAGGCGGCCTGGAACGGGTCGACCGGGATCGAGTACTCCCACCAGTACCGGCGCAGCAGATCCTGGAACTCGGCCTCGCCTTTGACGGTGACCTCGTAGCTGGTACGCGCCGGACGGCCGCCGACCTGCTCGGTGGCCACCTCGGCCAGCAGCCCCTCCTCGGCGAGCCGCTTGAGCGCGTGGTAGATCGAGCCGGGCGCGATGTGCGCCCAGTCGTCGGCGTGCCAGCTCAGCAGTTCGCGCCGCACGTCGTAGCCGTGTACCGGCTGGCGGGCGCGGACCACACCGAGGATGAGCAGTCGGGTCGTTGACACGGCGACAAGCGTAATAGGCAAAGTTGACTATTCAAGTGACGGTCCCGTCGACGACCCGACCTCCGTGCCCAACGTCACCGAGCCCGCGTCCTTAACGCCGGTTTACACTGCGCGGCATGCTGAAGGTGCTGGTCGCCAACCGGGGTGAGATCGCCGTACGCGTCATCCGGGCCTGCCGGGACGCCGGCCTGGCATCGGTGGCGGTCTACGCCGAATCCGACCGCCACGCCCTGCCCGCGCGGCTGGCCGACGAGGCGTACGCACTGGGCGGTGACAGCTCGGCAGACACGTACCTGCGCATCGACAAGCTGCTCGACGTCGCCGCCCGCGCCGGGTGCGACGCGGTCCACCCCGGGTACGGGTTCCTGTCCGAGAACGCCGACTTCGCCCAGGCGGTCATCGACGCCGGCCTGACGTGGATCGGGCCGACCCCGCAGGCCATCCGCGACCTCGGCGACAAGGTGACCGCCCGGCACATCGCCCAGCGGGTCGGGGCGCCACTGGTACCGGGTACCACCGAACCGGCCGTCGAGGCGACCGAGATCGTCGACTTCGCCCGGGAGCACGGGCTGCCGGTGGCCATCAAGGCGGCGTTCGGCGGCGGCGGCCGCGGCCTGAAGGTGGCCCGCACGCTGGAGGAGATCCCGGCGCTGTTCGAGTCCGCGACCCGAGAGGCGGTCGCCGCGTTCGGCCGGGGCGAGTGTTTCGTCGAGCGGTACCTCGACCGGCCCCGGCACGTCGAGGCCCAGGTACTCGCGGACCAGCACGGCAACGTGGTGGTCGTCGGTACCCGCGACTGCTCGCTGCAGCGCCGGCACCAGAAGCTCGTCGAGGAGGCGCCCGCCCCGTTCCTGTCCGAGGAGCAGCGCGCCCGCATCCACGAGTCGGCCAAGGCGATCTGCCGCGAGGCCGGGTACCACGGCGCCGGTACCGTCGAGTTCCTCGTCGGCGAGGACGGCACCATCAGCTTCCTGGAAGTCAACACGCGGCTTCAGGTCGAGCACCCGGTCACCGAGGAGACCGCCGGCATCGACCTGGTACGCGAGCAGTTCCGGATCGCGGCGGGCGAACCGCTGCGGCTGACCGGGGACCCGGCGCCGCGCGGGCACGCCATCGAGTTCCGCATCAACGGCGAGGACCCGGGCCGCAACTTCCTGCCCGCGCCGGGCCTGGTCACCACGCTTCGGCTGCCCAGCGGGCCGGGGGTAAGGGTGGACACCGGTATCGAGTCGGGCAGCGTGATCGGCGGCAACTTCGACTCGTTGCTGGCCAAGGTGATCGTGTACGGCGAGACCCGGGCCGAGGCGATCGAGCGGTCCCGTCGGGTACTGGACGAGATGGTCGTGGACGGCATGGCCACCGCCCTGCCCTTCCACCGGCTCATCGTTCGCGACCCGGCGTTCACGTCCGAGCCATTCACCGTGCACACGCGGTGGATCGAGACCGAGTGGGCCGGCGGCGTGCCGCCGTTCGGCGCTTCGTCCACTGTGGAGGAGCCGGAGTCGCGGCAGACCGTGGTGGTCGAGGTGGGCGGCAAGCGGCTGGAGGTTTCTCTACCGGCGTCGATGGGCACCCCAGTAGGGGCCCCCGCCGCAGCCAAGCCTGCCCCCCGGCGCGGCGGGGGTCACAAGTCTGCCGGAGCTGCCGGCGGCGACGCGCTGACCTCACCGATGCAGGGCACGATCGTGAAGATCGCGGTGGCCGACGGCGACGAGGTGGCCGAGGGCGACCTCGTGGTGGTGCTCGAGGCGATGAAGATGGAGCAGCCGATCAATGCGCACAAGGCCGGTGTGGTGAGCGGCCTGTCCGCGTCCGTCGGCGACGTCATCGCCGCCGGTGGCGTGATCTGCGAGCTGAAGTAGCCAGCGGGCGACGCCCGCGGAGCCGCTGCCGGCGACGGTCGTCTAGTGCCGCGGCGGCGGGCCGTACTCGCTCACGTTCGTCGCGTACTGCTGCTGGTGCGGCATCCGTCCGGCCTGCACCATGGCGTCGTACTGGCGCTTCGCGTCGTCGGTCACCGGTACCGCCCACACGGCCGTGCCGTACGCGCAGATCTCGGTCCACCGCCCGGCGATCTCGCCGTTGTCGAAGCGGAACGCGGTGATGCCGTTGGCCCCGCGCTGCTGGGCCTGGTAGATCATGCGGCCCATCGCCTCGTTCCGGCTCTGGAGCAGCAGTTGGGTCATCTCGGGGATCTCGCCGCCCCCGATGGAGCGGAACCCGGCGGTGAAGCCCGCCCCCACGTTGCGGGCGCGTACCGTCACGCCGAAGACCTCGCCGTAGACCGCCCGGATCTCGTAGCCGGGGATGTCGTTGCTCGTGACCACCAACATGCGCCCAGGGTAGGACCCCTGTTCCAGCTAGGAAACCTCGTGGTGCATGAGTTGGCGGGCGGCCTCGGTGATCGAGCCGGACACCGACGGGTAGATGGTGACCGTGTGGGCCAACTGGTCCACGGTGAGGTGGTTGTCGATGGCCATCGAGACCGGCAGGATCAGCTCGCTGGCTCGGGGCGCGACCACCACCCCGCCCAGTACCCGGCCGGACGCCGGCGAGCAGAACAGCTTGACGAACCCGTCGTGGATACCGGCCATCTTGGCCCGTGGGTTGCCGTCCAGCGACAGCATCACCGAGCGGGCCACCGCGCTCCCGGAGTCCACATCGGACTGTGAAACGCCGACCGAGGCGAGTTCCGGGTCGGTGAACACGTTGGCCGCCACGGTCTTCAGCCGCAGCGGCGCGACCGCCTCGCCGAGCGCGTGCCACATCGCGATCCGTCCCTGCATCGCCGCGACGCTGGCCAGCGGCAGCAGGCCGGTGCAGTCGCCCGCCGCGTAGACGCCCGGCACGTTCGTACGCGACACCCGGTCCGCCGTCACGTACCCGCCCGGTGCGGTCTGCACGCCGTACTCCGCGAGGCCGAGGTCGGCCGTGTTGGGTACCGAGCCGACCGCCATCAGCGCGTGCGAGCCCTGGACCGTGCGGCCGTCGGCCAGCGTCACCAGCACCCCGGAGCCGGTGTTCACCACCGACGCGGCCCGCGAGTTGTTGAGGATCGTCATGCCCCGCGAGCGGAAGACCCGCTCGATGGCCATGGCCGCGTCGGGGTCCTCGTGCGGCATCACCCGGTCCCGGCTGGACACCAGGGTCACCGCCACGCCCATCGCCAGGTACGCCGACGCGAACTCCGCGCCGGTCACGCCGGAGCCGATGACGACCAGGTGCTCGGGCAGCGCGGGCAGGTCGTAGACCTGGCGCCAGGTGAGGATCCGGTCGCCGTCGGGGCGGGCGTCCGGCAGGAGCCGGGGGGTACCGCCGGTGGCGATCAGGACGGTCGCGGCGTCGACGCTGTACGGAGCGTCACCATCCGACGGAGTGACCTCGATCCGGTGGGTGTGACCCAGTGTGTCCGCACCGAACCTCGCCGTACCGGCGACGAACGTCACGCCGGCCTTCACCAGCTTGGCGTGGATGTCCGTGGACTGCGCCCTGGCCAGCCGTTTCACCCGTCCGTGTACCGCGACGGCGTCCACGGTGACCGCGGCCAGCCCGCCCGCGTGCACCCCGAAGTCGTCCGCGTCCCGGTAACCGGTCACGACATCCGAGGAGGCGATGAAGGTCTTGGACGGCACGCAGTCGGACAGCACGCAGGCGCCGCCCGCGCCGTCCGCCTCCACCACGGTGACCTCGGCGTCCAACTGCGCCGCCACCAGCGCGGCCTCGTACCCCGCCGGCCCGCCGCCGATAATGACAATCCGCCCCACAACGCCCTCCACTTGGCGCCGATCGGCGCCCGGTCCGCCGACACGCTCCGTTGTATTCTCTCTCACCGCGCCGGGGGACTATCGTCATCGCCGTGCGTCACTACGCCGCTTACGGCTCCAATCTGGACCCCGGAAGGATGCGGGCCTACTGCCCGCACTCCCCCATGGTCGGTACCGGCTGGCTGGAGGGGTGGCGGCTGACCTTCGCCGGCGAGGACGAGCTGGGCTGGGAGGGCGCGGTCTGCACGATCGTGGAGTCCTCCGGCGACCGGGTCTTCGTGGCCCTCTACGACGTGCATCCGTGGGACGAGGCGCAGCTCGACGAGGTCGAGGGGGTCACCTCCGGCTTCTACCGGAAGCTGCACCTGCGGGTGGCCACCCTGGACGGCGACGTGACGGCCTGGGTCTACGTGTACAGCGGGTACGAGGGCGGGCTGCCCACCGCGTGGTACCTGACCGAGATCGCGGGGGCGGCGGAGAAGGCGGGCGCCCCGGCGGACTACGTGACCGGGCTGCGCGGCAGGCCCACCCGTACCGCTCAGGCCTGACCGCCAACCGAACGCCGGCGGTAGCCGGCTCCGCAGGCGTCGCCGGGCTAGCGCACCCTCGGGTACTCGCCGGTCGGTGCCCGCAGCGCCCGTACCGCGTCGCCGAGCAGCTCGATCATCTCGGCGCGCTCGGCGGGGGTCAGCGCCCGGTACGCCTCGCCGGTGATCCGGTCGGCCAGCGCGTCCGCCCACACCCGCTTGCGCAGCAACGGTTCGGACGGCGGGAAGGGCGGCTGCCAGCCGAACGCGACCGCCTCCGCCTGACCGCCCGGGCCGGCCAGGATCGACTCCAGCGGACTGAGCCCAGCCGCCCGTACCGCCAGCAGCCGAGCGCCCGCCCGGTGCTCGCCCAGCAGCCGGCCCGTCGCCGCGAGCCGCGCCCCCGGCCCGTCCTCCGGTACCGCCGCCGCCCGCCAGGCCGCGAACAGCGGGAGCCCGCCCGCGTCGGCGGCGGCCACCACCCGCTCGGCGAGCTGCAGCAGCCGGGTCGCCCCGGGCAGGTCGTCCAGCTTCTCCCGGCCCCACCGGCAGCACTCGGCCAGGTGGTGCGCGGCGACCTCGCGGGGCGCCACGACGCGGCGGGCGGCCTCCCAACCGTCGCGCACCGCATCGGCGGCGACGAAGCCCAGCGCGGCGGTGAGCGTGTCGGGATCGACGTCGCCCAGTACGCCGCCCCGGCCGGCGATGTAGAAGGCCCAGCCGGTCAGGCCCAGTTGCCGGGCACGGCGCAGGGTCCGCGGGTCCTCGGTGAAGGAGCCGCCGAGCTCCCGCACGACCGGGCGGGCGGCAGCGGCGGTCTGCTCCGGGGTCACCGGATGATTGTGCCGCCGGTCGATGCCTCCCGTCAGCAGAACGCTGAGCGAAGCGGAGCCGGCCACCGGGCTCAGCTGAGCCGGGCCACCGCCCGCTGCGCCGTACGGTGGCGCAGCTTCGCCTCGCGCAGCGCCACCTCGGCCGCCGCGTGCCGCTCCTTCAGCGCATCGAGCTGCGCGGCCAGGTCCCTCAGCTCGCGTACCGCCCGCTCCTGCTCGGCCGCCGCCTCCCGCAGGGCCGCCTCGGCGCGCCGCCGCTCCTCGGCCCGGGCCTCCTGCGCCGCCTTCTGCGCCGCGCGCCGCTCCTCGCGGGCGGCCGCATCCCGGGCGGCCTCCTCCCGGGCGGCCTCGCGGGCCGCCTTGCGGTCGGCGGGCGCCGGAGCGCCCGCACCGCCGTCGATGACCCGCAGCCGCGGCTTGCCGCCGTCCCCGGCCTCGGGGGCCGGTACCACGCCGAAGCCCGCGTACCCGGTCGCCTTGGTGAGCCGCCCGGCCCGTACCGCCTCGGCCACCTTCTCGTCGGCCAGCGCGGCGGTCAGCGTCGCCTCCACCTCGGCCAGCGGCAGAGTCTCCCGCGCCGGGCGGCCGGCCTCCACCGCGAGGCCGCGGACCTGGCTCACCAGCCGGGCTATCGCCTCGCGGCGGCGGTTGGACAGGGCGCGCAGTTCCTCGCCGCGCAGCCGGTGCTGGGCGTCGCGCAGCGCCGAGGCCAGGTCGAGCAGCTCGCCGACCTGCTCCGGACGGTGCTGCGCCAGGAGGTTGACGAGCCAGGCTGCCACGGTCGGCCGGCGCAGCTTGGCCAGCCGGGCCGCGCCCTCCCGGTCGCCGGCCGCGCGGGCCTGCGCCACCGCCTCGTCGCGGGCCGCGATGAACCGGTCCGGCGGCAGCGCGTAGAGCGACTGCTCAGACGTCAACGGTCTCGCCGGGTACCAGCCGGCTGTACTCCGTCCCTGAATACTGGCCCAGCAGGCGGTCCAGCAGCCCCAGCCCGTTGTCGTTGGCCAGCGAGTCGTGCAGCGCGTACGCCCGGCGGGGAGCCACCGAGCGGACGAAGTCGATCGCCTCCGACGCCTTCAGCCAGGGCGCCGAGACGGGTACGAACAGGGTCTCGATGTCGGCGTCCATCGGCAGGTCGAACGAGTCCCCGGGGTGGTAGATCCGGCCCTCGATGACGAACCCGAGGTTGGGTACCACCGGGATGTCCGGGTGGATCACGGCGTGCCAGCCGCCGTACGCCTGAACCTGGAAGCCGGCCGCGCTGAACGGCTCCCCCGCGGTGACCGTCCGTACCACTCCGTTGAGCGCGCCCAGCTTCGCGGCCACCTCGGCGTGCGTGTAGACCTTCGCCTCCGGCCGCTTGTCCAGCGCGTCGGCCAGCTTGTCCACGTCGAGGTGGTCGGCGTGCTCGTGGGTGATGAGGATGGCGTCGACGTCGTTGAGCGCGGCCCGCTCAGAGAATCCACCCGGGTCGATGACCAGTACCGCGCCGTCACGCGCCACCCGGACGCAGGAATGGGAGAACTTGGTCACTCGCATGACCGCCAGTCTGCCGTACCGGGGCCCCGCCCGTCAGCGTTCGTTCCAACCGCATAACGGTGTGGCCGGTGCGGAACCGCCGCGCGCCGGTCGGGCGTCGGAACGGGCATGACAACGACCAACGCCCCCGGCCGCCGCAGCGCCGCCGGGTTGGCCGCGCTGCTGGTAGGCGCGGCCCTTGTCGCCGGTACCCTGCTGGCCGGCTGCGCGGCCGGGTCCAACTCGTCCAGCAGCGGCAGCACGGCAGCCGACAGCGCGAAGGCTCCGGCCGCCACCGGCGGCGGCGCCGCCAACTCGCTGACCGAGAACGTACCGGCCAAGGGCGGCCCCGCGCAGGTACCGACGGACCAGCCGGTACAGCGCAGCATCATCTACAACGGATCGATCACCCTTCAGGTCGACGACGTCCCGGGTACGGCCGCGAAGATCTCGAGTCTGGTCACCGCGGCCGGCGGCTTCGTCGGCGGCGACCAACGCGACCTCAACGCCGACCGTTCCACGGCCACGCTGACCCTGCGGGTACCGGCGGAGAGGTTCGGCGGCACGCTGGACGCGATCGGGCGGGACGGCAACGAGAAGTCCCGGTCCATCTCCACCGAGGACGTGACCGCCACGGTCATCGACCTCGACGCCCGGATCAAGACCCAGCAGGCCAGCGTCGACCGGATGCGCGACCTGCTGGCCAAGGCGCAGTCCGTCAGCGACGTCGCCACCGTCGAGGCCGAGCTGTCCAAGCGGGAGGCCGACCTCGAGTCGATGCAGGCCAAGCAGCGCAACCTGGCCGACCTCACCGCGCTGTCCACGATCACGGTCAACCTGCTGGGGAAGGACGCCGCGCCGCCGGCCAAGCCGGCGACCGGCTTCGTCGGCGGGCTGCGGCGCGGCTGGCACGCCTTCGTGGCGACCGTGGACGGGCTGCTGCTCGTGCTCGGCGCGCTGCTGCCGTTCCTGATCGTGCTGAGCATCCCGCTGGCCGTGCTGCTGTGGCTGCGGCGCCGCCGGCGGGCCGCCAGTGCGCCGGTACCGGTGGCCGAACCGCCCGCGCTTGGACCGCCGGCCTAGCGGACCGCTGACCGCGCCTGATCAGATGGCGGGCGCGGCGAGGCTCGCCAGGGCGGTGTGCACCATGACCCGTACTCCGTGCCCGATGGCCCGCTCGTCCACGTCGAAGCTGGCCTGGTGGATGTCCAGGTCGAGGGCGCCGGGGACTCCGACGCCGAGCCGGATCATGGCACCGGGTACCTGGTCCAGGTAGAACGAGAAGTCCTCGCCGCCCATGCTGACCTCGGCCTCGACCACCTGGTCGGGGCCGAGAGCGGCACCGGCCGCGGCGGCGATGACGGCGGTAGCCGAGCGGTCGTTGACCACCGGCGGTACCCCGCGCCGGTAGTTGACCTCGACGTTCACGCCGGTACCCGAGACCGCGCTGTGTACCAGCGACGTCACCAGGTCGGGCAGCTCCCGCCAGACCTCCCGGTCGAGTACCCGCACGGTCGCCCGCGCCCGGCCCTCGGTCGGGATGGCGTTGGCCGCCTGCCCCGCCTGTACGGCGCCGAACACCATCGACACCCCGCAGCGCGGGTCGACCCGGCGGTCCAGCAGCGACGGCACGTCCACGACGATGCGGCCCAGGGCGTGCACCAGATCGGCGGTCAGGTGCGGCCGGGCGGTGTGCCCGCCGGGCCCGCGCAGCACCACCTCGAGCATGTCGGCCGCCGCGGTCATCGCGCCGGACCTGACGCCGACCAGCCCGACCGGCAGCCGGGGCGCGCAGTGCAGCGCGTAGATCGCCGAGACGTCCTTGAGGCCGCCCGCCGAGATGACCTCCGGAGCGCCCGACGGCACCGTCTCCTCGGCCGGCTGGAACAGCAGCCGTACCCGGCCGGGCAGCTCGCCGCGCTCGGCCAGCCGCGCCAGCGCCAGGCCGGCGCCCATCAGCACCGTCGTGTGCACGTCGTGCCCGCAGGCGTGGCAGGTACCGTCCACTGTGGACCGGTACGGCACGTCCTTCGCGTCCAGCAGGGGCAGGGCGTCAAGGTCGGCCCGCAGCGCGACCACGGAGTCGTTGTCGCCGGTACCCGGGATGTCGCAGATGACGCCGTTGCCGGCCGGCAGCGGCTTCGGGTCGAGCCCGGCCGCGGTGAGCCGGTCGGCGACCAGGGTGGCGGTCTCGAACTCCCGGCCGGACAGCTCGGGATGGGCGTGCAGGTGGCGGCGCAACGCGATCAGTTCGGGTTCGCTGCCGGCCAGCCAGGCGTCCAGGTCACCGGGCAGCGGCTGCGCTCCGGCAGGCGCCTCGGACCAGTCCTGGGTCTCCGGCTCGGTCCAGCGCGGACCGTGGTCCGGCCCGCCGGCGGTCCGCGGCGCGCTCGGTGGAACGGTTAACGCACTGGTCATCGTCTCTACTTGGCCTCGTCCGGTCGGGAAGAACTGGATCAGCGTAGACCCCCGATGGTGACGCTGCGCAATCTCATTCTTGTGCCTGCCGTGTTGCGTACCGTCACGATTCGCCTGATTGGGCGGTTCGCTATCTGGTAAAGGAGCACGTGAACCGGGGTCTCGCGCGGCCATTCGCCCCCAACTCCCCACAACGAGTGACGGTCCGCACAGGAAACGCCCCAGCGCCCATCGCAGGTTGTCACCGGGCGGGACCGCGTCAGAACCGCTCGGCGGGCTGGTATCGACCCCAGACGTCGCGCAGGGCGTGGCACGTCTCGCCGACCGTGGCGCGCAGCCTCAGCGCGTCCTTCAGCGGGTACAGCACGTTGTCGGTACCCGCGGCGGCCTCCCGCAAACGGGACAGGGCGGCGTCCACCGCTGCCTGGTCCCGGCCGGCGCGCAGTTGGGCCAGCCGGGCCGCCTGCTCGGCCTCGATCGCCGGGTCGACGCGCAGCGGCTGGTACGGCTCCTCCTCGTCGAGGACGAACCGGTTGACCCCGACCACCACCCGCTCACCCGAGTCGATCTCCTGGGCGATCCGGTACGCCGACGCCTCGATCTCCCGCTTCTGGAACCCGGCCTCGATCGCGGCCACCGCAGAGCCGTGGTCGAACACCCGGTCCAGCAGCTCGGTCGCCGCCCGCTCGACCTCGTCGGTCATCGCCTCGATCAGGTACGAGCCGGCGAACGGGTCGACGGTCGCGGTGAGGTCGGTCTCGTAGGCGAGTACCTGCTGGGTGCGCAGGGCCAGCCGGGCCGCCTTCTCGGTGGGCAGAGCGATGGCCTCGTCGTAGGAGTTGGTGTGCAGCGACTGGGTACCGCCGAGGACCGCGCCGAGCCCCTGCACGGCCACCCGGACGAGGTTGACCTCGGGCTGTTGGGCGGTCAGCTGGACGCCGGCCGTCTGGGTGTGGAAGCGCAGCATCCAGGACTTCGGGTCCTTCGCGCCGAACTGGTCGCGCATCAGCCGCGCCCAGATCCGCCGCGCCGCCCGGAACTTCGCGACCTCCTCCAGCAGGGTGGTGCGGGCCACGAAGAAGAACGACAGCCGGGGCGCGAAGTCGTCCACGGCAAGGCCCGCGGCCAGGGCCGCGCGGACATACTCGACGCCGTTGGCCAGGGTGAAGGCGATCTCCTGCACGGGCGTGGCCCCGGCCTCCGCCATGTGGTACCCGGAGATGGAGATCGTGTTCCACCGCGGGATCTCCTTGCCGCAGTACGCGAAGGTGTCGGCGACCAGGCGCAGCGACGGCTTCGGCGGAAAGATGTACGTACCCCTGGCGATGTACTCCTTCAGGATGTCGTTCTGGATGGTGCCGTTGAGCCGGTCCCCGGACACCCCCTGCTCCTCCGCGACGAGCTGGTAGAGCAGCAGCAGGACCGAGCCGGGAGCGTTGATCGTCATGCTGGTGGACACCTTGTCCAGCGGGATGTCCGCGAACAGCCGCCGCATGTCCTCGATCGAGTCGATGGCCACACCGACCTTGCCGACCTCACCGTGCGCGACCGGATCGTCCGAGTCGTACCCCATCTGGGTGGGCAGGTCGAACGCCACCGACAGGCCCATCGTGCCGGCCGCGAGCAGTTGCCGGTACCGCGCGTTGGACTCGGCGGCGGTACCGAAGCCGGCGTACTGTCGCACGGTCCAGGGGCGCTGGGTGTACATCGTCGGGTACACGCCGCGGGTGAACGGGTAGGAACCCGGCTCGCCGAGCCGATCGGTGAGATCAGCCGGCAGATCGTCCGGGCCGTACACCGGTTTTACCGGAAAGCCGGATTCGCTGCGCCGTTCTGTCATATCGGGATCGTAGGATCGGTCGCGTCAGGTACCGACGGGATCGGAGTGAGGCGTTGTTAACATCGACCGGTTGTCGATTGCCCCGTTACCGACAGCGCGGACCGTCCGAACGGTGGCCGCTGACTTTCCCTTCGGCACATGAACACGCAAGATAGGGGGGTTGCTCCCCGTTCCGACCGCACGACCAACGGCAGTGATTCCCCCAGCGACGGTTGAAAGCCAGTGACGACTCAGACCTCGACATGGCAGGGCGAGCC
>CAZYCD010000116.1:0-15027 GCA_964645345.1 uncultured Micromonosporaceae bacterium
ACCGGACACCTCGGTGATCCTCGAAACCCACCTGGTCGGCCGCGCCTCCGCCTGAGCACGAGCCGGCGACCGCTTGCCTGCGGCCGGCTCCGCGGGGATCGCCGGCATTCCGACACCAAGAACAAGCCGGCCCGGCGAGGTCCCGCCCGCCGACCGTCCCGGCCGTACCGCCGCCGGCTCCGTACCGGTGCCCCGTCGGCCCACGCGACCGGCCGCTGTGGCGCCCGGGAACCGGACGTACCGGCGACCGGAGCTGACCGCTTTCCTCGGCGCGGTGGCCACCCGGCCGAGTTCCTCGGACCGGCGCCGGTTGACGGGCGGCGGCGGTATCGTCAGCGTGGTTTGCGCCGGTCAGATGAGGCGTGTCCGGTGACGAAGCCGACGGTGCCCCGGATGCCCACGGCTAACATTTGCCTGCCGATTGAGTGGCACGGTCCACCTAGGAGGACTGCGTGGAGAGGAACAACCCGGTCACCGGCATCGCCGTCATCGGCGCGGGCTACTGGGGGCCGAACCTGGTCCGCAACGCCCAGGCGACGCCCGGCCTGCGACTGGAGTACCTCTGCGACATCGACGTGGACCGGGCCAGGCGGGTGCTGGGGGACTACTCGACGGTCCGGGTCAGCGGCTCCGTCGACGAGGTGCTCGCCGACCCGGCGGTGTCCGCGGTGGCGATCGCGACCCCGGCCGGTACGCACTTCGCCCTGGCCATGAAGGCGATCGAGGCGGGCAAGCACGTGCTCGTGGAGAAGCCGCTCGCGCCCACCTACGAGGAGGGGCGCCTGCTGGTCGAGGCCGCCGAGCGCCACAACCGGGTCCTCATGCTCGACCACACCTACGTGTACACCCCGGCGGTGCAGCACATCCGCGGCATGGTCCGCAGGGGCGAGCTGGGCGACCTGCAGTACCTGGACTCGGTACGCATCAACCTCGGCCTGCTGCAGCCCGACATCGACGTGCTCTGGGACCTCGCGCCGCACGACCTGTCGATCTTCGAGGCGATCCTGCCCGACGACGCGTGGCCGGTCTCGGTGGCCGCCCACGGCTCCGATCCGGTGGGCGCCGGCCATGCCTGCGTGGCGCACCTGACGGTACGGCTGTCCAACGGCGCCCTGGCCCACGTGCACGTGAACTGGCTGTCGCCGGTCAAGATCCGCACGATGGTCGTCGGCGGCTCGCGCCGCACGGTGGTGTGGAACGACCTCGACCCGATCATGAAGCTGTCGGTACACGACCGGGGCGTGGACCTGCGCTCCAGCGAGGAACTCGGGCCGGACACCCGGGCCCGGACCATCGTGTCCTACCGCTCGGGCGACACCGTCACGCCCGCCCTGGCCAACCTCGAGGCGCTGCGTTCGATCATGGTCGAGTTCGCCGACTCGATCGCCGAGGGCCGCGCGCCGCTGACCGACGGCCGGTCCGGGCTGCGGGTACTGGCGATGCTCGAAGCGGCCTCGGTGAGCATGGCCAAGGACGGCATGACCGTACCGATCCGGGGCATCGGCGACGCGCCCGCGCGGGACCAGGGGCCCGGGCAGAGCACGTTGATCGACGACCTTCCGATCGAGCAGTCGCGGCGCGGCCGCGGAGAGGTGACGGTGTGAACCAGCAGCCGATCAGCGGACAGCGTGCCCTGGTGACCGGTGGGGCCGGCACTATCGGTTCGCACGTGGTGGACCAGTTGGTCGAGGCCGGCGCGTCCGAGGTCATCGTCCTGGACAACCTGGTGCGCGGCCGCCGGGAGAACCTCGCCGAGGCCAGGGCCGCCGCGGGCGACCGGCTGACGCTGGTCGAGGGCGACATCAACGACCGGACGCTGGTGGCCGAGTTGACCGCCGGTACCGATCTGGTCTTCCACCTGGCCGCGCTGCGCATCACGCAGTGCGCCGAGCAGCCCCGCCTCGCCCTGGAGAGCCTGGTCGACGGCACCTTCAACGTCATCGAGTCGGCCGCGGCGGCCGGCGTGAAGAAGGTGATCGCCTCCTCCTCGGCCTCCGTGTACGGCCTCGCCGAATCGTTTCCGACCACCGAGCGGCACCACCCGTACAACAACGACACCTTCTACGGGGCGGCCAAGGCGTTCAACGAGGGGATGCTGCGCAGCTTCCACGCTATGCAGGGGCTGGACTACGTGGCCCTGCGGTACTTCAACGTGTACGGACCGCGGATGGACGCCCACGGCGTCTACACCGAGGTGCTGATCCGCTGGATGGAGCGGATCGCCCGCGGCGACCAGCCGCTGATCTTCGGCGACGGCAAGCAGACCATGGACTTCGTCCACGTGTACGACATCGCCCGCGCCAACCTCCTGGCCGCCCGGGCCCCGGTGACCGACACGGTCTACAACATCGCCTCGTCCGTCGAGACGAGCCTGCTCGACCTCGCCTCGGCCCTGCTCGCCGCGATGGATTCCGACCTGAGCGTCGAGTTCGGCCCGGCGCGTGCGGTCAACGGGGTGACCCGCCGGCTGGCCGACATCACGGCGGCCGCCCGCGACCTCGGCTGGCGCCCGGAGATCGGTCTCGACGAGGGCCTGCGCGGTCTGGTCAAGTGGTGGCAGGCGGAGATCGCCGAGGCCGCGAAGTGATCCCGGTGATGAAGCCCCTTCTCGGCGACGAGGAGGCGGCGGCGGTGGCCGAGGTCGTCCGCTCCGGATGGGTGGCGCAGGGGCCGCGGGTCGCCGAGTTCGAGCGCGCCTTCGCCGCGCACGTCGGGGCGGCGCACGCCGTGGCGGTCTCGTCCTGCACCACGGGCCTGCACCTGATGCTGTACCTGCTGGGCATCCGCGCCGGTGACGAGGTCGTCGTACCGTCCTTCTCCTTCATCGCCACCGCCAACGCGGTGCGCTACTGCGGGGCGACCCCGGTGTTCGCCGATGTCGCGCCCGAGTCGGGCAACCTTACGCCGGAGTCGGTCAAGGCTGCGCTGTCGCCGCGCACCCGTGCGGTCCTCGCCGTGCACCAGGGCGGCCAGCCGGCCGACATCGAGGCGCTGCGCGCGGTCTGCGGCGACGTGCCCGTCCTCGAGGACGCCGCCTGCGCCGCCGGGTCCACCGTCCGCGGGCGCCCGGTCGGCGAGGGCGCGCTGCTGGCCGCCTGGTCGTTCCACCCGCGCAAGCTGCTGACCACCGGCGAGGGCGGGATGGTCACCACCGACGACGCCGACTGGGCGGCCCGGCTGCGCCGGCTGCGCGAGCACGGCATGACGGTGTCGGCCGCCGACCGGCACGCCGCCGGCGGGGTGGTCCTCGAGGGGTACGCCGAGACGGCCTTCAACTACCGGATGACCGACCTGCAGGCCGCGATGGGTCTGATACAGCTGGGCCGCCTGCCGGGCATCGTCGCCCGCCGCCGGGAGCTGGCCGACCGGTACTACGGCCTGCTCGCCGACCTGCCGGTCCGCCCGGTACGCGACCCGGCCCACGGCACCAGCAACCACCAGTCGTTCTGGGTCGAGCTGCCGGACGAGGCGCCCGCGGTCGTGGAGGTGCTCGCCGCGCTCGCCGCCGACGGGGTGTCCGCGCGCCGGGGCATCATGGCCGCGCACCTGGAGCCGGCGTACCAGGGCCACCCGCACGGGCCGCTGCCGGTCACCGAGCGGCTCACCACCCGCACGCTGATCCTGCCCCTGCACCACGAACTGACCGAAGCCGAGCAGCACACCGTCGTCGATTCCCTGGCCCGGGCGCTGTCGCCCGCCGCCGCCCGTTGCTGAGGAGTTCGATGTCCGGCAACATCCCCCTGGTCGACCTGGCCGCCCAGCACGCACAGGTCGCCGACGAGGTCGCCGAGGGGTGGGCCGGGGTACTGGCGAAGACGGCGTTCGTCGGCGGCCCGCAGGTCGCCGAGTTCGAGGCGGCCTACGCCCGGTACCTCGGCGTCGCGCACTGCGTCGGGGTCGGCAACGGTACCGACGCCGTCGAGCTGGCCCTGCGCGCGCTGGGCATCGGTACCGGCGACGAATGCGTGGTACCGGCGAACACGTTCATCGCGACGGCCGAGGCGGTCGCCCGTACCGGCGCCACCCCGGTGCTCGCCGACTGCCGGCCCGACACGGCTCTGCTGGACGTCGACGCCGCCCTGGCCGCGGTGACGCCGCGCACCCGGGCGGTGCTTCCGGTGCACCTCTACGGCCAGACCGCGGACGTCGCCGCGCTGCGCGCGCAGTTGCCGACCGGCGTCGCGATCGTCGAGGACGCCGCCCAGTCCCAGGGCGCCAGCCGCGACGGCCGCACCGCCGGTACCCTCGGCACGATCGCGGCCACCAGCTTCTACCCTGGCAAGAACCTCGGCGCGTACGGCGACGCGGGCGCGGTGATGACCGACGACGACGACCTCGCCCAGCGGGTACGGCTGCTCGGCGCGCACGGGTCGCCACGCAAGTACGAGCACCCGACGCTGGGCTTCAACAGCCGCCTGGACACCCTGCAGGCCGTGGTCCTGTCGGCGAAGCTGCGCCGTCTGGACGGGTGGAACGAGGCGCGGCGGGCGGCCGCCGCCCGGTACGACGCCATGCTGGCCGGGCTGCCCGGCGTGACCGGGCCGGTGGTCGACCCGGGCAACGTGCCGGTCTGGCACCTGTACGTAGTCCAGGTCGCCGAGCGGGACCGGGTGCTGTCCGCCCTGCATGGGGCGGGCATCGGCGCGGGCGTCCACTACCCGACGCCGGTACACCTGACGGGCGCGTTCGGGGACCTGGGCAAGGCCGGCGACTTCCCGGTCGCCGAGGCGCTGAGCGAGCGGATCCTGTCCCTGCCCCTGTACCCGGAGATCACGGCCGGGCAGCAGGAGCGCGTCGTGGACGTGCTGTCCCGGGCGACCGCCCGATGACGGCCCCCGACGGCGTCTTCGTCCATCCGCAGGGGCTGTGCGAGAGCACGGAGGTCGGTGCGGGTACCCGCGTCTGGGCCTTCGCGCACGTGCTGCCCGGCGCCCGCGTGGGCCGCGACTGCAACATCTGCGACTGCGCGTTCGTGGAGAGCGGCGCGACCCTCGGCGACCGGGTGACCGTCAAGAACGGCACGCTGGTCTTCAGCGGCGTCACCTGTGAGGACGAGGTGTTCCTCGGCCCGAACGTGTTGTTCACCAACGACTTCCGGCCCCGCGCCGCGATCCGTCGTACGGGCGACGAGTTGCTGTCCACGACGGTACGCCGCGGCGCGAGCCTCGGCGCCGGCGTGGTGGTGGTCTGCGGGCTGGAGATCGGCGAGTACGCGTTCGCGGCGGCGGGCGCGGTGGTGACCCGGGACGTTCCGGCGCACGCCTTTGTCGCGGGCAACCCGGCCCGGCAGAAGGGCTGGGTGTGCGCCTGCGGGGAGCGGCTGGACGCCGACCTGGTCTGCCCGTCCTGCGGTACCAAGCACGAACTCGCGCCCGGCCTGGGCCTGCGGCGGGTCAGTTAGCGCACCACCCGGGCGGAGATCCCTTCGGATTTCCGCCAACTCGGAGGAGCTTGACCTGACCGTTCCGGTGACCGCGGCGATCGTCGTCATGCGACGGGAATCTTTCCTGGTACTGTCCGTACTCGCGTGGGATCTCAGGGGTGACGGCATGGCTGGTCGGTCGGGGAGCACCGCCGTCACATCCGCGCCCGGCCGGGTGGGCGAGCGGAAAGCGGTGAAGGTGCGCGCCGCGGTGGACGTTGTCCGCAACGCGGTGGCCCTCATGGTATCCACGGTCGCCAGCGCCGCTTTCGGCATGCTGTTCTGGGTCGTCAGCGCCCGGCTCTTCGACGTGGCCGACCTCGGCCGCGCGTCGGCGACGGTGTCCGCCATCACGTTGCTCGGCGGTCTGGCCCAGCTGAGCCTCAACTCCGCCTTCATCCGGTTCCTGCCGACCGCCGGTGAGGCGACCGGCCGGTTCCTCTTGTGGTCCTACCTCGCATCCGGTTCGGCGGGTGTGCTGCTGGCGGTCGGCTTCTACCTCTTGGGGATGGGCCGCAACTTCCTGCCGCCCGGACCGCTCGCGCTGGCCGGCTTCTGCCTCGCCGTGGTGTCCCTCAGCTTCTCCACGCTGCAGGACAGCGTGCTCACCGCGCTACGCCGCACCACCTGGGTACCGATCGAGAACATCGCCATCGCGCTGGGCCGGTTAGGCCTGCTTCCGGTGCTGGTGAGCGGCGTAATCGCGGTGCCCTTGCTCATCTCGTGGAGCGTGCCGATGACGGCCGCCGTCGTGGTGCTGAGCGTGACCATCTTCGCCCGGCTCGCGCCGGCCCAGGCCCGCCGGATGCGCGGCCACCGAAACCTGCCCGCCCGCCGCGAACTGCTCAGCTTCATGGGCGCCCAGAACCTCAACGGTCTCGTCAGCAACCTCAACCTCTACCTGCCGCCGCTGCTCGTGACGATGGTCCTCGGTACCCAGGCGACCGGCCTGTTCTACGTGCCCTGGCTGATCGGTACCGCGCTGTTCGCGCTGTCGTGGAACGTGCTCGCCTCGCTGGTGGTCGAGGCTGCCACCGACCCGTCGCAGATCAAGGCCCAGGTGCGCCATGCGTTCCGGCTGCTGCTGCTGGTCTGCGTGGGGGGTGGGGTGATCGTGGTGGCCGGGGCCCCGCTCATTCTGGCCGTGCTCGGACCGAAGTACGCCGGGGGAGAGGCGGCGTTGCGGCTGATCGGGCTCGGGCTGCCGTTCAGCGTTGTCGGTACCCTCTTCTCGGTCACCGCGTTCATGGCGAAGAAGATCTGGCCGCTGTTCTTCTACCAGCTGGCCGCAGCGGCGATCTTCCTCGGCGGAAGCTACTTCGCCCTGCACCGCTTCGGCGTGGCCGGCGCGGCCGGGGCCTTCCTGACATCCGAGATCGTGATGAGCGCAGCCGTTCTGCCGGTGACGATCCGGCGCCTCCGCAAACTGGTGGAGGGCGGCACCGCACCGGCCACCCCGGCCGAGCGGGTACCGGCCAGGGGCGTGGCGCCCGTCTCCGCGCGGGGCGTCGCTGTCGTTCCACGGGTCGCGCCGGGCTACCTCACCGGCCCGATGCAGGTGGTGTTCCTGCCCGCGACGGTCATCGACTGGGAGCGTCTCCGTCAGGTCGAGACGGTGTTCATGAACCGTCTCGACCTGGACGACCCGGTGGACTCCAGCGCCACCGAGACTGTGGTGATGAACCGGATCATGGACACCGGCGCGACGGACGCCACCGTCATCATGAAATACAACATCGGCGCCCCGGCCGGGGCGGAGTTGGACGACGGCTACGAACCGATCGTCCTCACCGAGCCGGACTCCAATCCCGACTCAGACTCTGGGGCCGACTCGGGCATCCGACGGTGGCAGGTCGGCGAGGCATGGCTGTCTCGCGGTACGTCGAACGATGACACCGTCGTGCAGCCGGCGGCCGTTGAGAGCGAGCCGAGCGGGCGGCACCGCCAGCCCAGCTAACCTCCAGCGCGATGTCGTGCTCGCGCGGGTACGCCATCAATGTCTAACCCCGGCGGCCGCGATGCCGTGCCGGATGCCGAGGTAGTGAGCCGCCCGTCGCCGGGGCGCATTTCACATGCCGATCCAGGGCGAGCACGCACCCGCGGTGCGGGGAGTGCACCCGACGAAGGGCGCACTCCCCTTGTATGCCGGTCAGGAGACGTAGATCGAGAACTTCGCGGTATTGAGGATGGACGATCCGAACGTGGCCGGCCAGGTGCCGAACGTGCGCCCGCTTGAGGAGTAGGCACCCTGGTTGGTGCTGCCCGTGTCGTAGCTCAAGTTGTTGGCGCCGTTCGTGTTGAACATGAACCAGTAGGCGGTGTTCGCGGCCAAGGTGACGCTGAGCGGCACGGTGTTCCACGAGTTGGCGATGCCGGTGCCCTGGCTGGTGCTCGCCACGAGCGCCCCCGGCGACCCGTTGTTGTCGGCGTAGATGGCCAGCTGGAACTGGTTGTTCGGGGCCGCCTGTACCGACTTCAGGTACACCGACATCTTGCTGACCGTGAACGAGGTCGAGCCGGTGACGAACTTCGTTCCGTTCATCCAGTTCTGGTCGCCGGAGTCGAGCGTCGAGCCGACACTGTTGTATCCGATGACGGTCGCCGCGGCTGTGTCGGTCGTGAACGACGTGACGACGTCCGCGGCCAGCGGGTTGCCGGACACGTCTCGTACGCCCGCCGAACCGCTCTTGACGGTCAGCTTGTATCCGGTTCCCGCCGCGAGTGCCGCCCCGGGCACCACAGTGGCGCTGGTGCTGCCCGCCGCGTACGTGACGGTCGCGGCGACGCCCGCCCCGGCAGAGGTCTGCAGCACGACCGTGGACGTGTTGATTGAAGCGGGGTCCATCGGCTTGCTGAACGTCACGGTCAGCGGCGCGGTCGTGGACACGTCGGTCGCGCCGTTCGGTGGCGTCGTGTTGACGACGGTCGGCGCGGTGGTGTCCGGCGCGGAGGAGTAGGTGGCGACGTAGCCGCCAACCGCGGCGGTGAAGAAGGCGTACGTGATGCCCTTGACGGTCTGCAGGACATAGGGGACCGTCGCGCCGCCCGATGTCTTCAAAGTCGCGAGGGTACCGGCGCCGGAGTTGAACGGCACCATTCCACGCAGCTGGTTGGCACCTCCGGTGACAGAGAAGCTCAACGAGCTGCCGTTCCAGGTGATCGACTTGAAGCTGGAGCTGTTGCGGGCGTCGAGCCAGGTGAGCATCTGCCGGCCGGACACGACCGGTACGCCCCTGGCCTGAGCCGCTGCGATGATCGCGTCGGATCCGAAGGAGTCGGCGGTGTCGGTGTGCATGTTCGCGGTGAGGGCGGCGTAGTAGCCCGGCGCGCCCACCGCGTTGTCGAGCAGGGTCGTGGCGGTCATCGGGAAGTCCATTCCGGACTCGTCAGTCATGTCCGTGGTCGCCTGGTACACATCGATGGGCGTACCGTCCTGCTGGCCGAACCGCATGATCTCGCCGGTACCGTTGAAAAAGCCCGGCCGGTTCAGCACAAACGAGGTCGGGTAGTAGTAGTAGTCCGTATCGAGCCGGATGCCGTACTTCAACTTGGTCTTCGGCTGGGTGTCCCAGTCATCCCACTCGACGCAGTGCGTGCGGATGCTGTCCTCATTCGGGATGCCGCTGTACTTCGTCCGGAACGCGGCCAGCTGGGTGTTGTAGTCGTTGTCGAGGTTCGCCGCGGTGCCCCAGGGCAGGCAGTTCGTCGAGACGTGCAGCCCGAGCTCGAAGCCCTGCTGGGTGTAGGACACCGCCTGGGCATTGGTCATGGGCGTGTCGGTGTACATGTACGAACTCGACCGGATGCACTCCCAGTTGGCTACGACGCATCCCGGCTTGCTGATCGCCAGGTAGTGGTCGAACCGGCCGGCGGTGCCGTCGTGCCCGTGGTCGTCGCCGGTCATGATGACGACCGCCTTGACGTCGCGGGGGTAGTACCAGAACCGTGGCAGTGGCTTACGGTCGGCCTCCATCGTCTGAATCATGTTGGCTAGGAGCCGCTGCTGTTCGTCGGCGATGGGAATCTGGGCCTGGTCGAGGTTGTTCCAGTCGGGCTGCCCGCTGAACGCGCCCTGGAACATCTCGCTCGCCTCGTACCCGTCGACGCCGTCCCGCTGCTGACCGGACCAGGCCACGTTGCCCTGCCGGGTGAGCACGACCGAGCGGGCAAGGTCGTAGGTGAACGACGCCGCCTGGCCGCCGACGGTGCCGACCGCCCGCGTGGTTACCGCCGGGCTCGTGGTCGCCGCCGTCGAGCTCGAGTACAGCGTGGCGATGGGCGTGGCGCCCGCGATGTTGTACCGGTCGGCGGTGCCGTGGTACTGGATCGTCTGGCCCACGATGCCGAAGCCCGGGCCGGAGCTGTTGTTAATCTTGAGGTAGCTGTCCGCCAGGGTGCTTGCAGCGTCGGACAGTCCGAGCAGGGATGCGAGCTTCTTGTCCGGCCGCATGGCGATCAGCTTGCCGCCCCCGTTGACCCAGGTACTGAACATCGAAACCTGTGCATCAGTGAGCGGCATCTCGCCCAGGAGTACCAGGTCGTAGCCGGCGAGGGTGGTTTGGTTGACCTGGGAGATGTCAGCCGTCTGGTAGTAGTTGAGCCCTTCGGCCTTGAGGATCTCGGCGTAGTAGGTGGTGAACGGGTTCGAAGCGGTGGTGACCAGCAGCACGGAGTTTGCCGCTCCGCCGGTGGGTGGACCTGTCGGTGTGGGGGTCGGCGTGGGCGACGGGGAGGGCGAGGCCGAGACCGACGGCGACGGGGAGGGGCCGGCGGTGGTGTAGGTGGCGTAGATGGAGTAGTTCACGCTGCCGACGGCCGAGGAGCCGAAGGTCGACGGCCAGGTACCGAAGGTCACCCGGCTCGTGCTGTAGCCGCCCGTACCGCCGTTGTCGTACCTCAGGTTGTTCAGGGACGACGTGCTGGCGTTGGTGTTGTAGATCAGCCAGTACGCCGTGTTCGCGGCCAGGTTCCCGGACAGGCTGATGGTGTTCCAGGAATTGGCGACAAGGGTCCCCGACGCGCTGGACGCCACCAGCGCGCCCGGCTTGTTGCTGGCGTCGGTGTAGACCGCGACCTGGAACTGGTTGTTGGGCGACGCGTCGACCGTGCCGACGTAGGCGCTGATGCTGGAGAGTGTCCCCGCCGTGGACCCCGTCGTGAACCGGGAGCCGTTGAGGTAGTTGGCGTCACCGCTGTCCAGTTGGGCACCGACCGTGGTGTTCCCCAAGGTCGCGGTGGCCGCGTGCGCCGTTCCCCCGAATATGGCAATCTGGACGGCGGCCAAGGCCACACTGACGGCAACAGCCACAGGAAAAAACGCTCTCCTGCGCATATCGGCCCCTCCTCGGAAGCAGACGTAGCCTGAGCATCAATTGATGCCAATGCTCGGCGTTTGATTTCTGTATCTGTCGCCGGACAGCAACAAGTGCCCTGCCTGTGGGGGAGCGTAGTGACCCGGGCGCTCCCGGAAACCCGCCGAGGGGCCCGACGTGAATGACTGGATGGCTACAGCCCGTCTCGTGGCTCCCGGGAGTCGGGTCGGGCGCGGGCTACGGCCCTACGACGTCGCCCGGCTCCTCCGCGCCGCCGCGATCGCATTCCGGGCGCGGCGAGTGTCCATCCGGCTGTAGACGTACCGCACCGGACCGATCGCGTATCCGCGCATCTCGGCACGGGACAGCTCAGCCGGAAAGTACCCCTCAGCGGCGGCGGCTCGGCGTTCGGTGAAGAACTTGCGTCCGAACAGCCGCAGCGCCTGCAGCGCGTTGCCCGACAGGCCGATCAGGTGCCGTGGATCCCCGAGTACCAACGCGGTCAACATCGCGGTATATCCGCAGCCGTACATGTAGAGCTTGCGCCGCAGCTCGTCGTACTCGCGGAGGTGGCTGTGCTGCATAACGACCTCGGGGTCGAACGTCAGCCGGCCACCGGCGAAGAGCATGCGGGCGAAGAAATGCAGCTCGACACCGCCCAGGGAGGGCGTGCCGATGCCGACAGACTCGTCGAAGCCGCCCAGCCTGCGCAGCACCTCGGTACGGAAGGACATGTTGGCACCCATGCCGAACTTGCCCACCCGGTAGATCAGATAGTTCTCGGCGGGGGCGGACGGCCGGTCGGGGTACTTTACGGTGATCTCGAACCGGCCCCGCCGCCGGGTACCGCCCGCCGCGGACGTCGCCGACCTGGAACGGCGGGCCACCGGGCCGCCCTCCACGGTCATCCGCTCATACTGGTGAGCTACCTTGCTGCCCGCCCGCTCGAAGAGGACCTGCGCCGGCGTCTCCAGCTCGTACGGCAGCAGCAGCCCGGTGACGGCGTCGGTCTCCGGTTCCAGTGCGAATCGACGGCCGACGGCCATCAACCAGCCCGGCGCGGGTACCGCGTCGTCGTCGAAGAACGCGACCACCTCCCCGCGCGCGACCTGGACTCCGCGGTTGCGCGCCGCCGAGCTTCCACGCAGCGGCTCCGCGACCACCGTGACCCTCGGATCCGTCATGAGGCGCCGCCAATGCTCAGCCCGTTCAGGTCCCTCATCCGGACGGTTATCCGACACGATCACTTCGAATGACGGATATTGCTGTGCACATACGGCCGCGACGCAGCGGGCCAGCAAATCCACGCGCTGGAACGCGGTCGGGATCACGACACTGATGAACGGCAGGCTCGACTGGTCCACCGTCGGCCGGTCCGGGCCCGGTCCCGACAATGCGTCGCCCAGGTGCTGCGCGATCAGGTCCTTCAGTTCGTTGGCCGGCATCCCCTCGCCGACGAGATCGACCTCGAAGTTGCCCAACGGACGGCCGGAGCGCGCCACGATGACGAACGCCCCGTCATACGTTCCCCCTGCTTCGCGGGCGGCCGGGATATCCGGCAGTGGCTCGTCGATATCGACCCGAACCACACGCATCGGTCCGGGCGGCTTGGGCGCATCAGCCATGTGCCATCCTCCTGTGTCCCGGTTGGCGCACACGCATACCCGCCCGCACACCGAACCGAGCAGACAGTAGCAGCCGGGTATATTGCCGCCGTAACCACGAGAGCTGCGAACGAGTTGCTTTCATTGTTGTGAGTCGCCTCGTCGAGGGCATTCCCACAACGCACCACTGGAGGTCGGGTGCGCATTCTGATCAACTTGTTCCGGCTGGCCATCGGCGGGAGTCAGATCAACGCGATCGAGATCGGTTCGCGGCTGTCCCAGCGTGGTCACGAGGTGATCGTGTACGCACCCAACGGCGAACTACGGGAACGCATTGACGATCTTGGCCTGGAGTTCGTCGCGGCCGGCCCGGCCGAGCGACACCATCCACCCACCGTGGCCGGCGTACGGAGGCTGACCGCGCTCGCCCGCGACCGCAAGATCGACCTCATTCACGCCTACGAGTGGTCGCCCACCCTCGAAGCCGCGTACGGACCGCATCTGCGCCTCGGCCTGCCGGTCCTGTCGACCGTCTACGCGGTCACCGTGCCGCGCTTCGTGCCGCGCAACCTGCCGATGATCCTGGGGTACACGGACGTGGCCGACCGGGAGAGGCGCCGTGGGCGCCGGGACGTGTACGAGGTTGTCTGCCCGGTGGACACCGAGGCCAACGCCCCCGTCGCCGACAACCGGCCGGCGAGGCATCGCTTCGGACTCGGCGACGACGAACTGACAGCGGTCGTCGCGTCCCGGTTCGCGCCGGATCTCAAGCGGGAGGGCCTGGTGGCCGCGATCGCCGCCGTGGGCCTCGTCGACCCGGCTCTCAGCCTGCGGCTGCTGATGGTCGGCGACGGCCCGTGTCGTCCGGAGCTCGAGGCCGCGGCCGGGGAGATGAACTCCGTCCTGGGCCGCGAGGCCGTCACCCTCACCGGCCCCATGCTCGACCCGCGCGACGCCTACGCGGCCGCCGACATCGTGCTGGGCATGGGTACCTCGGCGCAGAAGGGCGCGGCATTCGGCAAGCCCGTGGTGGTCCAGGGCGAGAAGGGGTACTGGGAGATCCTCTCGCCGGACACTTTGCCCCAGTACCTGTACCACAACTTCTACGGGATCGGGGACGGCGAGGACGGCGCGCCGAGGCTCGCGAAGATCATCGCCGAGCTGGCCGGCGACCGGTCGCGCTGGGCGGAACTGGGCGCCTTCGGGCGGTCGACCGCGCTGTCGTTGTTCAGCAACGAGGCGGCCACCGACCAGGTCGAGGCGATCTGCGAGGAGGTCGTCGCCCGGCGCGAGCCGCTCAGCCGGCGGGCGGCCGGGGTAGTGGGGGCCAGCGTCTGGTTCGCCGGCTTCCGAGCGGTCCAGTTCGGGCGGAGAGCCGGCGCCAGGGTCGCCGGCCGGTAGCCGGGCCGCGCACCGCCGCTGTCAGGCGCTCGCCGGCGCCCGTTGCCCGAGGGCGTTGTCCAGGGCGTCGCGCACCTGGTTGCCGGGCGCGCCGACCAGGGCGCTGCCATGCGCCGAACTGGCCGCCATCAGCAGCGTGCGGGCGGTGCTGGCCGGCGTGGCGTCGTAGAGCGCCTGCGCGTCGTCGGCGAATCCGGGGTCGGCGACGCCGGCCGCGAACAGTACGGGGACCGTGAGGCTCCTGACCGCCTCGATCGCGTCGGCACCCTGGTACGCCTGCGCCGAGGACAGGCTCACCACGACCGCCGGGGCCGGCTTCAGTTCGGTGGCCGCGACCAGGCTGGCGGCAGCGCGCATCGACGCGCCGACCAGCGCGATCGTGCTGACGCCCTGCGAGCGCAGGTACCCGGCGGCCGCCACGACGTCGCTGTCGAGCGTGGCGCCCTCGCCAGCGTGGAGCGACGTTCCCAACCCGTGGAAGTAGTACACGATCACCCGGTACCCGCCGGCCGCCAGTTGCCGCGCGTACGGCATCCAGCCGCAGATGTCCCCGTCGGACATGTGGGAGAGCACCACGCCGGTGCTGCCCTTGCCGTAGACGGCGCCGGCCAGCGTCCCGCCGTGACCGTCCGGGAAGGCGACCGGGGTGGCGCCGTCGGCCAGACCGGCGCACTCGTCGCCGAACGCCTCGGCGGAGCCGGTGGCCGCCGGGGTCGGCGTGCCGGAGCAGCGGCGGCGGCTGCGAGAACGGTCGCGGCGAGCGCGGCCGAGGTGGGGAGCGCCGCGAGTGGGCGCGCGAGCCTGGACTTCCCCGTTAAGGTGTACCGCGGTGGATGGAAGCGCTCCCACGCGCCCCGGCGGGCATCATATCGACGGGGGAGCGGACCGGCCAGAGGTGGAGGAGCCCTCCTTCCCGCCCGCGACATGCCGGCGCAACGGTCCTGAAACGCGGGTCGGCCACGCTGGTACCTGGTCATCGAGGTCAGAGGGGGAAGCGCATGTTGCTGCGGCTGCGGGTCCGGCTCCCGGACCGGCCGGGATCACTCGGCCAGGTCGCCCGGACGCTCGGCGTCACCGGTGCGGACATCGTGCAGATGGTGGTGCTGGAGCGGGTGGGCGGCCGCGCTGTCGACGACTTCACCGTCATCTGGCCGGCCGCCGCCCCCGCCGACCGGATCCTGGCCGGGCTGGCGGCCATCCCGGGCGTCGCCGTCGAGGGCGTGTGGCGCTCGGTCGGCTCGCCGGCCATCGGCGGGGCGGACGCCGAACTGGTCGGCCAGGTCGCCGC
>CAZYCD010000117.1:0-14741 GCA_964645345.1 uncultured Micromonosporaceae bacterium
CTGACCCGGCCGGCCCGCCCGAGGACCTGGCACCGGTGAGGGCGACGCCCCGGTGTGGGCCAGCCCAGGGCCGCCGAACCTGCGGCGTCCCGTGCGGGCCGAGCCCCGGACCGGCGGTCTGACCGCACCGACCTTGGCAGCACGTGAAGATTTCGTTGTCCGGGTGCCCCCCGAGGTGGGCGACGACGCTGCGGCCGGGGTCCTTCACGGCCGTGCTGAGGGCCTTCAGGACGGTGACGAGGGCGGTCACCACGTCGCGGACGGCCTCGCACAGGGGTCTCGTCGAGGGTGCCGGCCGGGGCGGCACGCAGCCGGGCGAGGAGCTGTTCCCGGTGCGGCGACCGGAGTAGCCGTGCTTGGCGCAGAAGGTGGCCAGTCGTTTGGCGCTCAGATGCGCGGCGTGGCGGGCGGTTGGGTAGCGGGTCAGGAATTCCAACGCTGAAACTGAGCGTGCCAGCACAACGGAGGGAAGCCGGCGCCGCGAGGGTCGGCTTATCCGTTTGAGGGCTGGCCCGGCCACCAGTCGCGGATCGCCGCGACGATCTCGTCGGGTGCATCCTCCTGGATGAAATGTGAGGCCCCATGCAGTGTGCGGGTGCGGTGGTGGGCGAACGTTGCCTCCCAGCGCCGCAGCTGCGGCTGCTTGAAGGCTTGGTCCCGGTCGGCCCATACGATCAGCGCCGGCTTGTCGGCCAGTTCGAGCAGGCCCGCCTCGGTCTGGCTGAGCAGCTCGTGTGCGGCCAGGATCTGTCGCGGCATGACGTGGACCGGTACCCGCGACTGCGCAGTCGGGTGCGGGCGCCGGTACATCTCGCGTTCGACCGGGCTGAGTTTCTTGCGTTTGGTGCCGCCCGGCAGGAAGACCCTGGTGAAGATGTCGACCCGCTTAACTAGCAGCCCGCCCAGTATCCGGCTGCCGAGGATCTTCGAGAACCACTCGATGCCACGGTCGCCGCGCACCGGCCAGGCCCAGGTGTTGCCGATGACGAAGGCGCGGAACCAGTCCGGATGGCGGGTGGCCACCCAGAACCCGATAGGCCCACCCCAGTCCTGCACCATCAACGTGACGTCACGCAGCCCGAGTTTGTCGACAAAGCCTTCGACAACGCGGGCGTGCTCGGCGGCCGTGTACCCGTAGCCGGCCGGTGCCGTCGACAGCCCGAAGCCGGGATAATCCAGCGCCACGCACCGGAACCGGTCCTTCAGGCCGGCGATGATGTGCCGGTACAGGAACGACCACGTCGGATTTCCATGCAGCCCGAGGAAGACCGGGCCGGCACCTTCGTCAAGATAATGCACCTGCACGCCGTGGACCTCGACGAACCGGCTCTGGTACGGCAGCACCTGATCGGATACCCACGCCGGTCGAGTTTGCATCTCGTTCCTCCCTTGACGAAGTTCCGGGTGCCTTGCCGGTACTTCGGCGTGGCTGCTAGGCCAGGCCGGCAGGGTTCCTCGCGGCCGGATGGCCCGCCATCCGCCGGTCCCATTGTGGTACCCCTGAGGACCTGTGGCCGGACTGCCCTCCGGATTTCCACCCCACCAGATTGTGAGGTGGCCCGGCACCGTGTGGCGACTCAACCGCGACTCCGTCGGGGGTGCGGGCGGGTGTGTCGCACGGGTTCAAGGGCGGCGGCGTTGCTCGGGTTGGGCGGGGGCGGTTCGGGTAACTGAGTGGGTCGTGGGCGACAGGTACGGGTGGGGGCTATGGCGGATACCGATCGGCCGGTCGTCCTGTTCCTCGGCGGCGACGTGACGACCGGCCGGGGTGTGGACCAGGCCCTGCCCAGCCCGAGCCCGCCGTTGCTGCACGAACCGGTACGGCGCGAGCGCGGCGGCGGAACGCAGGTCACGCGCTTGCGGGAGCCCTCTTCCCATAGGTCGGCATGAATGCCTGGTCTAGCACGCCGCTGTTGGGCTCATTGACGAGACAGGTTTGCTTGCCACTACTGGACCTTCAAAAGCTCACCCCCGGGCTATCCGCAACCTGGGACGCGTACCTCCGCGACTGGGACCGGTCACTGCGCACCGGGAATTACCCGGAAACGACCCGGTACAACTACCTCCTCGCCGCCGCGCAGCTGGGGCGATACCTGGCGGAGTACTTAGCGGACCCGGACGCCTACGCCGCAGCCGACGACCCAGCACGGTGACGCGGGCGCACGTGGAGGCGTTCCAGGCCTGGATGATTGATACCAGGTCCGCGTCGAACGCCTGAACAAGCACAACGGACTGCGCCTTGACGACTTCCGCCGCGTCGTACGCTTCGTCGACACCGGCGCCTGTGCCGGGCGACGATGTCCACCGTGCAGAGTGAGAGCAGGGAGGTGTCTCCGTGCGGTTCGTGCATGACGTCCCCGGGTCCAGAGTGGTGTTCGGTGCCGGCCGGCGGCGGGAGCTGGCCGCCGAACTGAACCGTCTCGCGCTGACCCGGCCGCTGCTGGTCACCGACCCCTCGCTCGACGCCGTAGACGAGCTGTCCGGCGTGCTGGCACCGCTCGTCGTCGGTCGCTTCGACGAGGTCGTCATGCACGTCCCCGCCGAGGTTGCGGTGCGGGCGGTGGAGGCCGCTCGCACATCCGCGGCCGACTGCGTCCTGGTGGTCGGCGGCGGTTCGGCCATCGGTACCGCGAAAGCGGTCGCGAAGGACACGCACCTGCCGATCGTCGCGGTACCGACCACCTATGCCGGTTCGGAGATGACGCCGATCTGGGGTATCACCGCGAACCGGCTGAAGACCACCGGGCGCGATCCGCAGGTCCTGCCGAGGGTCGTCATCTACGACCCGGAGCTCACCGTGTCCCTGCCGCCCGGGCTCACGGCCGCGAGCGGCATGAATGCCCTGGCGCATCTTGCCGAGGGGCTCTACGCACCGCAGGTGTCTCCCTTGGCCGTACTCAGCGCGCAGGAAGGGATCCGGGCTCTCGCGGTGGGCCTGCCCAAGGTGGTGGCGGACCCCGCGGACATCGACGCCCGCGCCGAGGTCGCCTACGGCGCATGGCTCGCCGGCTGGACGCTCGGCACCACCGGGATGGGTATCCACCACAAGATTTGCCATACCCTCGGCGGCACCTACGACCTGCCGCATGCTGCGTCGCACTCGGCGGTCATTCCGTACGCTCTGGCCGCCAACGCGCACGCCGCTCCGGCCGCGATGGCGGCCATTGAGGCGGCGTTGCGGGCGGCCGCGCGCGACGTCGACCATGCGGCGGGTGCGACCTGGGACCTGCGGCACGAGATCGGGGCTACCGAGTCCCTGTCCGTACTCGGCTTTCCGGCTGAGGAGATCGACCCCGCCGCCGACCTCGTCGTGCGAGGCAGGCCGGTCAATCCGCGACCGGTCGACCATGCCTGCGCCCGCTCGGTACTTGCGGCCTCACATGCCGGTGGCCGTCCCGCCGGCTTCCTTCCCTGATGGGAGATGACCATGGACAAGATGAACGAGGACGACCTGACCGACCTGGTGGTCTCCCGACTTGGGGCGACCCCGGACCCGCGCCTTCGTGAGGTGATGTCCGCCCTCGTCCGGCACCTGCACGCCTTCGCGAAAGAGGTGCGGCTCACCGACCGGGAATGGCTCGCGGGCATCCGCTTTCTCACCGTCGCCGGTCACGTCACCGATGACGCGCGGCAGGAGTTCATCCTGCTGTCGGACACGCTGGGGCTGTCCTCGCTGGTGGACCTGGTCAACCACTCCGACGTCGAGTCCCTCGCGACCGAGCCCACGATCCTCGGCCCGTTCTACGTGCCCGGGTCACCGCCGCGTGGTTTCGGTGCCTCCATGGTGGAGTACGACGACGGTGGCGAGCCCGCTCTACTCCACGGAGCCGTGCGGGACGAGAAGGGGCAGCCGGTCCCGGGCGCGAGCCTCGACGTGTGGCAGAACGCCGCGACCGGGTTCTACGCCGTGCAGCAGCCCAACGTCCAACCGCCGACGAACCTGCGCGGCGTTTACCGCACCGACGAGCGCGGCCGCTACGAGATCCGTACCGTACGGCCGGTGCCCTACCCGATTCCCGCCGACGGCCCCGTCGGCAAGCTGCTGACCGAAACCGGCCGCCACCCGTGGCGGGCGGCCCACATCCACGCCAGGATATCGGCCGCCGGCTTCGAGCCACTGACCACCCACGTGTTCGATCGCGACAGCGAGTACCTGGACTCCGACACAGTCTTCGGCGTGAAGGAGTCGCTGATCCGCGCCTTCGTACGGGGTAGGGACGGCGTCCTGCGCTGCGAGAGCGACTTCGTCCTGCGCCGTACCGGAGACCGCTGACATGTCGTTTCAGTCGCGACCGAAGCACATCGAGGGAGTGGCGCCGGTGGGGATCAGGACGCCACCCGATGTAGGCAGCCGCTCGACGGCAAGGGCCGCGCCGAAGACTCTGTCCGCGCGGGTTGAGCGACATCGCCACATCGGTGGACCGCTGTCGAAGGGGCTAACCGTCCGCTCACCTGGCTAGGCGTGTGGGCGCCCTATCATCCCCTTCTCGGTCGTACTCGGCGTCCACATCCGACTCCGAACCGGCCCGAACGGCGAGGGTGGTGACCGATGCGGAAGGTCACTGCGGTCTCGCCCGCACGCAGCCGGAGCAGCTCCCGATCCCGCATATAAAAGTCCACGACGGTATTCCTGAACGCCCGGGGCGGCCCGCTGTCCCGGCAGAGCGCGTGGACGATCCTGCGCCGGGCCGCCACCGGTGCTGGCGTGGACGCCGAGCACCTGTCGCCGCACACCCTGCGCCACTGCTACGCCACCCACCTGCTCGACGGCGGCGCCGACGTACGGGGGGTGCAGGGGCTGCTCGGGCATGCCTCGGTCACGACCACCCAGATCTACACCCTGGTGACCGTGGACCGGCTGCGCGAGGTGTACGCCACCGCCCACCCCCCGGGCGCGTGAGGCCCGACACGCCTAGGGAGTATCTGGCCTGCCCGACGCTCGCGGGGCCGGGACATCCGAAGCTGTGCTGGTGCGCAGGTACCGCCGCATCTCGCACATCCCCGCGGACAGCGCGTCGAGCTGCCCCGGGGTCAGCCGGCCGGTGAGGCACTCCTTGACGATGGCCTCGTGGAGCGGCACGAGCCGGTCCAGCAGCCCCTCGCCCTCGTCCGTGAGGTGGGCCACTACGCCCCGGTCGTCACCGGGGCAGGCCCGCCGTGACACCAGGCCGCGCGTCTCCAACTGCGAAATCTGGTAGCTGATGCCGCTTTTGGAGGTCACCACCTGTTCGGCCAGCTCGCTCATCCGGATCTTCCGATCCGGCGCGAGTGACAGCCTTGTGAGGATCTCGTACTGCGCGTGGGTGATCCCGTTCTCGCTACGCAGTCGCTGGTCGAGCCGGCGCTCGATGAGACGGCCGGCCTCGATGAAGGCAAGCCACAGCCCGCGCTCCCGCTCATTCAGGCAGTGGGTGCGGTTCATGTCACCCATCCTAGTCCCGGGCCGAGTTGTTCAAATTCGAATGACCTACTAGGGTAGCGGAAGAAAGTTCGAATTTGAACGAGTAGGAGTCTGCCATGACCACGCCGGCCACCACGAAGGACGGCCTCGCGCTCGCCCCGGAGGCCCAGGATCTGCTGTTCCGGCAGGCCCGTACGGCCAACACGTTCACCGCCGAGCCGGTCTCCGACGAGCAGATCGAAGCCATCTACGACCTCGTCAAGTACGCGCCGACCTCGATCAATTCACAGCCGCTGCGGATCGTGCTGCTGCGTTCCCCCGAGGCCCGTGCCCGGCTGATCCCCCTCATGTTGGAGGGCAACCGCGCCAAGACCGAGGCCGCGCCGCTGGTCGCTCTCCTTGCCGCCGACACCGAGTTCCACGAGCACCTGCCGAAGCTGGTGCCGTTCAACCCGGCAGTCAAGGACTGGTTCGCCGACCCGGACCACCGCGAGCGCTCCGCCCGGTTCAACGCCACGATCCAGGTCGGCTACTTCTTGCTCGGCATCCGCGCCGCCGGCCTCGCCGCCGGCCCGATGACCGGGTTCGACGCCGCCGCCGTGGACAACGAATTCTTCCCCGACGGCCGGCACAAGTCGCTGGCCGTGGTCAACATCGGCAACCCCGGACCGAACGCGTGGTTCGACCGTCTGCCTCGCCTCGAGCACCCCGAGGTTGTCTCCGTCCTCTGAGAAGCCGTTCCTGAACCTGGTTCGGGTGCGGCGTGGTGCGGTGTAGACGTGGAGAACTCCTGGTAGATCGAGCGGTGTCGAAGCGCCGTTCTGCCAGGAGTTCCGTTGCTATCGTGCCGTATCCCGGCCCAGGAGTCTGCTCTGGGGCCTGCGTGTTGCCGTCTGTCGCTGGCCCACCGGACCGCGCCTGTCCGACCGCGCCGCTACCCCTCGGACACTACGAACGCACTACGAGCAGGTAGCGCCGAGAGGTATCCCCGCCCGGTCATGATATCGTTGGCGAGCGGCTGTTGATATCATGCTCGGAGGTCGTGAGATGCGTACGGTGATCGACCTGGACGACGAGGCGTTGGCCGATGCTGCGGCGGAGCTGGGTACGACCACGAAGGTGGCGACCGTGAACGAGGCGTTGCGGTTGGCTGCCGCGCGGCGCCGTACGGCTGCCTACCTGGACCTGCTGGCCGAGCTGGATCTCGGCGACGAGGACGACCGCGCTCGCGCGTGGCGCGCGGCCTGACCTACGGTCGTGCTGTTCCTGTTGGACAAGTCGGCGCACGAGTTGGCCCGACGCGATCCCGACGCGCGGCGCACGTTCGAGACCATGGCCGTCACCGGGGTCCTGGCAACCTGCGCGATCGTTGAGCTTGAGATCCTGTACTCGGCCCGCAATCTCGTCGACCACGCACGGCTTAAGAGTTACCTGCGGCGGCAGTGCGTGTGGCTGGAGACGGGCGACGACACACTCGCGGCGGCCGTGGAGTTGCAGGAGGCGATGCTGGCCGTCGGCATGCACCGTAAGCCGATCCCGGACCTGATCATCGCCTCGGTCGCCCAGACCCACGACGCCGTGCTCGTGCATCACGACCGCGACTTCGACGACATCGCTACGGTCGCGACCGGTCTGCGCACGCGGTGGATCGTCTCGCCTCCGCCGGGCACCGCCGAGCCGGCAAAGGGCTGAGGTAGCCCGGCGATCGGCGTCGGTTGCACGACTCCTTGACTCGGCCGGTCTACGGTTGATGCGACCTGGGCAAACGTGCGTGAGCATGCAGGCTGGGAGCGGGACCCGCCGAGCGAAACCGGACCCGGTTCCACGAGGCGTGCGTCACCGCCTATGCCGACTTCCTGTCCCGATCTACTTCGAGACAAGCCCTAGAAGTCGCCCTCGACGCGATGTTGGACCGGATCGAGTCACTGACGAAGGCTTCTTCGGGCCGAGGGCCGCTTTCCTCTCAGCCGGACTGCGTAGGCGACGGCGCTGAGGATGAACATCGCGGCGGTCAGCAGCAGCCATCGGTCGAGGAAGGGTTGTTGGGTCTGGCCGGTGGCCGCGTGGTAGGTGGACTGGCCCTGCCGGATGATGCCGGGCAAGAACACCAGCAACAGCAGACCGGTACCGAGTGCCGGTATCCGGATGTAGTTGAGCGGCGACACGCGTGTCGATGTGCCGCGTCGTGGCCACAGGCCGCGCAGCGCACCGGTGAGGGAGCGGTCGGCCAGTGCGTAGAGGGGAAACAGGATGAGGTCGTGGCCGATGACGGCGGCGAGGAACCAGATGAGGATGCGTACGAAGGTGGACTCGTGGATCAGGTGCGCGACGGCGTAGCCGGCCAGCGCAAAGCTTGCGAGCAGGGCAAGCAGGTGCAGTGGACTGGCGCCGTAGGCGCGGACGGTTCGGGTCACCGGGTCAGGCATGGCCGCCGGTCCGGAACTCGATGCTGGCGACCCATTTGGTGCAGTGCACGCCGGGTAGGGCCGGGACGATGACCCGGGCCGGATGGCCGTGGTCGGTGGGTAGGTCGATGCCGTTGACGCGCAGCGCGAGCAGCGCATCCGGATGCAGGATCTGGTTGCGCTGCAGGGTGGCGTTGTTGAAAAGGCCGGCCTTCTCCAGCGAGCGCACGCGGGCGGAGTGCGGGTCGGGTACGCCGGCGAGGCCGGCCAGGTCCCGCAGCCGTACCCCGGTCCAGGTCTGCGTGGTCGACCACCCCTCGACGCACGCGATGGGCAGCGTCACCGTGTGCTGCGCCATCGCGACCAGTTGGGCCCGGTCCAGGGTCACCGGCTGGGCGCCCCCGCGAAGGCTCAGCCGCCATCCGGGTCCCGTGGCGGCCGTGGTGATCCCGGCCGCGTTGGCGGTCCGGTTGATCTGGAAGTCGCCGGGCCCGCTCCCGTAGGAGCGGCCGCGGGGCAGCAGCAGTGCGGCGCGCCGGGTGACGCCGCCGAGACTCTGCCCGATGGTCAGTACCGCCAGCAGCAGCGCTCCGCCGCCGACCAGGGCCAGGGCGCCCCGCCGGCTGAGCGTGGCGGGGCCCGGTTGGGCTGCTACCAGTTCGTCGGGGTCGGGCGGCTCCGGCCGGGTGTCCGCAGTGGACGTACGTAATTCCGCGCGGAAGGACCGGGAGCGCAGCGACCGCACCATGCGCGGAAGCTTGATGCCGACGTGCACCAGGAACGCGGCGGTGAAGATCCAGGCGCCGTAGTAGTGGGCGGTGTAGAAGTCGAAGCCGAACACGTAGTCGTACTGGATGTTCAGCACACCGGTGACGATCTCGAACAGGATGCCACCGACCAGCAGAACCAGGGACGCCCGCTCCACGACCTGCGCGACGGACCGGGCCGGTGGCCAGACGAACAGCTTAGGTACCACCGACCAGAGCTTGGCCAGTACGACCGGGATGAGCACGATGCCGAGTCCGACGTGCAGGCCCTGGGTGAGCTGGAACAGCCAGGCTGGTCGGGTGGGCCAGTCGAACAGGGGCAGGCGCAACCAGCCGACACCGGTCGGGTACGCCTGGCCGAACTGGGGTGCGTACGCGACGAAGTCCAGCAGCCCGGTGAGGATGACCAGGGGCAGGCTGATCAGCAGGACCAGGCCGAACACCGAGGTCAGCCACGGGCCGCGCAGCGGGCTGCGCCAGGCCCGACCAGTGGGCAGACCGGGTGGCCGGTGCCGTTCGACCGCGCGCCAGAGCCGGGCCGGGAATCCGTAGCGGGGCTCGCCACCGCCGGGCGTGGTCATTGCCGGCCCAGCCGGGCGAAGCAGCGCCGGGCCGAGGCCCAGCGCTCCAGGACGGCAAGGGCCGCGGTGCGGGCGAGGGAGTCGAGATCGTCGGCGGCGACGGCGGCCCATGGGAACGGGCTACTGACCCGGTCTTCAACGGACAGGGCGACCTGGCCCCGCCAGCTTCCGGCACCGGGTGGGTCGACCTCGACGAGGATGTCGCCGCCGGGTGCGAGCAGATCGTGGCAGCGGCGCAGCAGCTTCTCCGGGTCGCCCCCGATGCCGATGTTCCCGTCGACCAGCAGCACATGCCGCCAGCCGCCCTCGACGGGGCCGAACACGCACGCGTGCCGGGCGGCCGCTCCGCGACGGCGGGCCTGCCGCACCGCCTCGGCCGACACGTCCACGCCCAGCGCGGCCAGCCCCCTGGCCGTCAGGGCGGCGACGAGCCGGCCAGGTCCGCAGCCGACATCCAGGGTCGGACCGGTGCACCGGTCCAGCAGGCTCTCGTCGCCGGGCGTCCGCTCGGCGACCCAGTCGCCGGCACTCATCTGTCGCAGGGCCCGGTGTGCGATGGGGTCGACCAGGTGCAGGTCCGCGGGGCGGCCGGTGGCCGCCTGGCGCAGCGCCGCGCCGTAATGGGCCAGGGCGGTGGTCATACGGTCACCATCGTCGGGATGTGCCGGCGTACCGACTCGGCGAACGCCCCGGCCGGGCACGCGTGCGCCACCTCCCACGCGTCCCGCGCGGTGTCCACGTCCCGAAGCGGCACGGTCAGCCGCACGCGTAGCCCGCGGCGGCGAAGCGCGGCCAGCGTGGCGGCGCCGGTGTCCGAAGTGGACATCGGTACGGTGCGCAGCGCTTCGCCATGTGAGGGGTCACGCAGCGCCAGCGTCCACCAGCCGCCGTCGGCGGCCGGACCCAGGACGGCGTCGGCATCAGCGAGGCCGGCGGCCACAGTGCCGAGCAGGTGCGCGGTAACCTGAGGCGTGTCCATGCCGATGAGCACCGCGCCGGTACCGGGGCGCGCGGTGTCGGCGAAACCGTTGGCCAACCGCTGGGCGAGGCCGTCGCCACGCTGGGGTACCCGGTGCCACCCAGCCGGCGCCTCGTACTGTCCGCAAAGGACGATGGTGCGCCGGTCGACGTTGGCGGCAGTGGCCGCGGCAAGGGTGTCGATTAGGGCGGCTGCGGCGATGTCGGCGGCCTGGTGGTGGGTGCACGGCGGGCACAGCCGGGTCTTGACCAGCCCGGGCACGGGGGCCTTGGCGATGACCAGCAGTTGCGTTCTCATCCGCTCAACACCCGGCTCATGTCCATGACCGTGCGCACGGTGCCGCGCACGGTACCGGTGACCTTGGACCGCCCGCCTTCGGTTCGAGGCGCGTAGTCCACGTCCACCTCGCGCAGGCGCCAACCAGAGCGGGCCGCCTTGATCACCATTTCCAGCGGGTAGCCGAAGCGCCGGTCGCTGAGCTCCAGGCGGAGCAGGTCGGTGCGCCGCGCGGCGCGCATCGGACCGAGGTCGTACAGCGCCACCCCGGTGGTGCGGCGCAACCGGGTGGCCAGCACGGCATTGCCGATTCGCGCGTGTACCGGCCAGGCCCGCACGGTCGTGGGCCGGCGCCGGCCCAGCACAAGGTCGGCGCGGTCGTGTACAACCGGGTCGACGACGCGGGGGAGCTGAGCGGGATCGAAGGATCCATCCGCGTCCAGGAAACACACCACCGGCGCGGTGGCGGCCTCCAGGCCACCGTGCGCCGCGGCACCGAAGCCGCGCCGCGGCACGGCCACCACCAACGCGCCCTGCGCGGCGGCGATGTCTGCCGAGCCGTCGGTGGAACCGTTGTCGACCACGATCGGCCGGTACCCGGTCGGGATCCGCGACAGCACCCAAGGCAGCGCGGCCGCCTCGTTCAGGCACGGCAGTACCACGTCCACGGAGTCGGTCATAGACGCGACGCTAGGACACGGCAGCGGTTGCCGGTCGGCACTCGCGATTACGAGGTGCTTACCGGAACGGCACTTCTTATCATCCAGTTACGTCCATCGAAGTGCTCTCGACTTGTGGGCGGCCGCCGGTAGAGTCGCCTGGCCATGACGCAGACCCAACCCGCCGCGACCGCGACGGCGGTATCCGACCGATCGCACCGCGCCGCCGTATCCGATCTGGTCGCGGTGGGTCTCGAACTGGTGCTCATCGGCCTATCCGTCGCGGTCGGCGCCTGGCTCAACCACCGGCGGGTACCGATCCACGCGGACGCCGCACCGCTGTTCGCCACCTGGCTGCCGCACGTCGGCCCCGGAACGCCGCCGGCCGTCGCCACCGCCGCCGTGCTGGTCTGGCGCGGCCCGTCCTGGGCAGCGCGGCTGCCCTGGCGACGGCTCCAGTTCGGCGCATACCTGGCCGCACTGCTGTGGACGTTCAGTCTCGCCCTTATCGACGGATGGTCCCGGGGCTTAGCCACCCGGCTAACCCCGCAGGCGGAGTACCTGCACGATGTCCCGAAGGTGACCGGGATCGCGAGCATGCTCGCCGGCTTCTCCGGACACATTCTCGACTTCCGGCCGGGCTCCTGGGCGACCCACGTGGCCGGACACCCACCCGGCGCGTTCCTCATCTTCGTTGTCCTTGATCGGATCGGACTGGGCGGCGGGGCATGGGCCGCCATGCTGTGCGTGGTGGTCGGCGCGACCACGCCGGTATCGGTCGCCGCGGCACTGCGCAGCCTGGACCGCGAGGCCACCGCCCGCACTGTCATGCCGTTCCTTGTCGTGTTTCCCGGCGCAGTCTGGGTCGGAGCGTCCGCCGACGCGATCTTCACTGCCGTCGCCACGGCCGGCCTGGCCCTGCTCGCGTTCCGTCGGTGGGGGGTCGCGCCGGTGGGCGGAGTCCTGCTCGGCTTCGCGCTGTACCTGTCCTACGGACTGGTGCTGCTGGCCGCGCTCGCGCTGGCCGTCGTCGTACTGCGCCGCGACCGGCGGGTACCGACCGTGCTCGGCGTCGCTGGCGGTGCGGCGGCGGTCGCCGCCTGTTTCACCGCCGCCGGGTTCTGGTGGCCCACCGGGTACCGCCTGGTGGTCCAACGCTACAACCAGGGTTGGGCCGCCGACCGGCCGTACGGCTACTGGGTGTGGGCCAACCTGGCCTGCCTGCTGCTGTGCGCCGGTCTGGTGGTAGGACCGGCGCTGTACCGCGCCGCCGCCCTGATCGCTCGCCGGATTGACGGGCCGAGGCCGGCGCTGCTGCTGCTACCGGCGGCGGCACTGGTCGCGATCGCGGCGGCGGACCTATCCGGACTGAGCAAGGCCGAGGTCGAGCGGATTTGGCTGCCGTACGCCGTTTGGATTCTGGTGGCCACCGCATGGTTGCCAGCCCGGCAGCGCCGCTGGTGGCTGGCCGCGCAGGCACTGACCGCCCTGGCCGTCAACCACCTGGTGCTGACCAACTGGTGAACGCCGCCGGGGAATCGCACGGCACAGCCGCGGGCTCGCGCAGCACGTCGGTGGCGAACGCGGCCACACCGTCGGCGAAGCCGTGGTGCGCGGCGAACCCCAGCACGGTCCGGGCCCGGTGCGGCGAGGCGACCACGTGCCGCACGTCGCCTGGCCGGGCACCGCCGATCACGACCGGTGCCGGGCCACGCATCGCCGCGGCGAGGGTGGTGGCCAACTCGCCAACGGTGTGCGGCTGGCCGGAGCACACGTTGACGGCGACGAACTGATCCGGCGGTTCGGTGGTCAGGGCGCGCACATTGGCCTGGGCGACATCCTTTACGTGGACGAAGTCCCGCCGCTGTCTGCCGTCCTCCATCACCCTGGGCGGCTCGCCGCGTTCCAGCGCGGAGCGGAACAGCGACGCCACACCGGAGTACGGGGTGTCCCGCGGCATCCGCGACCCGTACACATTGTGGTACCGCAACGCCCATACCGTTCCGCCGGTCTGCCGGGCCCACGCCGCCGCGAGGTGTTCCTGTGCCAGCTTGGTGGCGGCGTAGGTGCTGCGCGGCTCGAGCGGGGCATCTTCGGGCACTAGCCCCGGGGCCAGCGTCCCGCCGCAGTGGGGGCACCCCGGATCGAACTGACCGGCCTCAATGTCCTGTGGTCGGCGGGGCGCTGGGCGCACAACCCCGTGCCGGGAGCACGTGTAGCGGCCTTCGCCGTAGACGACCATCGAACTGGCCAACACCAGCCGGGACACGCCGGTGGCGTGCA
Source organism: uncultured Micromonosporaceae bacterium (assembly GCA_964645345.1). GTDB lineage: Bacteria > Actinomycetota > Actinomycetes > Mycobacteriales > Micromonosporaceae > Rugosimonospora. The sequence goes on from CAZYCD010000117.1 coordinate 13,352, forward strand.
TCGCGGCCAGCAGCACCGCCGTGGCGTGGTCGTTGCGCCAGGTGTACAGCGGGGCGTCCGACGGATCTACGCCGTGCCCCACCATCGCGGCCTGGTGGCAGACTGCGTCCACGCCACGCAGCAACCGCGTCATCAGGTCGAGGTCGGCCGCATCCCCCAGCACCGTCCGGTGAGACGCGAACCAGGGCGGCGCGGCCCCGCCGTGCGCCTGCGGTACCAAAGCATCCACGGCCACCACCTCGTGGCCCTGCTCAGCCAGGGCGTCGGCGACGTGGGAGCCGATGAACCCGGCGCTTCCGGTGACCAGAATCCGCACCAGCGCAGCCTAGGATTCGCACGCCACGAGCTGAACGTCCTGCCCCGTCCGGTAAGGATCCGGTAACCAGTAGGGTCTGCGGTCGTGTGACATCGGGGGAGGGGACTTTCGGCCCGGCTCCGCTGGGAGGCTCGCGTCGGAGATCTTCGTCCGACTGAGCTCCGGCTGATGCAGGATCTGACCAGCCGGACGAATCCTGATGGGGCCAATGCCGCATCAAGATCGCCTCTTGCCGGGCGCGGTCGACGCACCGAACCGGAAAGTGGCCGGGTGTGTCGGACTACCAGCTGACCGAGTGATCGGCCCGGCAGCCGAACTCGCCCTCCATAGCGAGTCAGCGTGGCGGCGCCGTGTCAGCGACCGCCTCGTTGCGAGGGCGGCCTCAGGTCATGCGCTGACGCGGGTGCCCGGATGACGGAGCCTGTGTGGCAACGGCGTGGGTGAGTAGTGCAGCGAGCCGGTCGGGGTCGGCCACGGTCACCGTAGCCGCCGGGTGACGCGGCCATTCGCCTGGCAGGAGGGCGGGTACCGCGCTCGCGAACTGGATGCAGACTCCGCCGGCTGACGTGGTACCGAAGGTGACGCCGCGGTCCGCCAGCGACAGGCGGGGACCGATGGTTCGCCAGCCACGGTAGGGCCCGGTGCGCCGGGCGTCTCGCACGTTGTCGATCGGGGTACGCAATCGCCACAACCCGAATTGGATTGTCAGTTCGTTGCCCTCGACGACGACCCACGCTGAGCGCGGGCCGATGCCCAGGAGCGCCAGCGGCAGCCGATACCGCCACATGAACGCGAATTCGAACCGCTCGCAGTCAGGAGTCACCATCTTTGACCCTTCTGCTCAGCCGCGGCGGGCGGCGGCCAGGGATGATGTCCTGCCTACCCGGTCCGGGACGAACGAATCGCCGACGACCGCTGCCGCAAGCTCGGCATCCAGATGCCGGCGCGAGTGCCGGCCGGATCAGCGGTACCGATTCGGCGAACACCGTACTTGCAGCACCCGCCTGGCACAGCGAACCACACAGCACGTCAACGGTGGCGTCACGGTGGTGCGGTCAAGGCCGTGGTTCTAAA
>CAZYCD010000118.1:0-14583 GCA_964645345.1 uncultured Micromonosporaceae bacterium
GGGGTACGCGGGCGGCGCACGGTCGGGGTCGGGATCGTGCGGCGACGCGACAGGTACGCGCCGGTGACAGAGCGCTCGTTGGCCAGCAGATCGTCGAACGTTCCACTGTGGACGATGTGGCCGCCGTGCTCCCCCGCGCCCGGACCGATGTCCACGATCCAGTCGGCGGTACGGATGGTGTCCTCGTCGTGCTCGACCACGATCAGCGTGTTGCCGAGGTTCTTCAGCCGGACCAGCGTCTCGATCAGCCGGTGGTTGTCCCGCTGGTGCAGCCCGATGCTCGGCTCGTCCAGCACGTACAGCACGCCGACCAGGCCGGAACCGATCTGGGTGGCCAGCCGGATCCGCTGCGCCTCACCGCCCGACAACGTACCGGCGGCCCGGTCCAGGGACAGGTAGTCCAGCCCGACGTCGACCATGAAGTGCAGCCGGGCGTTGATCTCCTTGAGTACCCGTTCGGCGATCATCTTCTGCCGGTCGTTGAGCTGTAGCCCGGCCAGCAGCTCCGCGCACTCCCCGATGGACAGCGCGCAGACCTCCGCGATGTTACGGCCGTCGATGGTGACCGCGAGGATCTCCGGCTTGAGCCGGGTACCGCCGCAGGTCGGGCAGGGTACGTCGCGCATGTACCCCTCGTACTTGTCGCGCGACCACTCCGACTCGGTGTCCGCGTGCCGCCGCTCGATCCACTGCATCACGCCCTCGAAGCCGGCGTAGTAGGAGCGCTCGCGGCCGTACTTGTTGCGGTACCGGACGTGGACCTGGTCCTCGGCGCCGTACAGGATCGTCTTCTGCGCCCGGGAGGACAGCGCCCGCCACGGGGTGTCCAGGTTGAAGCCCTCGTCCCGGCCCAGCGCCTCCAGCAGCCGCAGGAAGTAGTCCAGCGTGTGCCCGGCCGACCAGGGCTGGATCGCGCCCTCGCGGAGGCTGCGCTCCGGGTCCGGAATGATCAGGTCCGGGTCGACCTCCTTCTTGGTACCCAGGCCGGTGCAGTCCGGGCAGGCGCCGTAGGGCGCGTTGAAGGAGAACGCCCGCGGCTCCAAGTCCTCGATCGCCAGCGGGTGGTCGTTGGGGCAGGCCAGGTGCTCCGAGTACCGCCGCTCCCGGTGCGGGTCGTCCTCCGGCAGGTCGACGAAGTCGAGCACCACGATGCCGCCGGCCAGACCGAGGGCCGACTCGACCGAGTCGGTCAGCCGCTGCTTGGCGCTCGCCTTCACCGCGAGCCGGTCGACCACCACCTCGATGGTGTGCTTCTCCTGCTTCTTGAGCTTCGGCGGCTCGGTCAGCGGGTGCACCACCCCGTCGATGCGCGCCCGCGCGTACCCCTTGGACTGCAGCTCGCCGAACAGGTCGACATACTCGCCCTTGCGCCCGCGCACGACCGGCGCGAGCACCTGGAACCGGGTGCCCTCGTCCATGGCCAGCACCCGGTCGACGATCTGCTGCGGGGTCTGCCGGGAGATCGGCTCGCCGCAGATCGGGCAGTGCGGCTGGCCCACCCGGGCGAACAGCAGCCGCAGGTAGTCGTAGACCTCGGTGATGGTGCCGACGGTCGAGCGCGGATTGCGCGAGGTCGACTTCTGGTCGATGGAGACCGCCGGCGACAGGCCCTCGATGAAGTCCACGTCGGGCTTGTCCATCTGGCCGAGAAACTGGCGCGCGTACGACGACAGCGACTCCACGTAGCGCCGCTGCCCCTCCGCGAAGATCGTGTCGAACGCGAGGCTCGACTTGCCGGAGCCGGACAGGCCGGTGAACACGATCATCGCGTCGCGCGGCAGGTCGAGATTCACGTCACGGAGGTTGTGCTCGCGCGCACCACGAATGATCAGTCGGTCGGCCACGGTCCGCCCACTCCAGAGATTTGTCCTAGTTCGGCCGGCATACGAACGCCGTCGCAACCCTAACCGGGCCCTCTGACATTTTCCGTCGGCCGATCCCACCCCGACCAACGCCCGACGCGGCGCGAAGATGCCGCTCGAACAGTTGTTCGGCGTGGAAGATACCACGCACGCGGAGGTTCAGGACCGCCCTCGACGCGCGCGCCTGCCCGCGCGGGCCTCCCGGTCCCGCCGCCGCCACTCCTCGCGAGCCTCCGCGGCCAGCCGGGCGTCCCGCCGCCGCTGCTCCCAGGCCAGCTCCCGGTGCAGGCGCCGCCAGCTGTCCAGCCGCCGGGCGGACAGCTCGCCGGTCGCCACCGCCGCCAGTACCGCGCAGTCCGGCTCCGAGCGGTGGCCGCAGTCGGCGAACCGGCAACCGGCCGCCAACTGCTCCACGTCCGCGAAGACCAGGTCCAGACCGGTACCGGTGTCGAACAGGCCGACCGCCCGCAGCCCAGGGGTGTCCAGCACCGCGCCGCCGCCCGGCATCGGGATCAGCGCCCGGTACGCCGTGGTGTGCCGGCCGCGACCGTCCGCCCGCCGGATCGCCTGCGTCGCCATCACGCTCGCCCCGGCCAGCGCGTTGACCAGCGTGGACTTCCCCGCCCCGGACGGCCCCAGCAGTGCGAGCGTCGCACCGCGCCCGACCAGGGGGCGCAGCCGCTCCAGGCCGGTACCGGTCCGGGCGGAGACGGCGACCACCTCGGCGCCGGCCGCCACCCCGGCCACCTGCGCCACCACCGGGCCGGGCCGGGCCAGCAGGTCCGCCTTGGTGAGCAGCACCATCGGCCGCGCACCGGACTCCCAGGCCAGCGCCAGCAGGCGCTCGATCCGGCCCGGGTCGGGCGCGGGATCCAGCGGCTCCACCACCGCCGCGACGTCGAGATTGGCGGCGAGCACCTGGCCCCGCGACTCGCGATCGGCCGTCGAGCGCACCACCTGGGTGCGCCGGGGCAGCACCGCCTCGACCGTGGTCCGCTGGTCGGGCCACGTGCGCACCGCCACCCAGTCGCCCACGCAGGGCAGCCGGCGCGCGTCGCGGGCCGCCGCGATCAGCAGCGCCGCGCCCAGGCTCGCGCGGTCCGCGCCGGCGGCGCCGATGACCGTGCAGACACCGCGGTCCACGCGGGCGACCCGGGCCGGCTGGTAACCGGGTCCGTGCTCCGGCCCGGCGAACCGGGCGTAGGCGGAGGCGAATAAGGCGTCCCAACCCAGGGACGCGAGATCGAACGTCATCAACACTCTCTCGCGGGCGCCGCCCGTTCACCGTCAGGTCGGTTCGACGGTACGGGCCGATCGACGCGGGGGAAACGCATTAACGGGTACCGTCATGGCGTGACCGCTGATCCGCTCGCACTGCTGGCCGAACTCGACCGCGCGACGCAACGGGTACTGGCTACGGCGGAGACCCTGACCGATCCCGCCACCCCGTCCGCGCTGCCTGGGTGGACCCAGGGCCACGTATTGACCCACCTGGCCCGCAACGCCGACGGCATGGGCAATCTCATCGTCTGGGCCCGGACCGGAGTCGAAACGCCGCAGTACCCGAGCTGGGAGGCCCGGGTCGCGGACATCGAGGCCGGGGCCGACCGGCCGCTGCCCGAGCAGATCGCCGACCTGCGCGAGGCGTCCGCGCGGTTCGCCTCGGCAGCGGCGGCCCTGCCGGCCGAGGCCTGGACCTACGAACTGGCCCTGCCGAGCGGGCCGCAGCTCGCCGCGCTGCTTCCCTGGCGGCGGCTGCGCGAGGTCGAGGTGCACCACGTCGACCTCGGCGCCGGGTACACGCCGGCCGACTGGCCCGAGTCGTTCGCCCATCGGCTGCTGCACGAGGCGGCCGGCGACCAGTCGAGCGTCGCGCTGACGCTGCGGGCGGACTCGCTGGGCCATCCGGTACCGGTCGGATCCGGCGGCCCGCCGACCGTCAGCGGCCCGGCCTGGGCGCTGGCGGCGTGGCTGACCGGCCGCTCGTCGGGTACGGGCCTGACCGTCGATCCGGCGGGACCGCTGCCGGCGATCCCGGAGTGGAAGTGACGATGGCGTACACGGGCGAGGTGTCACCGGGCTCGGCCCCGGACGTCCGGGAGCTGCCGGACCTGGTCATCACGAAGGTGTCGGTCGGCCCGATGGACAACAACGCGTACCTGCTGCGCTGCGTGTCCACCGGCGACCAACTGTTGATCGACGCGGCGAACGAACCGGACCGGCTGCTGGAACTGGTCGGAAACGGCGGACTGTCCACTGTGGTCACGACGCACCGGCACGGCGACCATTGGCAGGGGCTGTCGGAGGTGGTGGCGGCAACCGGGGCGCGTTCGGTGGCGCACGGCGCGGACGCCGGTGAGCTGCCGGTGGACACGCAGCCGGTGGCGGACGGCGCGGTGATCCCGGTGGGTACCTGCGGCCTGGAGGTGATCCACCTGGTGGGGCACACGCCGGGCTCGATCGCGCTGCTGTACCGGGACCCGTCGGGCGTACCGCACCTGTTCACGGGGGACTCGCTGTTCCCGGGCGGGGTGGGCAACACGTTCGGGTCGGCGGCGAACTTCCGGTCGTTGATCGGCGACGTGCAGACGAAGATCTTCGATCGGCTGCCGGACGAGACCTGGTTCTACCCGGGGCACGGCAAGGACTCGACGCTGGGCGCGGAGCGGCCGTCGCTGCCGGAGTGGCGCGCGCGCGGCTGGTAGCTCGTCGGCTCGGAACCGGAAGCGACGGCTCGAACTGAGGTCGGTTCTACCCTGAAGGGGCATTGAACGGGTTGATGACCGGTACCCCCGTCCGTGCGACATCGGCAATGTTGCGCGTAACAAAGGTGAGTCGGTGCACCACGGCGGTCGCCACCATGAGGCCATCGATGATGGGGAGCGGTTTGTTCGAGGCGTTGAGCCGTCCCCACGCCTGGGCGACTTCGGTGGTCACCGGAAGGATCCGCTCTCGGTAGGCCGTCAAGAGCCCATCAAGCCAGCGATCGAGGGCTTCGGCCTGCTTAGTATCGCGTGGGCGCACCCGCTCGATGCCCTGCCTGATCTCGCCCAGCGCAAGCGTGCTGACATAGGCCTCCGCCGTCGCCTGCTGCCGGTACCAGGCACGGACGTTCGGGTTCGGCGAGCTCTTTCTGATCTCTGAGATGACGTTGGTGTCCAGAAGGAACGCCATTATCCGGCCAGGTCGATGTCACGAGGCAGCTCGGTAGAGCGCTCGATCTCGAAGTCGTCGTCTGCCGACGCGTCGGCTTGGAGGTACTCCATCAAGGTCATTGATTCGCCGCGCAGCCGCCGGTACTCGGTGATGTCGATGACGACCGCGACCTCCTCGCCGTGCTTGGTCACGATCTGCGGCTCCCCCGACTCGGCGGCCCGCAGCACCTCGCTGAAGCGTTGCTTTGCCTCCTGTACCTGCCAGTGCATGGCCAACCTTCCTGTCTAGACTGACTAGATAGTACACGCCCAGGCGTGAGAATGAGATCAATGGCGCGGTCCCGATACAGGTCGCCGCCGCTGATAGCATCCGGATCGGGTCGTGACTGGCGCAGTGGGATGGACCAACCATCGGGAAGCGGCCCCGCCGATGCGAAGTGCCGCGCGCCTGGGCCGCCCACCATCAGCACGGAGGAGCTTCCCGAGATGGCCGGTACCACAGAGTCCACAGCGTTCAACGCCTCGCTGGACGCCGTACGCGCAGTCGAGCCCCGGATCGCGGAGGCGATCGCCGCCGAGCTGGCGGCGCAGCGAGGGTCCCTCAAGCTCATCGCCAGCGAGAACTACGCCTCCCCCGCCACCCTGCTGGCCATGGGCAACTGGCTCAGCGACAAGTACGCCGAGGGCACCATCGGGCGCCGGTTCTACGCCGGTTGCCAGCAGGTCGACGTCGTCGAGTCGGTCGCCGCCGAGCACGCCCGCGAGCTGTTCGGCGCCCCGCACGCGTACGTCCAGCCCCACTCGGGCATCGACGCCAACCTGGTCGCCTTCTGGGCCGTCCTCGCCGCGAGGATCGAGGCGCCCGCCCTGAGCCGGGCCGGGGTGCGTCAGGTCAACGAGCTGACCGAGGAGGACTGGGCCACGCTGCGGCACGAGCTGGGCGACCAGCGGATGCTCGGCATGGCGCTGGACGCCGGCGGGCACCTGACCCACGGCTTCCGGCCGAACATCTCCGGCAAGATGTTCCACCAGCGCAGCTACGGTACGAACCCGCAGAGCGGGCTCCTGGACTACGACGCCCTGCGCGAGGCCGCCCGCGAGTTCCGGCCGCTGATCATCGTCGGCGGGTACTCGGCGTACCCGCGGCTGGTGAACTTCGCGACGATGCGCGAGATCGCCGACGAGGTCGGTGCCACGCTGATGGTGGACATGGCACACTTCGCCGGCCTCGTCGCCGGGAAGGCCGTCACCGGGGACTTCGACCCGGTACCGCACGCCCACATCGTCACCACCACCACGCACAAGACCCTGCGGGGCCCGCGCGGCGGCATGGTCCTGTGCGGCCCTGACCTTGCCGAGCAGGTGGACCGCGGCTGCCCGATGGTCCTGGGCGGCCCGCTGCCGCACGTGATGGCGGCGAAGGCGGTCGCCCTGGCGGAGGCGCGCACCGACGCGTTCCGCGACTACGCGCGGCGGATCGTCGAGAACTCGCGGGCGCTGGCCGAGGGTCTGCTGCGCCGGGGCGCCCGGCTGGTGACCGGGGGTACCGACAACCACCTGGTACTGATCGACGTGTCCGCACAGGGCCTGACCGGGCGGCAGGCTGAGGCGGCGCTGCTGGACGCCGGGATCGTGACCAACCGCAACGCGATCCCGCAGGACCCCAACGGCGCCTGGTACACGTCGGGCGTGCGGATCGGTACCCCGGCGTTGACCACCCGCGGGCTCGGACTGTCCGAGATGGACGCGATCGCCGAGCTGATCGTCACCGTGCTCACCAGTGCCGAGCCGGCCACCGACGAGTCCGGCCGGCCGTCGAAGGCGAAGTACCGGCTGGATCCGGGAATCGCCTCCAAGATCTCGGCGCAGGCGTCCGACCTGCTGGCCAACTTCCCGCTGTACCCCGAGGTCGAGCTGGCGTAGCCCGCACCGCCACGGTCCGGCGGCCCGGCAGCCGAGCCGGCCGGACTGTGGCGACGACCGTCTATCGTTGATCGGGACGGGACGGCGCGGAGGTGGGGAAGCGTTGGCGGATGGCCTGCTCAGCCGGCTGGAGAGTTCACTGGCCGAGGGCTGGGGCCGGTGGTCGCTCAACCTGGACGGCGAGGACCCACGGGACTTCCTGTTCGACCTGGTACGCGGGCTGAAGGGCAGCGGACCCGACGGTACCGGCAAGCGCATCGAGAACCGGTTCCGCTACGTCGGGTTGGGTCCGACCCTGGCCTGGCTGCTGGTCTGTCGTGACCCGTCCTACCCGGTGATGTACGACAGCATCGAGTCGTTCTCCCGGCTGTGGGACGCCTGCCTGCCCGCGCTCGGCGACACGAGGTACCACTACGTGAGTCTCGGCCTCGGTACCGGCGACAAGGACCGACACGTGCTGGACCGGATGCTGCCCGAGAACCCGGACCTGCTCTACGTGGCGACCGACATCAGCGGGCAGATGCTGCGCCTGGGTACCGCCGAGACGCTGCGCCGCATGCCGGGCCGGGTGCTCCCGGTCGAGCTGGACTTCGAGGACCGTACCGCCATCGACGCGCTGCGCTCCCTGCTCGACGACCTCGTCGGTACCGATCCGATCCTGTTCAGCCTGCTGGGCAGCAGTCTGGCCAACATCGACGACGAGGCGGCGTTCCTCAAGCGGCTGACCAACCTGCTGCGCCCGCAGGACCGGCTGGCGCTGGAGGTGGCGATCACCCGCAACACCGACCCGGAGTCGGTGCGCGCGGCGGCCGAGGAGCGGGCCGGCAGCCGGCTCTACAACGAGTTCGTGACCGCCGCGCTCGGCATGTACACCGACCTGACCATCGACACCAACTGGCTGCGCTTCACCAGTTCGGCTGAGGGCGACGAGCAGATCCGGGTCGAGGGCAACTACGTCAACCACAGCGGGCAGACCATCACGCTCATGCTGCCCAACCGCGAGACGATCCCCTACCGGGCCGGCGAGTCGATCCAGGTGCTGCTGGGCCGCAAGTACACGCCGCAGGGGCTGCGCCGGCTGTTGAGCACGTGCCACCTCAACGAACTGGCCTACGAGGAGGACTTCGACCAGGCGACCCGGCGCAACAGCCAGGGCTCTGCCGCCTTCGGCCTGGCGATGATGGTACTGAGCCACGAGCCGCACGCGGCGCCGTCGCCGACGCCGCTGGGGCGGGTGTGGGGGGTGCCGGGGCAGCCGGCACGCAACGGCTAGGGCCTCGCCGTGCTGCGGATCGCCATCCGGCTGGTCACACTGTCCACTTTAGTCGCCGCGCTGGCGGTGTCGGTGTGGTGGTGGACCGATCCCGCCCGCGACTGGCTGCAGGCGCCCAGCACCGCGCTGGCGCTGGTGGCCGCGGTGACCGGCATCCCCGCGGACCGCTGGGCGGGCCAGGCGCAGGCGCGGGCGCGGGCCATCGCCGCGTTACGGCGGGAGCTGGCACAGAATCAACAGGTACTGCTCGACCCGCGGTTCCTGCCGGAGAACCAGGGCGTCGGCCAGGTGTACCCGCGGCTGATGCTCGGGGCGGTGGACACCGCCCTGGTCTCCGGCGCGCTGAACGCCTCCCGGGACCGGGACCTGGTGCGCCGCCTGCTGGACTGGCGCAACGCCGCCGAGGACCTGAACCGGCGGCTGGAGATCACCGAGCTGCGACTGTGCATTGTGGACGTTCTGGAGCGCGAGGAACTGGTACCGCTGCGGGAGATGCTCGTCCACCCGGACGGGCACTTCGCCTACACCGCACGGCTGATGCACGAGCTGGCTGGCGAGCTGGACGAGGCGGGGCAGGCGCCGGCGTGGCTACGCTGGCTGCCCGCCCCGCTGCTGGGCGACGCCGCTCCGCCGCGCCCCGGCGATGCTCTCGGCCCGGTAGGCGAGGCACTCGGCGGGCCGCCCGGCCTCACGAGCCGGTAGGCGCCGCCTCCACCTCGTCCACCCACGCCGTCATCATCCGGTCCAGTACCGTCATCGGCAGCGAGCCGTCGGCGAGCAGCCGGTCGTGGAAGGCCCGGATGTCGAACCGGTCGCCGAGCCGCCGCTGCGCCTCACCGCGGATGCGCTGGATCTCCAGCCGCCCGACCATGTAGGACAGCGCCTGCCCCGGCGCGGCGATGTACCGGTCGACCTCGGACACGATCTCGAGTACCGGCATCGGCGTGTTCTGCGTCAGGTAGTCGATCGCCTGCTGGCGCGACCAGCCCTTCGCGTGCAGGCCGGTGTCCACCACGAGACGCCCCGCGCGCATCGCGTCCATGGTGAGCATGCCCAGCCGGGCCACGTCGTCGGAGTACAGGCCCATCTCGTCGGCGAGCCGCTCGCAGTAGAGCCCCCAGCCCTCGGCGTAGGCGTTGACGTCGGCCAGCCGGCGCAGCAGCGGCAGGTCGGTCAGGCCGAGCGCCAGGGTGAGCTGGAAGTGGTGACCCGGTACGGCCTCGTGGAAGGCGGTGACCTCGGAGGTGTACCGGCCGCGGTTCTCGGCCTGGTAGGTGTTCGCGTAGTAGATGCCGGGGCGGCTGCCGTCCAGCGTCGGCACCATGTAGTAGGCGCCGGGCGCGGCGGGTGCGGTGGCCGCCGGTACCGGCTCCACCTCGCAGCGCTCCGGCGGGATCCGGCCGAACCAGCGCGGGGCCTCGGCCTCGGCGCGGGCGATGGCGGCGCGGGCTGCCGCCAGCAGCTCATCGCCGTCGCGCCAGCGCAGCGCCGGATCGTCGCGCAGCCGCGCGAAGATGGTCGCCAGGTCGCGGGTGCCGAAGACGCGCTCGCCCAGCTCGGCGAACTCCTCGGCCAGCCCGGCCATGACGTCCAGCCCGGTCTGGTGCATGCGCTGCGGGCTCCAGTCGGTGGTGGTGTGCGCGCGGGCCAGGGCCGCGTACCGCTCCTCACCACCGGGCAGCCAGCACAGCCCGGCGCGGTCGTCGGTGCGTCCCACCGGAAGGAACTCGGCCGACAGCACGTCCCGGTACCGGGCCAGGGCCGGCCACACCGCGTCGGCGAGTACCCGGGTCCGGTCGTCGACGAACGACGGGGCGTCTGGTGGCCCCTGCTGACCAGCCAGGAGCGTTGCGGGCCCGTCGGCGAGGTACCGGTCGAGCTGCGCGATGGCGCCCTGGACCAGCAGCGACACCGGTGACAGCCCGGCAGCCAGCCCCTCGCGATGCCGCTGCGTGGCCTGCTCGATGTAGGTGGGAAGGGCGCCGAGCCGGGTCACCAGGTCGCGCGCGGCACCGGCGTTGGGCAGCGTGATCATCGGCAGGTACATGAACATCTCGGCTACCGGTGAGCCCATCCGGTCGCTGATCCCGTACTCGACGAGCCCCGCGTCGATCATGTCGATGCGTACCCGTGCCTGCTGCGCGACGACGGTCGCGGTCAACGCTTCGGCACTGTCCATTGTGGAGGACGCCAGCGCGTCGCCGCGTTCGGCGAAGCCCTGCAGATCGGATCGCAGCCGCTGCTCCGCCTCGGCGGACAGGTCGGCCAGCCGGTCGTCGTGGCCGGGTATCCCGAGCAGCGTCGGGAACATCGGCTCGGCCTCGAACCACCCGCCGATCACCTCGTCCGCCAACCGGTTCGCCTCGTTGTCCTCGCTCGCCATGCCGCCCCCTGTCCCGCTCCGGGGCGGCCGGTGCGCGGATACTCCGCACCCGGTCGCCCTGCCAGATGACCAAGGCTATTCCAACGCGGGCCGTGGCGGGCTCCGCAGGCGTCGCCCGCTGGTCGACCGCCGCCGCTGGTACGGGCCGGGTTACGCTCACGGCGTCATGCCCAGCGACCATGCCACCACCCGTCGTGCCCGCCCGACACCGGCCGAGCTGGTCGCCGCCGCCGGGCGACGCATCCCCGATGTGATCGAGCCCGGGCTCGACGTGCTGTTCTGCGGCATCAACCCGGGGCTGTGGTCGGCCGCGGTGGGGCAGCACTTCGCCCGGCCGGGCAACCGGTTCTGGCCGGCCCTGCACCGCTCCGGTTTCACCGACCGCCAACTGGGTCCGCAGGAACAGTGGGAGTTGCTGCGCTACCGGCTGGGGGTCACCAACGTGGTGGCCCGCGGCAGCGCCCGGGCCGACGAGCTGTCCCCCGCGGAACTGGTGACCGGCGGCCGGGCCCTGCGCGCCCGTGCCCGGCGGTACCGCCCGCGGTGGCTGGCCGTGCTGGGCATCGGCGCCTACCGGACCGCGTTCGACGCCCGGGACGCGGTGGTCGGCGAGCAGCCGAAGCGGGTCGGCGACACCCGGATCTGGGTGCTGCCCAACCCGAGCGGCCTGAACGCGCACTACACCCTGGACCGCCTCGCCGCCGAGTTCGCCGCCCTGCGCCGCGCGGTCGAGAGCGGGGACGGGGCGGCCGCCGGCTGAACACGCAGGCGGCGGAAACATCTGACGTCGACAATCGGACATCAGAAGGGATCTCTGCCGACCGGGGCGTACCCCTTACAGTTGGCTTGCGGACGAGCCGAACGGAGGGCGGCATGTCGGATCGGGTTGAGCGCAACCGGCAGATCATCGAGGAGTTCCGGGCCTGCGGCGGTCAGGTCGCCGCGTTCGCCGGTACCCCGCTGCTCTTGCTCACCCACACCGGCGCCCGCACCGGACGGACCTACACCTCGCCCGTGGCCTACCTGCGCGACCGCGACCGGTACGTCGTGTTCGCCGCCAACGGCGGCCGGCCCAGGAACCCCGCCTGGTACCACAACCTGGTCGCCCACCCGCAGGCCGTCGTGGAGGTCGGTCGGGAGTCGTTCCCGGTCGTCGCCACCCTGCTCGACGGCGACGAGCGGGAGCGGGTCTGGCGGGCACAGGTGGCCGCCGCGCCGCTGTTCGCGGACCTGCAATCCAGGACCAGCCGGACCATTCCGGTCGTCGCACTGCGCCGGTCGGATACCGTCGACAGCCCGGTGCGCTGAGGCCGTAACCCGGGTACCCCGGGGATCGTTGTCGGTTGATAGGTGGGGTTGGGCCCCACCGGCCCCCCTCCAGATAAGGATCAACCGGCGCGATGTCAGTTGAGCCTGTCCGCCGCTCCCGGACTCCCTCGGTCAGCCTCAGCCGATGGCGTTCCCGAGCCGTGACGCTGCCCGCCATCCTGCTGCTGAGCCTGGTGCCGCTGCTGGCCGGTGCCGACGGTCTGCTGCCCGCCCCGGCCGCCGTGGCCGCCGGCGTGGCCATCTCGGCCGGTGTCCACAGTGGACTGTTGATCCGGCTCGCGTGGCGCCTGCACACCGCGGCGATGCCTGCCGGGATCTGCCGGGGCGCCGGGTTCACCGGGCTCGGCGTCCTGTGCGCCGGTACCGCCGTGACCGGCGCGCTGCTGATCGACGGGCATCCGGCCGCGGCGGACGTCTCCGCGGCCGGCCTGGCCGCCGCCGGGCTGCTCATCAGCACCCTGCTGTACCTGATCGGTCTACTCGTGACGCCCGGCGTGGTACCGGGCGGCCGGGCGCGGATCCGGCGGCTGCTGGACGGCGCCGGCTTCGGCGTGTGCTTCGGGTACACGGCCTGGCTGCTCGTCGCGCCCCGGCAGGGTACGCACGCGCTGGCCGTGGGCATCGCGTTGACGTGCTGCACCGGCCTGGCCATCGCGGCCGTCACCGCACTGGGCGCGACCCGTCACCGATGGGCCGCGCTGAGCTGTGCCGCCGGGGCCGCGCTGTCGATGGTCGGAGTCGCCGGGGTGGCGGTCGTCCTGGAATCGGGCGGCTCGCCGGGGCGGCTGCTGGCAGTCGCGGTACCGGTGGTGATCGGCCCCGCGGTCAGCCATGCCGCCGCCCGGCACACCGCGGCCCGCCCGCAGCCGCAGGGCGGCTGCGGCGCGGAGGACGACTCCGTCGGGTACCCGCTGCTCGTGGTACCGGTCGGCGGCGCGCTGGCGGCGACCGCGTACCACGTGACCACCGGCCACCCCTTCAACGCGGTCGCCGTCATGCTCGGTGTCGCCGCGGCCGCCACCCTCGCCGCCCGGGAGACGTTCGCACTGGTGGACCTGCGCAGGCTGGCCCGCCGCGCGGTCCGCCGCGAGGCGCATTTCCGCTCGCTCATCGCGGGGTCGACGGACGTGACTCTCGTGCTCGACGACGACCTGGTGGTGCGGTGGCAGTCGCCGGCCGCGGCGCGCCTGTTCGGCCTCTCCGACCAGGACGTGATGGGACGGTCGTTCGTCGCGCTGGTGCACCCGGACGACGCCGACGCGGTCGGCGGCCGGTTGACCCGGCTGCGGTCCGCGCCGCCCGGGCCGCAAGGCCCGCCGGCCCTGATCTACGCGCGGCTGCGGGACGGGTTCGGGCGGTGGCGGCAGACCGAGTCGACGGTCAGCGACCAGCGCGCGGTACCCGAGGTGGGCGCCCTGGTGCTGCACCTGCGCGACGTCGGGCACCGGGTACCGGCGCCGGCCGCCGCCGCCGGTTCGAACCCCGCCGGCGCCCCGACCGGCGCCGACCCGCTCACCGGCCTGGCCGACCGGCGCCAACTGGCCCGCACGGTGGCCGGCATGCGGGCGGTACCGGGGCAGCCCGGCGCCCTGCTGCTGATCGAGCTGGACGAGGTCGCCGCCGTCGCCGAGGTCCACGGGCAGGGGGCGGGTGAGGCGGTCCTTGTCGAGGTCGGGCGGCGGCTCCGCGCAGCCGTCGCCGGCAACGACCTGGCCGCGCGGCTGATGGACGAGGTGTTCGCGGTCGCCACCGCCCACCCGCCGGTACCCGCCTACGCGCTCGCCGCCCGCGTGCGCGACGCGCTCAGCGAGCCGTTCACGCTGCCTGGCATCACCATCCGGCTGGCGGCCAACATCGGGCTGGCCGAGCTGGCCGGCGCGGCGAGCGTCGGGGACGCCCTGTCCCGGGCCGAGGCCGCGCTCAGCCGCGCCCGCCAGCTGCGCTCCACCGGCATCGAGTGGTACGACGAGGCACTGGCCACCGCCCTGCAGCGGCGGAGGTTCCTGGAGCGCGAACTGCCCGGCGCCGTGCACCGGGGCGAACTGGACCTGCTGTACGAGCCCGTGCTCGACCTGCCCCGCGGGGTACCGGTCGGGGCCGCCGCCCTCCTGCGTTGGCGGCACCCGAGGCTCGGCACGGTCAACGCCGTCGACCTGGTACCGGTGGCCGAGGCCGCCGACCTCATCGACGAGATCGGTGGCTGGCTGCTGCACGAGGCGTGCCGGCAACTGGCCCGCTGGCTGAGCGACGGCTGGGACCTGTGGCTGGGTGTACACCTGGCCGCCGGCCAGCTCGCCGCGCCGGAGATCGTCGACGCGGTGGCCGCCGCCCTGGGAAGCCACGACCTGCAGGCCGAGCGCCTGGTGCTGGAGGTGACCGAGCAGGGCCTGGGCGGCGGTGACCTCAGCGCGGCGGTGGCCCAGCTCGGCGCGCTGCGCTCGCTCGGTGTGCGTACCGCCCTGGTGCAGTACGGCACCGGTACCACCCCGCTCGCCTCGCTGCGGCGGCTGCCGGTGGACCTGCTCAAGGTGGACCGCGCCGTGTTCACGTCGGTCCCGGCGCGCGCCGAGGTACGCATAGGCGACCGGGTGCTGCCCCAGCAGCGGGAGCTGCCGCACCAGCGGGAGCTGCCGCCGGGCGGTTCGCTGATGGACGCGG